>CAYLTW010000005.1:0-51840 GCA_964386735.1 uncultured Woeseiaceae bacterium
GTTCGGGTTCGGGTTCGGGTTCGGGTTCGGGTTCGGGTTCGGGTTCGGGTTCGGGCTCGGGTTCGGGTTCGGGTTCGGGTTCGGGTTCGGGTTTTGCCGCGTCCGGGGCAGCAATCTCGGCAAGTTCGTCGGCTAACGATGAATCGATGATCACCATGCTGATTGTATCTTCGGGCTCAATCGTGAATTCGCCCGGCACCGCCGTCTCAACAGTTTTGTCAGACGGCGCAGTCTCAACGTCGGAGTCGTCGGCAACCTCGAAACCCTGATTGGCCTGCTGGATGCGCAGCACGAGCTCGTTCGCCGATTTCACCGGCTTGCAGGCGATTACGATGTCACGCATACGATGTAGTTCGTCGACGCTTCGTTGCAATAAATCCTCGACGGCTGCCGACGCTTTGACACGGCCCTGGTCGACAGAAATCAGCAATGTTTCAATTTCGTGGCTGAGGTTGCCCATGGCGGTTATTCCCGCCATCCGCGCACCGCCCTTGAGGGTGTGCAGATGTCGCTTGAGTTCCTCGATGGCCGCGCGCGATGACTTGTCCTTCGACCAAACACTCAGCGCCTCGTCAGTCGCCTCGAGTAGCTCGGCAGACTCTTCGGTGAAGATTGCGGCGATCTCGGCATCGTAATCCGCCTCGACCGGCTCTTCTTCCCCGGCAGACTCGGGCGCAATCAGATCGATGACTTCTGCTTCGCGAACATCGACTGTTGCCGGCATCGCGGCAATCGCCGGCATTACGGCGTTCGCGAGCATAGTGATATGATTTATGAGCGCTGTGTAATCGGCGCGTTTTTGCTCCGGCTGATTGATGTCACCAACAATCGTGGCCAGTGCCTGCGCCGCAGCACGCAGCCCGGCAAGCCCGGATGGCTGGAAGCCAACCTTGTAGTCGTAGACGCGGCGCACAAATCGATTTAGCGCGCTGGCGACCGCGACACCGCGATCGACGTTTGCCATGTTCGCGCTGCCGTGCAGCGTGTGGCAGGCGCGATACAATTTGTCAGTTACGTCAAACGGTGGGCTGTGTCCTTCGCAAGCGGCGAGATAGTCGACAATCACCTTAAGATGACCCGTCGTCTCCTTCGAGAAGATATCGAGCAAGACCGGATCCATTTCCAGCGCCGCTCGCTTATCCTCGACCTCTTTCGCGGGCATTTCGATCGTCAGCACGGCCGCGTTCGGGTCTCCTTCGGCGAAAGCGTTGGCGCGCGCCATCAGCAGGTTGATATCCGTGCCGGGCTCCGTTCCGACTTCGAGTTGTTCAACGAGCTCTGGTACGGCCCGTGACGCCTCGAGAATGAAATCGGCCATCGGCGGCGTTCGAACCAGCGTGCGATTGATCAGCCTGTTCAGAAGATTTTCCACACTCCAGCAGAACTCGCCAATGCGCTCTGCGCCCACCATGCGACCGCTTCCCTTAAGCGTATGAAATGAACGCCGCACGACAATCAGCGTTTCCATATCGTCGGGCGTTTCGAACCAGACTGGAAGCCTGCGCTTGATTGACGCGATTTCCTCCCTGGCCTCTTCGATGAAGAGCTCAAGCAGCTCCGGATCCAGATGCTCGGCATCGGGCGCCACGACGGGCAGCGGCATGACTTCAGTCGCCTGCATCGGGGTCGGCGGCTGCGGTACCTGCTCGGCCATGGCTGCCTCGATGTCCTCGGCGCGCATTTTCATCGTCGACATCAGTGATCGCTCGCCCGTTTGTTCCTGCTCGAGCCGGCGCCCGGCATCACGCAGGACCGCGAGACAGGCTTCCGCATTATCAAGCATGTACCACGGTTCACTGCGACCGGCCTTCACGGTCTCCATGTAGTACTCGATGCTCACGATTGCGTCGGCAAGCCGGTCGGTTTCTCTTTGGTCCAGCCGCTCCGGGCCGCCCGCCCTCAGGATCACCGTTACCAACTGGCCAACGCGCTCAACAACCTCCATTGCCCGCACCTTGTTCAGCATCATGAGACCGGCCTTTATGCCGCGAATCAGCGACGGCACGCTGTCGAGACCCTGAGACGGCGCCTGCGAGGTCATGCTCTGACTGATCGTTTCCTTGATGCGCGCAAGATTGATAATGCACTCACGCATGACAGACTCGGCGACCTTCTGGTAGTCGGCCGCCTCGGCCTCCGGGATGTCCGAATCCGTTTCTGCCGGCAGCGCCTCTTGCGGCATCGTCAATTTGACGAGCTGCTGGTCAAGTCGGTCCTCAACCCGCAGGAGTGTCGATGCAATATCGAGAATTGCCTGGTCACTGGCAACGCCGCCGCGCTCGACAACGCCCTTTAGTCGATCGATTTCTCCGTCAATATCGCTGCGCAGTTCGCCGAGCCCGAGAACACCAAGCGTATCGCTGATTTTTTTCAGCAACTCAAGCTGCGGCACAAGTTCCGACGACTTATTCATGCCCGTCCGAACAAAGATATCGAGCACATCCTTAACGCGGCCCAGATCCTCTTTGATTGCCGATGCAACGGTCTTCATGAGCTGCACGCTTGGCGCAGATAGTGCCTCACGCGCGTGTTCGACTTGTTCGTCACCAGGCAACAGCTCGGACAGATTGAATGCAGACCGAATCTCGCCAATGCGTTCGCCCACCGAACTTGAGCGAGCGACGTAGTACAGCAGGTTGTTCATCAGGTCATCGACGGGATGCTTGTCAAACGCCGCAACCCCTTCATCGATGAGGTACTTGATCTGACGATCCGTTTGCCCGAGCAATCGCTTTATCGCGACCGACGTTTCGAGACCGCCGTTTTGCAGCGATTCGAGAACGCCGCCGACGACCCACCAAAGCTGGTACATGTCGTCGCGAGTGGCAGAATTCTCCAGTGCGAGCGCCACCCGTGTGAGCGTGTCTATGTGGCGTTCGGCTTCGCCGCCCTTAATCCAGCCCAGAAGCGCCAACTGAAATTTGGGCCGCAATCGCGCCGCAACCTGCACTGGATCCTCGCCACTGCCCGTGCGTGCCTCATCTTTTTTGTCGGATCGCTTGGGCGACAAATTGAGAAGCAGCAGCGTACCCTCGGAAAGCAGCGGTTCACCGCGCGCAGCGCGCAGATCATTAAGCATCGGCAACAACACGAGCGCGATATCCCGGCCGCCACCGAGAAGACGCTCGATGTAGATCGGTAGCTGTACCATTGATCGGGTCAACGCATCGAACCCATCCTCACGACCCTTGCCGGCGCGCAGGGTCGCCAGGTACTTGCAGGCGAGCTCCATTTCCTCGCTCAGCAGTGCGGCGCCATAGGTTTCGGTGAGCTGCAAGGCGCCGCGAACCTGGTGCAGCAACTCCCCGGCGCGCGTCAGCGCCGCCGAACCACCGCGCCCATCGACGCAGTCTTCCAGCGCAAGGTGTGCATTTCGGATCGTCTCGTTCAGTTCGTTACTGACGATCGCAAGCGCGCGGACGGGATTGTCAATGCCGTCCGTGAGTGGCTGCTCTGTACCGATTTCGCCCGTCATCTAGGAGATCGTTTCGCTCTTTAGCCCGCGCTCGCCTTTCGCTGATCTTTTGCGCCCGTCACATCCGCAGATGTCGATTGCAATGTCGTCGCCGGCAGCGATTCCTTCGGCAACGTAAATCCTGCGACGGTCTTTCTAAGCTGAGTCGCAAATTCGGAAAGTTTGGAAATAGCGTTGGCCGTGGCGGTCGCGGCGGTACTGGTTTGTTCGCTGATCTCGCCGAGTCGCGTAGTTCGCCGGGTCACATCCGCGGCCGAACCGGCCTGCTGCCGAGCCGAGCTTGAAATGTTCTGTACGAGACTTGCGATCTGATTCGAGACCTGCTCGATTTCGTCGAGCGCCGCGCCAGCGTTCTCGGCCAGCAAAGCGCCACCAACGACATCGGTCGTGCTGCGCTCCATCGATACGACCGCTTCCTTGGTGTCAGCCTGAATCGTACTCACCAGTACTTCGATTTGTTTTGTCGCATTCGTTGATCGCTCGGCCAGTCGCTGAACTTCGTCGGCAACAACCGCGAAACCCCGACCTGCCTCGCCGGCCATCGACGCCTGAATCGATGCATTCAGGGCGAGAATATTTGTTTGCTCTGCAATGTCGTTGATAAGTTCAACGATATTGCCGATTTCCTGCGAACTCTCACCAAGGCGCTTGATCCGCTTGGATGTGTCCTGGATTGTTTCGCGAATGGTATTCATGCCGTCGATCGTGCGGCGCACGGCTTCGCCACCCTTGTGCGCGACTTCGACGGAGTGGCGGGCAACGTCGGACGAACGTTCAGCATTGCCTGATACCTCTTCGATCGATGCCGCCATCGACACGATGGATTCTGTTGCCGCGTTAATTTCCCGCGTCTGATTGTCCGCAGCCCTTGCCATGTGCGCGGCCGTGTTTTCAGTCTGCTTCGCAGCGGAATCCACCATGATCGCTGTCTCATTCACGGTCGTAACGAGTTTGCGTAGTTCCTCGATCGCGAAATTGAAGGAATCGGCAATCGTGCCGGTAATATCCTCGGTCACGGTCGCTTCGACGGTCAGGTCACCATCGGCGAGACTGCCCATTTCATCGAGCAGCCTCAGGATGGCCTGCTGATTGCGTTCGTTCTGCCCGGCCTGTTCCTTCGCCGTACGCTCGAACACCGCGCCGCGACCGTTCAGCGCCACGAGTACAATCACCAGCACTACCGCGGCACCCAGCAAACCCAATGGAATCCAGAGATTGTTAAGGAACGCCGGCAATCTGCTTGTCAAAGCAGAGCCCGAGAACGCCGTGTCCATCAATTTGCGAGACGCGGCGGCTAACGCCGCCTGCACTTCATCGAGTCCTGCGAGCGCCGGCACGCTGGCTGTGAGGCTCTCGACCTGCGCCTCAAGCTCTGCCAGGTGACCCACGAGCGGCACGAGCGTCACTTCGCGGCCCTCGTCATTGAGCGCCCGAACGTCGAGGTTGGACGCCTCGCCGCCCAGTGCATTGGCCACGTTGCGCAAGAATGCCGCGTCATCCCTTATGCCATCCAGGGTTGTCACCGGGTCACTACTCGTTGCAAGTCCTTTCGAGTTCCTGGCGAGTCGGTCGGCGCGCCGCTGAAACTCCTGGATGACGGCTGTCGCACCTGAGCGGTCAAACAATTCGTTCGACAGCTCCAGCATCGCAGCCGAACTCGTCGCGATGCCGGCCGTCGCTTCGTGTAGCGCCTCAATCTCGCTGCGCTTTGCCAGAATCCCGGCGGCATTCGATTCGAACTCTCGCCAGTCTCCAGAGCTGCCGGGCACTGCCGGGCCCGCCGCGCTCCGCAGCTTGACAAGTTTTCTTACGCTGGCGTCAAACTCGGCGAAACCGCCGCCGGTTCCGTTGAGTGCCGCCGACGCGCGCTGGGGAAGGGATTGCGACAAGGCCGCCAATTCCGCCGAAGAAGCGCCGCCGGTCGCCTGCAGGAAAACGAGTGCACCTGCGACGATCAGCATCAACGCCATGATAATGGAGACGATGCGGAAAATAGACGAAGTGTCGGTTGTATTATCCATGACGATGTAACTCGATTACTCCGCAGCCGCCTGCAGAAAGAGATTGCTTTCAACGAGATCGAAAAGACTGAAAATCGGCCACGTTTCCTCGTTGCGTTGATAACCGCCGGCGACAAATCGATCGCAGCGGACGATGGTTTCACGGGTTTTCTCCGTGTATTCGTGATCCATGAAGCGACGAAAACCCAATACCTCGTCAACGACGAGCCCGGCCGGGACTTCACGGTGGTTTACGGATATAACCCGGGTCGTTCGCCGCAGCGTTGTACGGCCGCTGCCCAGCAAGAGTTTTACGTCAATAAGCGGCAGCAGGTGGCCACGAAGGTTTGCGATTCCGAGTAGCCAGCGCTTCGCGCCTGGCACACGACTCATCGCTTCTGGCAGCATTAACACCTCCCGTACCTGGTCACGAATTGAGACGAATTGCTCATCGCCGATGCGAAAGCCTACGCCAACCCACTCCGCTACAAGGGCGCCGCTGTCGCCGCCCGTCTGTGCCTGCGCGCTGCGCCGCTCCATCTCGCGAAGCAACTCAAACGGTTGCTTGACGAGTGATGCGAGCTCGACCGAATTGCTCATTCGCTACGGCTCATTCAGGTGGCCATCACCGTGTTGATCATCTGCACGAGCTGATTCTCGGCGATCGGCTTGACCAGGTATTCGACGGCGCCCTGGCGCATGCCCCAGATCTTGTCGGTTTCCTGGTCCTTGGTCGTGATAATAATCACCGGAATCGCCGACGTTGCCGGATCCTGACTGAGCTTGCGTGTCGCCTGGAATCCATTCATACCGGGCATGACGACATCCATGAGTATGCAGTCGGGACGAGAAGACGCTGCCTTTTTCAGGCCCTCCTCGCCGCTGTCGGCGACGAGCGTATCGAAGCCGCTTTTTTCGAGCATGTTCTGGAACAAGTGCAGCTCAGTCGGCGAATCGTCAATGATTAGAATGGTCGACATCGAATCCCCTGCTTTCAATTGATCTGGTTTGAAATGGCGCCAAGCAACTCATCTTTCGTGAACGGCTTGGTCAGGTATTGCTCGGAGCCTACGATTCGCCCGCGAGCGCGATCGAAAAGGCCGTCTTTCGACGACAACATGATGACCGGCGTCGCACGGAACATCTTGTTGTGCTTGATCAATGAGCAGGTCTCGTAGCCGTCCAGACGAGGCATCATGATGTCGACAAAAATCAGATCCGGTTGATGATCGGCAATCTTCGACAAAGCGTCGAAACCATCGATAGCCGTAAAGACCGTGCAGCCTTCCTTGGTTAACAGGGTTTCGGCGGTTCGGCGTATGGTTTTGCTGTCATCGATGACGAGAATCTTGAGGCCGTTCAGACTTCGAGATGCAGTGTTAGACACCGGATATCCTCATTGTTTTGATATTCCCCAGTTCCTGAAACCAGCGTGCCCGTACCCGAAACTGGCTCAGGAAAACCGACTTGTACCATATTGACATAAGTCCTGCTACGACGCCCGCCGCAGACTCCAAAATTGTCGTGAAAACCGATGCTTGCCGTGCGTTTCGGGGAATGTATAGTGGGCCGCTCGCACCGACTACCGGGTTTCTACCGAAATGGCAGAGCAGGCGCTTCGAATCGGCATCGTCATGGATCCGATTGACTCCATCACTCCCAAAAAGGACAGCTCACTTGCGATGCTGCTTGAGGCGGAGCGACGCTCGGCCGAAATTCACTACTTCGAGCAGTCCGACCTCAAGATTCTCGCCGGCACGGCGATCGGTCAATCCCGCCGGCTATCCGTCCGTGACGACAGTGCATCCTGGTACGAATTCGGCGCATCATCGGAGGTCGAACTGGGTGACCTCGACGTAATTCTGATGCGCAAAGACCCGCCGTTCGACATGGAGTATGTTTATACAACTTACATTCTCGATCGTGCGGAAGACGCCGGCGCACTAGTCGTAAACCGGCCGCAAGCGTTGAGAGACATGAACGAGAAGGCCTACACGGCCTGGTTTCCCGAGTGCACACCGCTAACGCTGATAACACGCTCGATGGATGACATGCGCGTCTTCCTCGCCGAGCATGGCCAGATCGTACTCAAACCTCTGGACGGTATGGGTGGCAAATCGATATTTGTCGTAAAGAAGGGCGACAACAATGCGAACGTGATTTTCGAAACCCTCACGGACTATGGCCGGCAATTTGCGATGGCACAGCTGTACATTCCCGAGATAAGTCTCGGAGACAAACGCATACTGCTTATCAATGGCGAACCAGTACCCTATGCGCTCGCCCGGATACCGTCGGACGACGACAATCGCGGCAACCTGGTGATGGGCGCCATCGGAAAAGGTCAGGATCTGTCCGACGCTGATCGCAGGATTTGCGAACAGGTTGGGCCCACCTTGCGCGAAAGTGGCGTTCTGTTTGCAGGCATCGACGTTATCGGCGACTACCTTACTGAAGTCAATGTCACGAGCCCGACCGGGATTCGCGAGCTCGACACGCAATTTTCCCTGAACATCGCGGGCCTGATGTTTGATGCGATTGAGACACAACTGGCTTAGGTTCTCAGTCGCTATCACCGTCGCGCTGGGCGCGTGCGCACCTGCAGATCGCGACTATTACCATGAAATTTATGCGTTCGGCACTTATGTGTCCGTATCATTTTTCTCGGTACCGGAGCGGAAAAATCAGGAAGCCCTCGCCCGAATCGAGGAGTTGTTCGGCGAAGTCAACGACAACTGGTATCCGTGGGCGCCCGGCGAGTTGCAGCGTATCAACAATGCCATTGCGGCGGGCGAGACCATCAGCGTATCGACGCGTCTTCAGGCCCTGATAGTTGCCGCGACGAATTACGAATACCTGTCGCGGGGACGATTCAACGCCGGGTTGGGGCGCATGACCGAGCTTTGGCATTTCCACGACATCGCTAACCCGCCATCAACAATTCCGGATGCCGATAAACTGGCCGCGCTGCTGCGTGCGTCACCAGCCCTCAACTCGCTCACGTGGAATCGCGGCGAGCTGGCCGGCCGCAACCGCGAGGTCATGATCGATCTTGGCGGCATTGCGAAGGGTGCCATCCTCGAAGATTGCAGAGTCCTGCTGCAGTCGATCGGGATAGACAATGCGATAATCAACATCGGTGGCGACCTTATTGTTGTCGGACAGGTCCGCGGGAGGGCCGCGCGCATCGGAGTTCGATCGCCATTGCATGACGCAGCCGTGGCCGGCCTCGACATCGCCGACGGCGAAGCGGTTTTCACGTCGGGAAGCTACGAGCGCTTTTTCGAGATTGAGGGCACGCGTTATGCTCACGTTCTCGACCCCGCGACCGGGTATCCGGTCAGGAACACGGTATCGGTGACCGTGGTTGACCAGGACCCGGAACGTGCCGATGCTGCCGCGACGGCGCTCATGGTTGGCGGCGCCGGGGAATTCGACGATCTGGTACAGGCATTGCGCCTCGATTACGCCCTCCTGATCGATGCAGGCGGAGACATACGTCTCACTCCCGGGATGCGTGAGCGGCTAGAATGGATTGATCCGCCCGGAGGGCAATGAGCGCAACAAGCGCTTGTTTGCGTAGGAGAAATAACGGATGATTCGCGCGAGACTTGGCGTGCGCGGGCGTACCTTGCCCCAAATATGGCCGACATCGCAATAGACATGTACCCACTCGACGAGTTGCACCTCGTCGCGACACCGGCAACCGATCGGCTGCCTGGTATGTTGTTTCTCGCAGCTCTGATTCACGGTATTTTGATAATCGGCATCTCCTTCAATCCCGAATTGCGCGACCAGTTTGCCGAAGCGATCTCCCTCGAAGTCACAATCGTTGCCGATCCGGAACAGCGGATCGATCGTCCCGACCGGGCCGAGTACATCGCCCAGGCGTCTCAGCAGGGTGGCGGTAACACAACCGAGCAGGTACGTCCGTCGGCACCCGAGGAAAGTCATTCACCTGTCGACAATCCTGGTCAGGAGGATGGGGACAGCTTCCTGGAATCGACGTCGCACGAACAGGCCGCCGACGAATTGCTGGCCACGCAACAGGAACAGGAACTGAAACTCGCCGAGAACCCGCGCGAGGACCCGCGGCCCGAATCAAGCACGGCACTCGCGCTGCGCTCGGGAAACGACGTCACGCTGCCACTACCGCAGGAAGATCACGCGACACTCCTGATAACCGACGACGACCCGCGCCAGCTCGTGATCAGCGCCGACACGCGCGAGTCCAGTATCGCCCTTTACCTCGATAGCTGGAAACGGCGCATTGAAGCCGTAGGCGACGAATATTTCCCCGAACTCGGCATTGTCGACGGCCTGACGGGCAGTCCGACCCTTGAGGTCAGCATCTACGCCAATGGCGAATTGGCCGAGGTGATTATTCGTAAGTCCAGCGGTTCCGCAATTCTGGACCAGGCTGCACTCGACATATTGCGCCGCGCATCACCCTTCGATCCATTCCCGAATGACGTTCGCGCGGACTATGACAGTCTGCGTTTTGCGTACAAATGGTTGTTTGGCGAGAATGTCGCGCCCGCTACAGCGAGTATCAGCAAGGAGCAGCCAGCGAGTTAATAACGCACCCGGTTGTACCGAACCGAATCTCGACGGATACTGTGTACATGGACGCGACAGATACGCTGACCAATCAGCTGTTGATCGCCATGCCGGGTATGGCGGACCCAAACTTCAACAGCACCGTGACGCTGATTTGCGAGCACAATAACGAGGGCGCGCTTGGCATCGTCATCAATCGTCCCCTGACGCTGAAACTCGGCGGCTTGTTCGAACAGCTGGATGTCGATGACGCCGATCCGCTTGCGGCCGAGGGCCCGGTCCTTATGGGTGGCCCGGTTGGCCCCGAACGCGGATTCGTACTCCACGAATCGACGCATTCCTATGAAAACTCTCTCGCGGTTTCCAGTCAGATTAACCTGACACTGTCCCGGGACATAATCGATGCCATGGCGACCGGTGCGGGGCCGAGAAAGTCGCTGGTCGCGCTTGGCTACGCGGGCTGGGAGCCGGGACAGCTGGAGAGCGAGTTTCTCGCAAATTCCTGGCTGAACGTTACGGCAACTCCGAGTATCGTGTTTGACCTGCCATTTGCTGAACGCTGGACCGCGGCCGCGAAAAGTCTCGGCGTCGATATCTCCCGACTGGCACCTGACGCGGGACATGCCTGAACTTACATCTCCCGAAACTATCGTCGCGTTCGACTTCGGACTACGTCGCATCGGTGTTGCCATCGGTCAGGATGTAAGCAGTTCGGCCAGCCCGCTCGGCGTTATCAGCAATGGCAACAAGGGGCCCGACTTCGACAAAATAGCCGCCCTGATAAGGGAGTGGCGCCCCAATCGGCTCATTGTCGGCTTGCCGCTGAATATTGATGGCAGCGCCGGCGACCTCGAACCCGCGATCAGGGAATTCGTTGCAGCGCTCGGGCGCTTCGAGCTTCCGATCGACAGAGTCGACGAGAGGTACTCGTCTCAAGAGGCCGAACAGATACTCATCAATGCCCGCCAGGCTGGCAGCCAGGGCCGAATCAGGAAGGAACACATCGACTCCGCAGCTGCGGTATTGATCGCCGAGCGATATCTGCGGACGTGACCGTAGGAGCCCGCCATGCAAACGACCGACCTCAATCCTGACCTGGAAGACGACGCCCGCGTTCAGCTGGGCAGCGACGGTTCCTTGCGTCACTTGCTGACTCTTAAAGACCTGAAACCCGAAACACTGGTCGAACTGCTGGACAGCGCCGAGACTTACCTGAGTCCGGACGGCGCGTTGCCCGTTCGCAGCAATGCGCTTGACGGCCGAACTATCGCCAACCTGTTCTTTGAGCCGAGTACGCGAACGAGGGCTTCGTTCGACCTCGCCGGCAAACGGATGGGTGCGGATGTTCTCAATCTGGACGTCAACACGTCGTCGCGCAAGAAAGGCGAAAGCATTCTTGACACGATTTACACGCTCGAGGCCATGCAGGTCGACATCATGGTTGTACGCGATGCGGGCGCGGGCGTTCCCGCTTACATTGCGCGCAACGTCAGGCACTTCGTCAGCGTACTCAATGCCGGGGAGTCCGATGTGTCTCATCCGACACAGGGCTTGCTGGATATTTTGACAATGCGGCAACATCGCCATGACTTTGAAAATATGACGGTCGCAATCGTCGGCGACATTCGGCACTCCCGCGTCGCCCGCTCAGCGGCGCACGGGCTGATTACGCTCGGTGTGGGTGAACTTCGCCTGGTATCCCCTCCGGCAATGGCGCCCGATCCGGACGAAATGCCCTTCGCGACGATCGTCGACAATCTCGATGCAGGCATTCGCGATGCCGACGTCGTCATGGCGCTGAGAATTCAGCGCGAACGCATTGCTAATCTCGATGGCGTCCCGGGAATTGACGAATACTTCGCCAATTTTGGCATCAGCCTGGATCGAATGAAGATCGCGAGACCGGATGCAATTGTCATGCACCCGGGCCCGATGAATCGCGGCATTGAGATCGAAGGCGCACTCGCCGACAGCCAAAGGTCCATGATTACGAGACAGGTTACAAACGGCGTTGCCGTGAGAATGGCCGTTCTCGACCGCGTTGCACGGGCGCTGGACACACGGTGACAAGCTCGGCGCAGGCAGCGGCGCAAAGACACCGTGGCACGCTGTTTGTTGAGAACGGCGAGGTTATCAGCACCGATGCCTATCCAGGCGAGCAGTTCGTGCAGCGAATTCGGGCGCCGAAGTGTGCACAAAACGCTGATCCAGGCAGTTTTGTCCACATTCGCTGCGATGAGTCGCTGCCCATGCGCCGGCCTCTTTCGATCATGCGTGTTGGCGACGACTGGATTGAGGTACTTTACAAGATCGTTGGCGAGGGTCTGCGGCTGTTGTCACAGAAAGATGCCGGGGATGTCGTCAGCGTGCTCGGGCCCATTGGCGTGGCGTTCCACCCGAATCCGGATCGACCGAACACGCTCCTGATCGGTGGCGGCGTTGGCATTCCGCCGATGGTGTTCCTGGCGGATGCATTGAGAAGTGACTCGTCGTGGACGCCGTTCGCGATTTTTGGATCAGAAATCCCGTTTCCGTTTGAGTTACAACGATCCTCATTAGCGATTGCCGGAATAGCCCCGGACGTTTCGCGTGCCATGCCATTGCTGGAGGATTGGGGAATTCCGTCGCGGTTAGCGAGCCTGCAAGGCTATGAGGGCTGCTTCGCCGGCTACGTCACCGAACTTGCCGACCATTGGCTCAGCGCACTGAGCGATGAGGAACGCGCAAAGGTTTCCGTATTTGCTTGCGGCCCGACACCGATGCTCAAGGCAGTCGCTGAACTTGCGTCGAGTCATGATCTGCCGTGCCAGGTTTCACTCGAGGAATTCATGGCCTGCGGCGTTGGCGGCTGCGCCGGATGCGCGGTTCTTGTCGATACGCCCGATGGTCAGGTGATGAAGCGCGTGTGCGTGGATGGTCCGGTGTTCGATGCGACGACCGTCGCCTGGTAAGACGGCGGGCTCCCGCGGCTAACCGCCGAAGTTGACCTTGGCTTCGAGGTTCGAGCGTGAATCCGCGTGCGACATGGCCTCTTCGAGCGTAATCGTGCCCGCCTTGTACAGGTCCAGCAGCGCGTCGTCGAAATTTTGCATACCCTGCTCGCCGGACTCCTTATGCGCCTCCTTCACGGCGGCTATATCACCCTTCAGGATCAGATCCTTGATGTGCGGCGTATTCAATAATAGCTCTACGGCTGCAACGCGTTTTCCGTTGCGCGCACGAACAAGGCGCTGCGACAGAATGGCTCGCAGGTAATGAGCAAGATCCATGAATACCTGGGAATGCTGATCATGCGGAAACAAGTTGATGATTCGATCCAGCGTTTCCGCCGAGTTGTTCGAATGGACAGTCGCAAGGACCAGGTGACCGGTGCCAGCCATATCGAGCGCTGACTGCATCGATTCGCGGTCGCGTATCTCACCGATCTGGATAACGTCGGGAGCCGCGCGTACGGCACTTTTAAGGGCCCTTCCGTAGCTTTCGGTGTCGAGACCGATTTCGCGCTGGTTAATGATTGATTGTTTGTTCGGGTGCAGGAACTCGATGGGGTCTTCGATTGTAATAATGTGCGACGAGGTTTTCTCATTACGATAGTTGATCATTGCCGCGAGTGTCGTCGATTTGCCGGCCCCGGTCGCACCGACCATGAGGATCAGGCCACGGCGAAGCATAACAAGTTCCTTGAGCTGTTCCGGCATGCCCAGTTCGTCAAGATCTGGTAGTTCGTTGGTGATGTATCGCAACACCATGGCGACATTGCCGCGCTGATGGAAAATATTCACACGAAATCGCCCGAGGCCAGGCTCGGAAATGGCGAAGTCAATCTCAAGTTCTCGGGTAAACGTCTCGAGTTGGTCATCGTCCATCAGCTCGATAGCCGCCTGTTTGACCATTTTCGGCGTCATCTCGAGTTTGTTGACCGGCATGATCTTGCCTTCGATCTTGATCTTGGCCGGCGCATACGGTGCGAAAAAAAGGTCCGATGCCTTTTTTTCAACCATCAATTTGAATAGAGGTTTGACGTTCATCGATGAATTCTATCCTTGGCGGCCGGCTCAGAATGTCTGCGCCGAATCCTCTTCCATGATCTTGAGAGTCGCGGATTGCTGATCCGCAATCGCCGAGTCACGTTTACTCTCCAGCTTGACGCGCAACCTTAGTTCATTTTTCGAGTCGGCGTTGCGCATTGCTTCTTCATAGGAAATCGTAGCGTTCTCGTAAAGTTCGTACAGCGCCTGATCAAAGGTCTGCATGCCGAGGCGCGTCGACTTGGCCATGATCTCCTTGATTTGCCCCACTGCGCCCTTGAAGATCAGATCGGCGATAAATGGCGTATTGAGCATGATTTCCATTGCAGCAATCCTGCCGATGCCGCCTTCTCGCGGAATGAGACGTTGCGACACAATCGCCTTTGCATTCAGGGATAAATCCATCAGTAGCTGCTGGCGCCGCTCTTCGGGGAAGAAGTTAATAATGCGATCGAGCGCCTGGTTGGCGCTGTTGGCGTGCAAGGTCGCCAGGCAAAGGTGGCCTGTCTCAGCGAACTGGATTCCGTATAACATGGTCTCGCGATCACGAATCTCGCCGATAAGTATGACGTCTGGCGCTTGTCGCAGAGTGTTCTTTAGCGCCGCGTGCCAGGTCTCCGTATCAACGCCGACCTCGCGCTGCGTAATGACACAGCCTTTGTGCGGATGGACATATTCGACCGGGTCCTCGATCGAGACGATGTGACCGCGCGAGTTTTCGTTGCGGTGACCAATCATCGCGGCGAGTGTCGTCGACTTGCCCGAACCTGTGCCGCCCACGACAATAACCAGGCCGCGTTTGTTCATAACGACGTCTTTGAGAATTGGCGGAAGATCAAGATCCTCGAGCGTCGGTATGTCAGTCGTAATCGTACGCAGCACGGCTCCGACGTAGCCCTGCTGAATAAAGGCGCTCACTCGGAAGCGTCCAATTCCTTGCGGAGCGATCGCGAAGTTGCATTCCTTTGTCGCATCGAACTCTTTGATCTGTTTGTCGTTCATAATGGCGCGAACCATGATCGCAGCCTGATCCGCAGACAATGGCGTATCGGTCGCCTTGTGAATCGTGCCATCGACTTTGATCGCCGGTGGAAACCCACGGGTCAGAAACAGATCCGAGCCATTCCGCTCGACCATCTTGCGCAACAGGTTTTGCGTCAGGCGTACCGCTTGCTCGCGTTCCATCGTTCCAGCTCCTAGAAATTCTCTTTCATGACTGCGCGGAAGCGGGCCTCTTCCTTGTTTATCAGGCCCTTCGCCATCAGGTCTGCCAGGTTCTGATCGAGCGTCTGCATGCCCGCCCCCTGACCAGTCTGAATCGCCGAATACATTTGTGCAATCTTGCCTTCGCGAATCAGGTTTCGAATCGCAGGTGTGCCGATCATGATTTCGTGCGCCGCAATCCGGCCACCGCCGATCCTCTTCAACAGAGTTTGCGAAATAACCGAGCGCAGCGACTCGGATAACATCGCCCGTACCATTTCTTTTTCCGCCGCCGGAAAGACATCGACAATACGATCAATGGTCTTCGCGGCTGAACTCGTATGCAGGGTTCCAAAAACGAGGTGGCCTGTTTCGGCGGCCGTTAGGGCCAGTCGAATGGTTTCAAGATCGCGCAACTCGCCGACAAGGATGACATCCGGATCTTCGCGCAACGCCGAGCGCAGGGCCTCATTGAACCCGAGCGTGTCGCGATGCACTTCGCGCTGGTTGATAAGCGACTTCTTGCATTCGTGTACGAACTCAATCGGATCCTCGATAGTGAGAATATGGTCAGGCTTGTTTTCATTGACGTAGTCGACCATCGCAGCAAGCGTGGTCGACTTGCCGGATCCGGTAGGGCCGGTGACCAGGACAATGCCTCGCGGGTGCATACAAATATCTTTGAAAATAGCGGGCGCGGCGAGGTCATCAAGCGACAGGATTTCGGAGGGAATGGTCCGGAACACGGCGGCCGAACCGCGATTCTGGTTGAAAGCATTCACGCGAAAACGAGCCAACTTCGGGATCTCGAAGGAGAAGTCAGTCTCAAGGAATTCCTCGTAATCCTTGCGCTGCTTGTCATTCATGATGTCGTACACCATGCTGTTGACATCTTTGTGGGTGAGCGCCGGCATGTTGATGCGCTTGATGTCACCATCAACGCGAATCATGGGCGGCACGCCACCGGACAAGTGCAAGTCGGAAGCATTGTTCTTTACCGTGAACGACAATAACTGGGCAACGTCGACGGCCATATTTTCCCCTCATAAGATGGGCCCGGACTTACCATAACCCGGAACGATTCGAGGCCTAGTATAGCGAAGCACCCGGAGCAAAACGTGATTAGAGTCACGGAAAACTTGCGGATAATCCGAGATTTGCTGGCCAAATCGGCCGTAGCGGCTCAGCGTGAGCCCGGGACCGTCAGATTGCTCGCTGTCACCAAAAAGCATGCCGTGGACAAAATTCTTGAAGCCGTAGCGGCCGGTCAGCGCGATTTCGGTGAGAACTTCGTTCAGGAAGGCCTCGAGAAGATTGAAATGATGGCTGCACAAAAGCTTGTCTGGCACTTCATCGGTCATTTGCAAACCAACAAGACACGTGCCGTCGCTGAGCACTTCGACTGGGTTCACACGATTGATCGCATCAAGACTGCCGAGCGTCTGAGCCGCCAACGCCCATCGGAGCGAGGTCCGCTGAACATTTGCCTGCAGGTCAACATTGACGACGAAGCCGGCAAATCCGGTGTTGAGCCGCAAGCGTTACCCGAACTTGCGCAAGCCGTGCAGGAATTGCCCAATCTGAGCTTGCGAGGTCTGATGTGCCTGCCGGAGGTTCGAACGACCTACGAGGAACAAAGGAAACCCTTCCGCAAGCTCAGAGAGCACGCGGAATTTCTCTCGGCGATGGGCGTTGAAACCGATACATTGTCGATGGGCATGTCAGACGATTTTGCAGCAGCGATCGCCGAAGGGGCAACTATCGTTCGAATCGGCACGGCAATTTTCGGACCACGAATATGAGCATGAAAAACAAGAAAATCGCGTTCGTCGGCGGCGGCAACATGACACGAGCGATAGCGGGTGGGCTGCTCGACAGCGGCTTTGCAGCATCCGATATTCTAATTTCGGATCCCGTGGCCGAGGTGCGAGCGTCACTCTCGGTCGATCTGCCGGGCATAACGGTCGTTGCCGATAACAATGCCATCGTCACAGACGCTGGCTGCGTCGTTTTGTCGGTCAAACCGCTGGTACTGCCCGCAGTATGCCGGGATTTGCGCAATACCGTGCAGCGGGAACGACCGCTTGTTGTGTCAATCGCGGCCGGAACTCGCGGCGATGACATCGACACCTGGCTGGGTGGCGGTTTGTCGGTCGTAAGAATCATGCCGAATCAACCGGCGCTGCTGCGGCTGGGCGTATCCGGTTTGTACGCCAATGAACGAACATCCGGCGACGAACGGCGTCGCGCCGCGGAGATCATGAATGCGGTCGGGTCTGTCGTATTTGTTGGCAGCGAAGCAGATATTGACGCCGTAACGGCCGTTTCGGGCAGCGGGCCAGCGTACTTCTTCCTGCTGATTGACGTCCTGATAGAAACGGCCGTCAAGCTCGGCCTTTCAAAAGACACTGCAAGAGTCCTGGCGATCGAAACCGCGAAAGGCGCCGCGGCACTCGCAGAATCCGAGACCGCCGACGCTTTGATCGCCAGGGTTCGTTCGCCGGGCGGAACGACCGCTGCAGCGCTCGACAGTCTCGAAAACGCCAATGTTCGTGATATCTTTTCGGAAGCAATCACGGCGGCCCGTGACCGTGCGAACGTGCTTGCCAGGGAAGCGCGTACCAGCCAGGACTAGACTAATGACCAACAGCATCATCGACGCCGTATTATTCGTTTTGAACGTATTGGTGGGTTTGTACCTGCTGTTGTTGCTGTTGCGCCTGTTACTGCCGTTGATGCGCGCGAATTTCAACAATCCGCTGGCGCAGGGAATACTAAAAGCAACATCACCGCTGGTCATTCCGGTGCGGCGATTGTTGCCCCCGATTGGACGTATCGACACGGCGACGGTCGCCGTTGCTTGCGGCATTCAGTACCTGCTGATTTGGCTGATTGGCGCCATTCAGGGGCAGCACCCGGGTATCCCGGAGCTAGTGTTGCTATCGATATTTTCACTTGCGAACCAGGTGATCAGGCTGTTTATGTTCGCGATAATCATTCGCATCGTCCTGAGCTGGATTGCTCCTGGCGGCTACAACCCGGCGATAGAGATTATCTCCACTTTGACGGAACCGATAATGAGGCCATTCCGACGCATCATTCCGCCGCTCGGCGGTTTCGACATCTCACCCCTGTTTGCGATTCTTGCCTTGGGCGTTGCATCTATTCTCCTGGGAGGAGTGCAGGTATCGCTACTGAGTTTGCTACGGTAGATTGCCGGCGAATAGTTTATAGTGGATGCTGAAAGCCTTGAGCCGTATGCGGCATCGGGAGACACCGCATGCAACCGGAGACAAGTATCATGACGACTACCCGAAACCTGATCGCTTTGTCGCTGCTCGGACTGCTTACTGCTTGTGGCGGACCGGGCGAAAATGCGTCGGTTCCGGAGGCGCAACCGGCCGGTATGACGTCAGCAGACATCGGCGATCATGTCGTACACTTCAGTGCACAATCGACCGATAAACTTCCGCCCGAAGTTGCGAGTTTCTACAACATTGTTCGCAGCAAGAATCGTGCGATGCTGAATGTCTCCATTCTTCGCGAATCTGACAGCCTGACGGTTGCGGGAGTCGTTACGGTAAAGGTCGTCAACCTGACCGGACAACTGAAGAATGTCACGATGCGCCGCATTGACTCGGCGGGCGATCCGGGAGCGATCTATTACATCGGCGTTACGCCCGTTGCCAATCGTGAGTGGTTGATCTTCGATATCAGCATTACGCCGGAAGGTGTCGATTCAGCGTCTGATGTTCGATTCAAACGGCAGTTCTTTACCGATTAAAAAAAGGTTTTTCCGGTCACCGGGGCGCAATTTTGTGCTATCGTCCCGCTGCATTTTAGCGCGGGCGCGAGCTCGTTTTTTTTCGCCGTATTAGTCTTTCTCCGGGAGTAATTTTTTCATGGCAGCAGATACCAAGAAGCCACCGACAAAATCAGAAATTTACGCGACGATAGTTGATGACACCGGTCTGACTCGCAAAGACGTCGCCGCTGTTTTTGAATCGCTGAATGGTCTAATTCAAAAGAATCTTGGCGGTCGTGGCGCCCCGGGTATGTTTTCGATTCCGGGCCTGTTGAAATTGCGTGTTGTGAAAAAGCCGGCAAGAAAAGCTCGCAAGGGCATTAACCCCTTCACGGGCGAAGAAATGATGTTTAAGGCCAAGCCGGCGACAAAAGTCGTCAAGGCTACGGTGCTAAAGGGCCTAAAAGACATGGTTTGATATATCGGGATTTTGGGAGTCGAGCCGCACTTTAGCTACAAACTCGGCCACCACCTCGCGAAGGTCGACCAGCCGCCCGTGAAAGAAATGCTCTGCGCCGGGCATCACGAGCAGTTCCGGCCCCGGTTGCAGCGCGTTAATCCATTCGATTGTGTCTTCGACGTCGATGAGTTCGTCTTCGTCACCCTGCACGATCAACCAGGGGCCTTCGGGCTGGCCTTTTAATCCGTCTGTGAATCGATACACGGCCGGCGCTACAGTGACTAACCCGGCCAGCTGCGTTTCCACGGCGGCGCGAACCGAGATGGCCGCACCAAACGAGAATCCGGCCAGCCAGAACGGAGTACCTGGATACTTCGCACGCGTCCAGGCAATCGCGGCAAGTGCGTCCTGTAATTCCCCAATGCCTTCGTCGTATTCGCCTTCACTGCCCTCGGTACCCCGAAAATTGAAACGCAGCACCGCGAAGCCCATACCGACAAAGGACCGCGCAAGCGTGTGAGCGACTTTGTTGTGCATTGTGCCACCATGCTGCGGGTGCGGGTGCAGAACGACGGCAGCCCCCGTCAGGGCAGTGTCTCGCGGCAACTCCAGAATCGCTTCGAGCCGGCCGGCCGGCCCGTTGACGAAGAATTTTTCAATGAACGGCGATTTTGGCATGTTTCTCCCTGGCGGCTGGCCCGCGCGAGCCTTATTGCTGTAAAATTATGATCTTATAGAGATTTTGCTATACACGGCAAGGCATCGTCGTGATCGTACCGAGGTAAGCCATGAACGACCGTATCGAGCTCGAGTCGCGATACTGCGCCCGCAATTACCATCCGCTCCCGGTTGTGCTGACCCGTGGCGAAGGCGTCTACGTCTGGGATGAGGATGGCAAAAAATACCTCGACATGATGAGCGCCTACTCTGCCGTCAGCCATGGCCACGCGCACCCGCGGCTGGTGGCGCTCGTCCGGCGCCAGGTTGCTGAGCTCAGCATCGTGTCGCGTGCGTTCCACACCGACAAGCTCGGACCATTCCTGCAACGTGCCTGCGAATTAACCGGCCAGGAGATGGCGCTACCGATGAACACGGGCGCCGAAGCCGTTGAGACTGCCATTAAGGCGGCGCGCAAATGGGCCTACTCGATCAAGGGGGTCGCAAAAGATCAGGCCGAAATCATTGCCTGTAGTGGAAATTTTCATGGCCGTACGATCTCAATTGTCGCGATGTCCGATGAGCCGCAATACCAGCAGGGCTTCGGGCCTTTCCCACCCGGCTTCAGGATCGTCGAATACGGCAACATCGATGCGCTTGAGGCAGCAATCAATGACAACACGGCCGCCTTCCTCGTCGAGCCCATTCAGGGCGAGGGCGGCATTGTCGTGCCGCCGGCAGGCTACCTCAAGGCCGCGGAGGCGCTCTGCCGAAAGCACAATGTGCTGCTGATAGCCGACGAGATTCAGACCGGCCTCGGCCGCACCGGCAAGCTGCTTGCCTGTGAACATGAAAACGTGAAACCGGATGGCCTGATTCTCGGCAAGGCGCTGGGTGGTGGCATCCTGCCCGTGTCGATGTTTCTCGCGCGCCGCGACGTCATGGACGTATTTACGCCTGGCGACCACGGCAGCACGTTCGGTGGCAACCCACTGGGCGCCGCAGTTGGTCTCGAAGCATTGAATATTCTGCTTGACGAAGACCTGCCTGCGAAGAGCGCGGAAATGGGCACATACCTGCTTGATTCTTTGCGCAAAATCGACAGCCCGCTGATTACCGAGGTTCGCGGCAGCGGACTGTTTATCGGCATCGAAATCGATCCCGCGATCGGCAACGCACGTACTATTTGTGAAACGCTTATGGAGCGTGGACTGCTTAGTAAGGAAACGCACGAAACCGTGGTGCGCCTTGCTCCGCCGCTGACGATCGGTAAAGCTGAGATTGATTGGGCCGTAGAACAAATTCAAGTAGTTGTCGGCGAGCTGGACAGAATCCGCCTCGCCTCCTGAGTGACGTCGTCAATGGGATAAAACATGCCTGAAATAACAGTCGTCCACATAGGTTTGCTCACACTCGCGGTGGTCGCCGGCGTAATAGCGGGCTGGGTCATGAGAGGTAATCGATGTACGCAGGAAAAAACCGCTGTCAATATTGGTTGGCAGGAGCAGCTGGAAGCACAGCGAACGGAGCACAGCAGACTTCTTGGCCAGAACAAGAGCCTCATGGATCAGGTTAGTCAGTACCAGGCGTCGGGAAAGGATGCCACCAACCGGGCGAAGGAGTTGTCCGGAGCCCTCAAAGAAACCTTCGAGCGGCGCGACGAATTGCAGCGGGAAATCAAGGAAGTTCGAAGTATGCTTGAGTCTGCGGTAGGTGAACGAGACGAGCTGCAAGCAAACATGGCATCGCGGTCCCAAGCAGATAGTTCATCCGGTACGACGCTTCAGCGCAGGGACGACAAGATTTTCAAGCTCACCCGCGAACTCGAGAACTGGCAAAACCGGTTGCCGCCGCTAATCGAGCGATTCCGCGTGCGCAATGAAGAAGCGGAGCAGCTTGAGTCTGATCTCGCTGATGCGCACGAGCGCATTCGAACTCTCGAATCGATGAGTAGATCTGAGCAAACGCGAGCTGAACAGGTAAATCACGAGACACTGTCGGATCGCCTGGATGCGTCCAACGACACTGGCGACGAAAATACCGATGTTGACGGCGATGATCTGGTCGCCGCGGATGAGATTCTTGAAGAGGACGACGTCGAAGACATCATCGACACGGACGACGAAACCCACATCGAGGAACATTCGTTCGATGCCGAAGACCTCGATCACGATACGGCACACAATGAAAGCGACTCGACGACGCTGCGCGATGACCTGAAGAAGATCAAGGGTATCGGCCCGGCCATTGAAAAAACACTCAACGAGCTCGGCATCGTTCGCCTTGGCCAGATTGCCGAAATGAACGAATACGACATCGATCGCGTTGCGAAGCGGTTGAAGGGATTCCGTACACGGATTTATCGCGAGGACTGGATCGGCCAGGCCAGGGAATTGCAGGACCAGCAGGCCGGCGGGCAGGCCTGAGCGTCAACAAGCTGACCCGATGCCGCGCTGGCTGCAGATCACTCTTATCATCGCTGTAGTCGTCATTGGCCTGACGCTGGCAACGCCACTGGACAACGGCATCGCACAAACAAAAACGCCTGCCTATTCGCCGGCAGCCCTGAATTCGTTGCTGGCCTCGATGCACGACGCGCATGTCCGCACCGGCGATTCGTTAATCAAGCTCGAAGGAGTCGCGCCATCCGGCGACGAGTGGGTTCGCTTGCTTGAGCAGTTTCGCAATAGCGTGGCCGACGGAGTCAAACTATCGATGGATGTATTTGTCGTCGACACGAACCTGCCAATCGACGACCTGTGCGCAAGAATGTTTGCAGTGCTCGCGAACGAAGCAATTCGCTTCAGGAAATCCGCGTCGACTATTCGGACGTCATCTCATGCGGCGCTCGATCGGCTCGCGGATTTCGCGCGAGATTGCCGCCAGGCAAAAATAAATATTACGGGCCATACCGATGCCAGTGGCGACGAGCAGAACAATGAAGCCTTGAGCGTGGCACGCGCACAGGCTGTCGCGGATTATCTCATCGCGCGCGGTGCGGCAATTGATCAGCTTTTTGTTATCGGTGCCGGTTCGGCCTTGCCAATTGCGGATAACGCGACCGCGCAGGGCCGCGATCGGAATCGACGAATTGAATTCGAGCTACGACCAGCGCCGTAAGCGTTACTCGCTGAGTGATTCTGCGTTAAACAGCTCGATCTCGAATACGAGGGTTGCGCCCGGCGGGATCACGGCGCCAGCACCGCGATCACCGTAGCCCATGTCCGGCGGAATAGTGAGTACGCGCGATTCCCCGATCAGCATACCGGCCACGCCTTCGTCCCAACCCTTGATGACGCGACCCGCGCCGAGCGGAAATTGAAACTTGTCGCCCCGGTCGACCGAGCTGTCAAATTTCTCGCCACGATTGTCCGGTGCGCCCTCATCGTATAGCCAGCCCGTGTAGTGAACCGTTACGAGATCGCCGGCCTCTGCAGCACGGCCATAGCCGTTCTTGATGACATCGATTTGCAATTTAGCCTCCTCGGCCGCTTCGGTATTTGCCACTCGTTCTGCCTTATTTTCAGCTTCAGCCGAGGCGGAGGTCTCCTCGCCTTGCTGGCCACAGGCTGCAAGCACGAGTAAAGACGAACATGCTATTAAGAAAATACGCGCTTTCATTGATGTTATGGCCCTTCTGCTTAGTTTGCCTGTTTGTCGTCGTCCTTGAAATCCAGGGACGCCGAATTGATGCAATAGCGAAGCCCGGTAGGCTGCGGGCCGTCCTCGAACACGTGGCCGAGATGCGCACCGCAGTTACTGCAGGTCACTTCCTGGCGCATCATGCCATGGCTGGCGTCCGTCACGATAGTGACAGCCTCTCCCGCCAGCGGCAGCCAGAAGCTCGGCCAGCCGGAACCGGAGTCGTATTTGTGCCCGGAGCTGAATAATGGCGCGCCGCAACAAATGCAGGCGTAGGTACCGTCGGCCTTGAGATCCACGTACTTGCCGGTGAACGCACGCTCCGTGCCCTTTTGCTGCGTGACGAAGTATTGCTCATCGCCAAGCTTGTCGCGCAATTCGCTGTCGTCTGCCTTGTCGTTGCTCATGTTGCACTCCGGTCACTGGCGCTACCTTGTCCCGCCGCCTGGTCCGAATCAAGATCCAGCAGTAACTGATTCATGCGGCGAACGTACTCGGCCGGGTTATCGAGCTGCGACCCCTCGGCCAGCAATGCGTGATCCAGAACGATGTTCGATAGTTCGGTGAATCGCTTGTCGTCCTTTTGTGCAGACAATCTTGCCACCAGCGGGTGATTGATATTGACTTCCAGTATCGGCTTCGATTCCGGAACTTCCTGACCACTGGCCGCGAGCATGCGACGAATCTGGGGCCCGAGGTCATCGGCCGCGGAAACAACGCAGGCTGCCGAATCGACGAGACGCTGGCTCGCATTGACAGCGTCGACACGGTCCTTGAGCACGCTGCGAATTTTTTTCAGCAACGGCTTGTGCTCATCGTTGATCGCGCTCTGAGTAATCTCGCCGTCGCCTTCGGGCAGACTCAGCTGCTCGCGGGCAACATCAGCGAGCTTCTTGCCATCAAATTCCGTCAAGCGATCGACCACCCAGGGGTCAATCTGATCCGTAAGCAACAGCACTTCAATACCTTTGTCACGCAATTGCTCAAGGTGCGGGCTCGCCGCAGCTGTCTCGTAATTGTCTGCGACCAGGTAGTAGATCTTGTCCTGACCTTCAGCCATGCGTGACACGTAGTCTTCAAGCGACTGCGTTTGTTTGCCGCTACCATCGTGGGTCGTCGCGAAGCGAAGCAGACCGGCGATCTTGTCCTTATTGGCGTGGTCTTCGACGAGGCCCTCTTTGATGACGGCGCCGAAACTGCCCCAGAACGGCTCATATTCGTCTTTCTTGCCATGCGCAAGTTTTTTCAGCATATCAAGTGCGCGGCGCGTCAAGGCATTGCGCATCGCCTGCAGCTCGGGATTTTGCTGCAACAGTTCGCGCGATATATTCAACGGCAAGTCCGAGGAGTCGACGACACCCTTAACAAATCGCAAATACAGCGGCAGAAACTGTTCAGCATCGTCCATGATGAAGACACGCTGCACATACAACTTCAGGCCGCGCGGTGCCTCGCGATTCCAAAGATCGAACGGCGGTGACGACGGAATGTAAAGCAGGCTCGTGTACTCGCGCTTGCCCTCGACACGATTATGGCTCCAGCAAAGCGGGTCGGAAAAATCGTGCGACAAGTGCTTGTAGAATTCCTTGTATTCGTCATCCGAGACATCGGTACGTGAACGAGTCCAGAGCGCCGTTGCTGAATTGACGACTTTCTCTTCGTCGTCCTTACCGCCACCAGCAAGCGTGACCGGAAAGCCGATGTGGTCAGAATATTTGCGTATGAGTGACTCAATGCGAAACGACTCCGCAAATTCACCTTCATCTTTTTTCAAATGCAGTGTCACGCGAGTTCCACGAGCGGACAGCTCGATCGTCTCGGTCGTGAACTCGCCCTGACCATCGGATTCCCAGCGAACAGCCTCATCGGCTGTGAGTCCGGCGCGACGGGATTCGACGGTCACCTTATCGGCGACGATAAACGCAGAATAGAACCCGACACCGAATTGACCAATTAACCGGGCGTCCTTTTTCTCATCACCGGTCATATGTTGCAGAAAATCTGCGGTGCCCGATCTCGCAATCGTGCCGAGATTGTCGATGAGTTCTTCGCGCGACATGCCGATGCCGTTGTCAATCACGGCGATGCTTTTGTCGTCCTTGTTGTATTCAATTCGAATACCGAGATTCGGGTCATCGGCGAGCAATTCGGGCGCTGCGAGCGCTTCGAATCTCAGCTTGTCGGCCGCGTCTGAGGCGTTCGATATAAGCTCACGAAGGAAGATTTCCTTGTTGCTGTACAGGGAATTGATCATCAGCCGAAGCAGTTGACGTACTTCGGTCTGGAAGCCGTGCGTCTCCGGCCCGCTGGATTGGGTCACGCGTTTGTCTCCTGAAACGGGAATTCAGGTCAACACGATGGTGTCTCGAACGCCTATTTCAAGGGCAGGTCAAGCCCGCAGGCGGCCGTCAGGCCCAAAGATCGCCATCAAGCCAGAACAGACCGTACCGATGGATTGGTTACGGTCCGATACATCAGCGTAACGAGCAGGATCGTTACGATAGCCATGGCAATCGGCGGCTGTGCCAGGGCGAGCATTATGCCTCCCAATTGCAAGGTGCCGGCCAGAACCGTGCTTGCAACGAACAGGATCAGACGGCGAATTCGCTCAGCTACAAGGCCAACCGCGCCGATAAGGTCGTCAAGATCATCCCAATACTGCAGAACCCGTTCCATGGTTATTGGAGATCGGTCTAGCGCACTATTGACAGCAGGGGTCCGCCGCCTTTGCTATCGCTCGAATCGCTATCGGAATCAAGCAACGCTTCGTCGTTCGACTGCTTGGCGTGAGCAATGGCCCTGTGGAACAGGTCCCATCTCTGGCGAGCTGATTCGTTTTTTAGTGACGTGGCAGGCGCTTCGTTTTTCGTGTGGTTTGTTGACATACTGTGACCGTTGAAATCCCTTTTCCAATGACAGCCATTAAGGGTGACTATAAGCACCTCAAATGTGCGCCTCCGTGAGGCAGATCACAGCTTGGTTTAGAAGTCGGCAAAGGGGGGCAGTAATGCCCAAAAACAAGACGTAGTACCGTTTTCGGGTGTCAGATAGTCGACACTTATGTCCGGCTGGACCGCCTGCGAAAAACGCCGACATTATGTCGGCGCGCTTGAGGACATAAGTCGGAAACAAGAGTGACCTACCGGTCGGATTCGCCACCCGTGTCGTCGGATGTGTTATCCGACCAGTTGCGTTTTACCTGTTCGGTCCAGCTGCGGTAGCCCTTCCAGGTATACAGCGACGGATCGATGCCAACGCGACGTCCACGCGGCGCCGGCGCCTTCGATATCCAGCGGCGATATTGTTGCCAGCCATCAGCGTCGTTTGCTGCCGGTTGTTCCGGCGCCACGGCACTATCGGGTTTGGCGGTCGACGAACCATTTTCCTTATAGTTGTCAACCCATTTGATGGTCTTGCTATCGGCCATTGATCTTGCTCGGTCAGTCCGTTGAACAAATGTTAAGTTCCTGGCCCTCCAAATCACAGGAACTGCATCACAATGCCGACCTGCAGTTTTCCTTGGTTTTTCAAAAACATACGCATGTATTTTACTTAATCAAGCAGTGCCGATTGAGTCGACCGGCAACAATTTGACAATAAGGCGTTCGAAATCGGGCATTTAGCCACGACTGTCAACGCGATAGCAGGGAACGTAGTCCGCGCTTGCCAGTTTCATCCGCCGTTGCTCGACGAATGAGGCAAGCAGTTTGTCGAGCAACGTCATGATGCGTCCGGAGCCATTGATGTCAAACGGGCCGTGCTGTTCGATCTCGGACAGTGTGTGCTCGTGTACATTGCCGGACACGATGCCGGAAAAAACGCGGCGCAGGTTGGCCGCGAGCTTGTGCGTCGGCAAATCCTCGCTGAGATTCAGGGCTGCCATCGACTCGTGAGTTGCTTTGAACGGGCGTTGAAATTCACGATCGATAACCAGGCGCCAGTTGAAATAATAGGCATCTCCGTGCCGCTGACGAAACTCACGCACATTGACCAGTGCCTGATTCATAGACTGCGCAACGGTCGTTGGGTCGCCGATGATAATCTCGTAGCGGCTTTGCGCCTCCTCACCCAGGGTGGCGCCTACAAATTCGTCAATTTGCCGGAAGTAGGGTTCCGCCGATTCCGGCCCCGTCATAATCATTGGCAGCGGCATATCCTTGTTATCAGGATGCAACAGTACGCCAAGCAGATAGAGAATCTCCTCGGTTGTGCCGACGCCGCCCGGAAATACAATGATGCCGTGACCGACCCGAACAAAAGCCTCCAGCCGCTTTTCCATATCCGGCATTATCACAAGCGAATTCACGATCGGATTCGGAGATTCCGCCGCAATAATGCCTGGTTCTGTAATTCCAATGTAGCGACCGTCGTGGATGCGCTGCTTGGCATGACCGATAGTCGCACCTTTCATCGGACCCTTCATCGCGCCCGGGCCGCAGCCGGTACAAACGTTCAGTCCGCGCAAACCCAGCTCGTATCCCACGAGCTTGGTGTAGTCATACTCATTCCGGGCAATCGCATGTCCTCCCCAGCAAACAACGAGGTTCGCATCCGCCGGCAAGACTAATAGTCGCGCATTGCGTACGATATGGAATACGGCATTCGTCGTGCCTTCTGACGAATCCAGGTCGAATCGCTCATCGCCGACAATTTCGTTTCTCGTATAGACTATGTCCCGCAATACGGCGAACAGCAATTCACGTGTGCCACGAATCATCCTGCCGTCGACGAACGCATGTGGTGGCGCACCGATCAGCGATACCTTCAGCCCGCGATCCTTCTGCAAGAATGCGACTTCAAATGATCTGTAGCGCTCCGAAACGGACCGTACGTCGTCGGACTCGATACCCGGGTTCAGCACGGCAAGAATACAACGCCTTAATAAAGGGTACAGACCACCCTCGCCGCTGGATCGAAGTAAATCAACTTCAATCTGCGAGAGAACTTCGAGGCTGCCTTCGGGCCACACCTCCGCATCGATGGTTTCAACCTCGGCGGATTGATGGTTCATTGATTGAGCCTTGTCAGGGGCGAATTTCAATTAGCGTGTTCTCGCCTGTCATGAGCCAGATATCGATCATGTCGGAATTCGATACCGCAATGCAGCCATTCGTCCAGTCCTGAGTCTGATAATAAACTTCTGATTTCGTTGGCACGTTCGGCTGTCCGTGAATCATGATCGCGCCGCCCGGTTGGATGCCGCCCAGCTTCGCTTCCCGACGGTCCTGCGGATTCGGGTAGGAAATATGAATAGACAGAAAAAACTCGCTTTGCGGATTTCGCTGGTCAAGAAGATAACTACCCTCGGGCGTACGAAAATCACCCTCCTCCTTCTTGTCGCCGTCGGGGCGAATACCGAGTGCAATATCGAAGGTGCGAAATGGCTTGCCGTTTTGCATCAGGTGCAGCTTGCGCGCCATCTTCTCGACAACCACCCGGTCAGCCTCGGGAAACTCGCCGGCGCGCACAGATACCGGCCAGCAGATGCTGAACAGGCCCGCAAGAACAACTCCGTGCGTAGTCAGTTTCCAGTGATTGCTCATAAAGAATCGTCGCTCCCGATCTGTTCAGACTAGCAAAATTGCCGCTGTAGAAAAAAGGCCTGTGTCACATCAGATGTTACGGCCTATGAGCCAGCCGATAGCGAAGCCGATGCCGCCGGCGCCGGCGGTATAAATTGGCAGGAAGCGAAAAAGCTGACCCGAGCCCTGATCAAACATACCGTCGAGATTTACCGAGAAAGCGTAGTGCAGGTACGCCGCCAGCCCAATAGCCGGGATCGCAAAACCCAGCGTGCCCAACGGCATACGCCAGCCTGAGCCCGTCCACAATCCGCCGCCGCGAACAAGCGTCAGAGCCGACAGAATAACGACTATCAGAGGCGGCACCAGGTTACGCAGCACGAATCGGCCACCCTCCTGCACATCGCTGAACCATGCCGCCACGGCCAGCACCAGCAGTAACACAGGTAACAGGCGCAATACGACGATTTTCGCTCTTGCGAGCATCAAGACTGCACGTTACTGGCCAGTATCGGAAAGCGCACTGTAATTCCGGGCTGGACTTTGTGCAGATCAAGACCCGGGTTGTACTGCCGGAACAGCCAGATGGGCACGTTGTATCGGCGTAACGCCAGAATCCAGATCGATTCGCCTCGCTTGATCACATGTTCGGTGACGCCCGTGATCATGTGTTCGCGGAAATATCCGTCCTGCTCGCCGCGGTGGTAGGCAATGCGTCGGTTCTCGAAGGTATCGATATCGATATCGGCAAACTCAAGCTTGATGCGCTGACCCACAGCGAGCGGCGTGCGAAAAGCAAGGCCGTTGATGTCGCGCAGACGCTGCGTGCGTATGCCCAGCCAGTCCGCAAAGTGTCCCAGCGTCTCCAGTGGCTGCACCTCGATCGTAAGGTTATTCGCGACGCTGTAGTCACTCGGATCGGACAACAATGCCGTCTGCAGCGTACCAAACAGGCTGGCAGCGAGGTCGCCCACAAGAACCGTGGGTGTCGCCCCTTCTGCAGGCAATTCTTCTGCAGGCAATTCTCGGACTGTCGCGACGGCGACTACTTCAACGGCCACGGCACGTGTTGCCGAAGGTGGTTCTGCCGATGGTGCCGGACCGGCCGCAGGCAATCGCAGGCGCTGACCGGCGCGAATACGATGTCGGCTGCCAAGATTGTTCAGCGCGACCAATGTGGAGACGCGTGTCTTGTAGGTCGCGGCGATCTGCGACAGCGTGTCGCCTCGCGCGATGGTGTGAAACAAGTCAGGCAATTGTTCGTGCGCCCAGCGATCGTCTGGAACGGCAGCCAGTAGTTCCTCGATTGGTGCATTGATGATCGACGCCGGAACACGAACACTGAAGCCTTTTGGCAGGTGTTTGCTTCCCTGCCAGACCGTTGGCTGCAACGAGCGGTTGTATCGGGCCAATTGTGCCGGCGTAACGCCGAGCGCCGCACTCAATTCGCTGGCGGGCAAATATCGCCCAAGCACCGCCTCGGCGTACCGGGTCGGCTGCTCGCGGGTTACCCCGGGAAAGTACTTATCCGGATTCTGGTCGACTTCCTTTGCCGCGAGAAACGCCAGATAGAAATTTCGCGACGCAAAACCAAATGTTCGGCTGCGGTACTTGCGCAGAATATCGACGTAGTTCGTGTCCCCGTACTGCCGCATTGCGCGACGTACCCCTGCGAGTCCGTGATTGTAGGCCGTGATCGCCATCGGCCAGTTGCCGGTGATCGAATAGTTGTGAGCCAGCAGCTTTCCGGCACCGCGTGTTGCAACGAACGGATCGTTGCGGTCGTCAATTACGTGGTCGACGCGCATATATCGTCGCGCCGTGCTGCGCGTGAATTGCCAAATGCCGGAGGCACCGACATGCGATTGGGCGTCCGGGTTGTAGGAAGATTCTACATGTGGCAGCGCGGCCAGTTCTGTCGGCACGCCCAGCGCGGAAAACTCTGTATCGATGTAGCTTCGCCAACGGCCGGAACGTGCCAGTCCCGCGCGGAAGCGATCTGACAATCCCTGTTGATAACGGATGCGACCGACGGCAGCCTTCAGCGATCCGTTACTGACCCCGTCGGGCCATAGTGCGAGAACCCGGGCTTCTTCGGCGCTTAGCTTGTCGCGCTTGCCTGCGGCCAGCGATCGCAATGTCGTCTGCAGTTGCTTGCGACGCTCGCCAACTCGCCGCTGCTTTTCGCGCCGTGACAGCTTCGATGGCATCGCAATTCGATCATAGACAACACCAAGGTGACGATTGTCGTGCAATACGCCTTCGTCGCTGTCATAGCGCGTGAATATCGATACCCAGAAATCAACGTCCGCCTGAAGTTCAGGTGGCTGCGGGAAGATCTCGTTCGCCGCCCGAGCGATTGGCGCCGAGCCGAGCAGGACGATAAATATCAGTAATAAACAAGGTTTTTCTCTGGTCATATAGACTAGTTCAGATTCGAATCGCAAATGATTGATTGGTTCACAGAAAAATGGCGGTATTTGCCGTACTTTCTTAATGCTAAAGAGCTTTGCCGGTCTCGGCAAATGCCGCGAATTTTCACGATTGGGCCGAAGCCATTAAAACCATAACCGATATTCAACGACAAGCTGCTTATATCCGGTCCCTGGCCGGACTATTCCTGCCCCTGGCTGCGGGAATCGCCCCGGCTGGCGAAGTTCCACTCGCGGACGCCGTCGAAATCGCCGGTCATGCTGCGGGGCCGCTTGTCTTGCTGGACGCAGAGGTGCCCGCCGGCACATCGCAGCGACTCAGCTGGACCGCGACCAAATTATTCGAAGGCGTCCCGGTCTCAACACCGGTTCTCGTCGTCAACGGCGAGCAGCCTGGTCCCACCCTGTGCCTGACCGCGGCAATACATGGCGACGAACTCAACGGTATCGAGATAGTCCGAAGGGTCATGCACGACATTTCGCCGGACAAGCTTTCCGGGGCGATCATCGGCGTCCCGATTGTCAACGTACAGGGTTTTCGTCGCGGGACCCGCTACCTTCCCGATCGGCGCGACCTGAATCGCTACTTCCCGGGCAACCCGAACGGCAGCGCAGCCGCGCGCATCGCCTATTCGTTCTTCCAAAATATCGTTGTCCATTGCGACGCCCTGGTTGACCTGCACACGGGCTCGTTCGAGCGATCCAACCTGCCCCAGATTCGCGCGGACCTCAGGGACCCCGATGTGCTTACATTGACTCAGGGTTTTGCTGCGACGGTCATCCTGCATAGCACACCAGGTGCCGGCACCCTGCGGTACGCCGCGACTCAAGCGGGAATTCCGACGCTGACTCTCGAAGCGGGTGGTCCGTTACAGCTTGAGCTGACCGAAGTTAAACACGGCGTGAAGGGCATCAGAACCTTGATTGGCTCGCTCGGCATGATGCGCAAGACCCGCTTGTGGGGTAACCCCGAACCGGTCTATTACCGCTCAACATGGGTACGCGCGAACTCCGGCGGCATCCTGTTTTCCGATGTCAGCCTCGGCAGCAGCGTGCGCAAGGGCGATATGCTGGGCACAATCACGGACCCGATGAACAACGTACGCGTCGAACTGCGCGCACCGTACTCGGGACGAATTATCGGCATGGCTCGCAACCAGGTCGTCATGCCTGGTTTCGCCGCTTTTCACGTTGGAATTCAAACCGACGAAGCGCCGACTGAGGCGACCGTCGGCGCCGTCGCCACAGACGATGAGGTACCGGCCGGCGACGACGCAGACATCGACGGTATCTCCGAAGAATAGCTTGCCACTGGACTACGGTCCCGACACTTCATAAGCTCGCGACACTGTGAGCAGTAAGCGAAAATCGTTGTTGGCTTTCTGGACGCCGCGCTACTGGCCGACCTGGTTAGGCATGGGCATTCTACGCCTCATCTGCATGCTGCCACATTCATTGTCGATGCGAATCGGACGCATGATTGGACGCCTCGCACACGCGGCTGCCGGTTCACGCAGGGCCATCGTGCGGCGCAACATCGAACTTTGTTTCCCCGAGCTGACCCCGTCCGAACGCGACACGATGGCCAGGGAGCACTTTCTCGCACTGGGCATGTCGGTCATTGAAATGGGCCTCGGCCGATGGGGGTCCGACAAAGAGCATATGAGGCTGGGCCGCCTTGAGGGCGTTGAGCATCTGAATGCCGCCATCGACAGCGGCAAGGGCGTCATCTTGCTTAGCGCGCACTTCACGACACTGGAGATAATGGGTCGGGTTCTCGCACTAAACTGCCCACCTTTCGACGCGGTCTATCGCAAAAACCGCAGCGAGTTCGTTACGGAGCTTCAGCGCACGGGTCGTGAGCGTTCGGCGGACGATACTATCGAAAAACGCGATATCAAGAAAATGATCCGAAATCTGCGCAAGGGACGGCCGGTCTGGTATGCGCCGGATCAAAGCTATAATCGCAAAGGCGCCGTGGTCATCGATTTTTTTGGTGTGCCATCCATGCACACAACCGCGACGTCCACACTAGCGCGGCTCGGTGACGCTGTTGCCATACCGTTTTTCCCACGCCGACTACCTGACGGTAGCTACGTATTTCAAATTCATCCGCCACTCGACAACTTTCCTGGCGATGACAATGTCGAGGACACTCGCAAGTACGTGCATGCACTTGAGCAACACATCCGAAGTTGCCCGGAGCAATACCTCTGGCTTCATCGCAAATTCAAGAACCTTCCCGACGGATATCCGGACTACTACGCCGATCTCGACGCGCTGAAATAACCCTCAAGTAACGCCGCCCATTGCGCTGCGCAAAAATGAATTTTCGGGTCCAGCGTCCGAATCTTTTGCAGTGATCGATGCAGTCTGTTGAGTGTCTGTTGTTGCCACGACCCCGGTTGCATAAGGCGACCGCGATCGAAATCAAGCATCCACAGCTTGCCATCCTCGTCAATCTGCAGATTGTAGGCGTTCATATCCGCGTGGTAGACACCGACATCGTGGAAGTGATGAATCGCCGCACCGACGGAGGCCCAGAAGGCCGCATCCTGAGGTGCTTCGGCGATGACTTCGGACAAGGGCCGGACGCCCGGTATGCGTACCGTGATGATGTCTGCCGTATAGAACGTGCCAAAGTGAATGTAACGAGCGGCAGCCGGTCGCGGCACGCGCAGATCATGTTCGGCCATCTTCGCGAGAATACGCCACTCGGCAAATGAGCGCGTTTTTTCCTCGCTTCTCCAGAAATAGTGCTCGCGAACAAACTTGCCGATCAGGCCCCCACGCCTGAAATGGCGCAGCACAAACTGGCGTGGCACATTACCGACAAACATCGTATTTCCGCGTCCGCCGGAGCCAAGCTTCCCGGTGAGTACCTCGGAGTGCCGCCAACCGTTCGCCGTAAAGTGATCCTCCGTTATCTGGTTGATGATGGCCTTATCGTATAGGATGGCGCCAGTCAGCGTCTTTTCGACGGTTTCGGTCAACGGATCCGTCCCTTTGTATCGACTTGTCTCACTTCAACTCTCCGCCTGAAGACATTTGTATCGTTCGTCTCTCGGCGATCGGCGATACATGCCATGCGCTTGCCGTTGTTCGCAACTTGCAGGACAACTGGCCCGACGCGCGTATCACCTGGATCATCGGCAAGACGGAAAGTCTTTTGATGGCGAACGTCACGGGCGTCGAGTTTATCATCTTCGATAAATCGAAAGGGCGTGCGGCCTATGCCGATGTAAAATCTGCCCTGGCCGGGAAGCGATTTGATGTTGCACTGTGCATGCATGCATCGATGCGCGCCAATGGCCTTTGCAGAATGATTCCTGCGCCTGTGCGGCTCGGCTTCGACTGGCGACGAGCGCGCGACTTTCAGTGGCTGTTTACGAACCGGCGAATTGCGCCTGTACCGAAGGAACATGCGCTTGACGCGATGATGGGTTTCGCCCGATATATCGGTGCCAAACCGACGGCGATCCGTTGGGATATTCCGACCAGCGACGCGGACCGGTCTTTTGCCGCGAGGCAATGCAAGTATCCAACGCTGATCATCAGCCCGTGTAGCAGTCAACGAAGCCGCAACTACCGCAACTGGCCGGTGGAAAACTATGCCGTCGTCGCCGACTATGTCCAAACGAAATACGGTTGTCGTGTCATTCTGACGGGCGGCGCTACCCGCCTTGAGCGGGAATACGGCGATGTGATAACAGCGAGCAGCAGCCTCGCTATCGTGAATTTGATCGGCAAAACGACGCTCAAACAGTCGGTCGCCCTGTTTGCGGCGGCCGATATCGTATTATGCCCCGACTCCGGTCCCGCGCACATGGCGACGGCGGCCGGCACGCCGGTCATCGGCCTGTATGCGAGCACGAACCCTGCGCGAACCGGGCCTTACGTCTCCCGGATGTTGACGGTCAATCGCTATCCCGAAGCATTGCAAAAATACATGGGCAAGACCGTGGAGCAGCTTAGATGGGGCCAGCGTGTCCGAAACGAGAACGCGATGAGTCTTATCCAGGTCGCAGACGTTATCGAGAAAATGGACGCTTTTTTCAACAAGTAGCAGCGGTTTTCGCAAGCCGAATCGCTTCGTGTACCGCTCCCGCACTGATCCCTTTCAGGCAGCGCAAATGACCTAGCGGGCACTCACGCTCAAAGCATGGACTGCATTCCAGGTTGAGGAAGTGAATTTTTCGATTGCCGGTAAGCGGCGGTGTAAGCTGCGGCGATGAAGACCCGTAAATCGCGTGAGTAAAAGCGCCCACAGCGGCAGCGATGTGCAACAGTCCGGAGTCGTTGCTGACGGCTTGCTCTGCATATCCGAGTAGATCGATGACATCCCCGAGCGACGTCTTGCCACACAAATTGCGTGCCGGGCTTTCGCCCGCGATGATTTGCCCGGCGGCTTCGTCTTTCGTCGACCCCAGAATCCAGACATCGTAGCCTTCCGCAGCAACCCGGTTTGCAAGTTTCGAAAAATTCTCGAGCGGCCAGCACTTCGCTGGCCCGTACTCCGCGCCCGGCATCAAGGCGACAACCGGCCTGCCGGATCCGATCCCGAGCTTGTTCATCACAGCTTGCTGATTTTTCCCGGATACCCGAAGTGTCGGAAACGGCGCAGGCGGCAAGGCCGAGTGCCGGCTCAGGCCGAGCGCAATGAAGCGCTTTACGGTCTGATCCAGAACATCGTGATCGAACGGGCGCATGTCGTTAATCAACATGAAGCGGGTCTCGCCACGAAATCCGGTGCGGGTTTTTATGCGGGCAAACCAGGGCACCAGCGCAGCCTTCAGCGATCGCGTCAGGACAATCGCGCGATCGTAGCGGCCGCGCAGTTCAAGCCCGATCCGGAGGCGCTTGGCGATGCCAAGCTCACCATGGCCCGTTTCAGCCTCAATGGCCCTGCGAACCTCGGGCATCCGTGCAACAACGGGCAGGGACCATACTGGCGCAAGCATATCGATTGCCCGCTCCGGCTCTTGCTTTTTCAGAATCTTGAGCAGGGACTGAGCCATGACCATGTCGCCGATCCAGGACGGACCGACAATCAGTATCGCGCCGTCGGCCACCTTGTTAGCCGGCAATTTCGTCGAGGTAGCACTTTACGCCGGCCTCGACGCCTCGAAACGCCACGTCGCAGCCGATCGCGCGAAGCTGCGTCAGGTCAGCCTGGGTGAAGCTCTGGTAGGCACCCTTGAGGTGATCCGGGAAAGGTATGTAGCGAATTTTGCCTTTGCCGTGCCAGTCGATTACGGCATTGGCGACGTCGTTGAACGACTGCGCCTTGCCCGAGCCACAGTTGAAGATGCCCGATGCCTCCGGATGTTCGAGGAACCAGCCATTAACCGCGCAAACATCGTCGACATAAACGAAATCTCGCAGTTGCTCGCCGGCGCCGTAGCCGCCCGAGCCTTCGAAAAGGCGCGCCTCATCGTACTCGCAAAGCTGCCCATGGAAATGAAACGCGACGCTTGCCATCGTGCCTTTGTGCTGCTCGCGAGGACCATAAACGTTGAAGTAGCGAAGGCCGACGACCTGGCTCCCGGGACTCGCAGCAACGCGCCGCACGTAGCGATCAAACTGCAGCTTCGAGTAACCGTAAACGTTTAGCGGCTTCTCGTGATCGGTGTGTTCAACGAAAGTCTCTGATGCTCCGTACACCGCGGCCGACGATGCATAGCAATACCGAATACGGTTCTCGAGGCAATGGTGCAGCAACGCCTGGGAGTAGCTGTAGTTGTTCTTCATCATGAATCGGCCATCCCACTCGGTAGTCTCCGAGCAAGCGCCCTGATGCAAAACGGCCTTGATGTCCGACGCGAAAGATCGGCCAGTCAGCCTGTCCAGAAAATCGTCCTTATCCAGGTAGTCCGCGATGGCGAGGTCGGCAATATTGGAGAACTTGTGACCATCACTGAGATCATCGACAACAACGACGTCGTCGTGACCCCGCTGCACGAGGTAGCGAACGAGATTGCTGCCGATGAAGCCGGCACCGCCGGTAACAATATGCATTAGCGAATGTGCTACGCGTCGTCGCTCAGGAGATATTGTGCACCGCAATACGGGCACTTCGCCTCGCCAGTCTCCTCAATCGGGAGGAAAACCCTGGGATGCGAATTCCAGAGGTACATCCCGGGCATCGGGCAGGACAACGGCAGGTCCGATGTCCGGGCCCGGTACCGGTGTTGTGCGTTTGCCGGGATCAGATTCTGATCGATCGTTCCTGCTCTGGCTATCACGCCGTTCCCCGCTGATTGAGTCCAGCCCGAATTATACGCACAGCCTCCTGCCCGGGGCCATGCTTCGGTCGCCGCTCCCGACGACCCGCTACGGCCCGAAGTAGTCGTCCCAGGCACGCGACACTCTGTCGCGCTCATCTTCGAACTGGTCCGCGCCGACGAGCGGCGGCTCGTTGTTGAGAACCAGGTGATGCTGGCGCAGCCGGTATCGCCGATAGGCCTCCTGCAAGTCCGTCGCATCGTGTTGCGCTACCTCCCCACACGCGACGAGCGCGTCCAGCTGGCGAATGTTATCCGGGAATTCGATAACCGCAGCGTGCTCACTCGCATGCCGCAGCACGAGATACTGAACCAGAAACTCAATATCACCAATACCGCCTCGTCCCTGTTTAAGATCAAACCTCGTCGCATTGCTGCGATCAAGTTCCTTGCGCATGCGTGCGCGCATCGCCAGAACATCGTCGCGTAGCTTGTCGAGGCGAACCGGGCTCCTGAGCGTTTCGGCGCGTATGCGTTCGAACTCCCGACCAACTATTTCACTGCCGGCGACCGCACGTGCCCGCAGCAACGCCTGGTGCTCCCACGTCCAGGCATTTTCCTCCTGGTAGCGTTCGAACGCATCGGTGCTGGTCACCAGCAGGCCCTTGCGACCACTCGGCCGAAGGCGCGTATCTATCTGGTACAACACGCCTGACTTGGTGAGCGTTGTCAAAAAGTGCACCAGCCGGCGCACCAGCCTTGAGAAAAAAATCGCGTTATCGAGCGGCTTGTCGCCGTTCGTCGTCTGCGTAGTGCCTTTCGAGTCATGCAGGAAAACGATATCGAGGTCGGAGCTATAGGACAGCTCAAGGCCACCCAGCTTGCCATAGGCAACAACTCCGAATCCGGCTGTTCGGATTTGATCGTCGACCCGGTAGGTCGGAACACCATGCTTTTCAACAAGATCGTGCCATGCCGACGCGAGCGCCTCTTCGAGGACAACCTCCGCCAGAAACGTCAGGCTGTCGCTGACTTTCATGATCGGTAAGTCGCCATTGAAATCGGCCACCGCAATGCGAAACATCGTTGCGCGCTGGAATTGCGCCAGCTCATCCATGCGGCCCTCGCTGTCTTGCTCGCCGCTCCTTCGCACGCGCTCGGCAAGCTCGGTCTGAAGCTCCGTTTTGCTGATCGCCCCGGTCAGAACACGCGGGTCAAGCAATTCGTCGAGCAGAACCGGGAAACGCGCAATTTCGCCTGCGATATAAGCGCTGCGCTCGCAAATCCCAACCAGGCGTTCCGCTGCAAGCCTGTTCTCATTCAGCAACGCGAGGTAGGCGCTGCGCCTCAGGATTTTCTCAATAACTGACAGGCAGCGCCTGACGGCCGCGGCGGGCCGCCGCCGGTCCTTTGCCAACATCAACAAACGCGGTATGAATTGTTGCAGCCTTTCGCCGGCCCTGGAATCGACCTTGCGCGTCGCGGGGGCGCCCTGAAACGCGACAATATGTCCGGCGATTTCCTCCGCATCGCCAATCCCGTATTCGGCAAGCGCTTGTCGCCAATCCTCGCCCGATACGCGCGCCTCCCAAAGCTCGCCGAGACCTCTTCGCCGTGGGTCATCCACGTCGCGATCCGCGCCGCGAAAGGCGATCTTTTCGAATTGCCCTGTCACGACTGAACGGTGGCCATCGAGTGCGGTGACCAGCTGCTCCCAGTCTTCGAACCCCATTGCAAACCTCAGCCGTTCGCGATCTACGGTGTTGCCAGGCAAATTATGCGTTTGCTGGTCGCGAATCGCCTGCATGAAGTTCTCAAGCCGTCGCAGGAATCGATAGGCCTCGGCGAGTGACCTGGCTACCTCGCTGCTGATGCCGCGACCATCGACGAGCAATGGCAGCACACGCAACAGTGACGGACTGCGGAGCTCGGGCCTGCCGCCGCCGCGCACGAGTTGCAAGGACTGCACGATAAACTCAATCTCGCGAATGCCGCCGGGGCCAAGCTTTATGTTGTCGGCAAAGTCCCGCCGCCTCACCTCCGCCGAGATCATCGCGTGCATCTCACGAAGTGATTCGAAAACGCCGTAGTCGAGGTAGCGACGATAGACGAAAGGAGCGACCAACTCATCGAAAAGCTCATCGGCAACCGCCGCCGTCGGTTGCTCTCCAACAATGCTCGCCTTGACGTAGGCGTACCGCTCCCAGTCCCGACCATGCTGCAACAGGTAAGACTCAAGTGCTGCGAAACTGACAACGGGCGGACCACTCTCCCCGAAGGGCCGCAATCGCGTGTCAGTGCGAAAAACGAAGCCGTCAGCCGTAACGTCGTCCAGCAATTGCACGACCTGCCGGGACAGGCGGCCGAAATAATCCTGTGCGTGCAAAGATTTGCGCCCGTCGCTTTGTCCGTCGGCGGAATACGAAAAAATAAGGTCGATATCGGAAGAGAAATTGAGCTCCCGCCCGCCGAGCTTGCCCATGCCGATAACGACCATCGGAACCGGCTCGCCGTCGGCATCTCGCACGACGCCAAATCGATCGAGCATCCGCCGCCGGGCGAAGCCTGTCGCCGCACGCAATAACTGGTCGGCGGTGTCGGACAGTGCGATCAGCGTTTCCTCCAAATCGGCAATGCCGGCTACCTCTCGCCACAAGATGTGCAAGAAGCGAAGATTTCGGCGCCGCCGTAGCGCGGCCTTGATATCTTCCACCGGGGCATCCGACTCGCTGATGTCAGTCGCAAAATCTTGCAGGGGCGCGAGTTCGATGGCGCGGTCAAATTCGCTCAGGCGATCGCCAAGCTCTGACCAGAAGCGAAACAGTGTGTTGGCAGCAAATTCGCTGCAAGCCACGAGGCGAGCCAGATTTTGAAGTACCGCGGCAGGCGGTGCCTCTTGCCAGTCTGACAGACGTTCGAACCAGCGCGAGACCGGAGATCGCAAATCCCCGGGCAGGGCCTCAATCGCGTTTTTCGTGGTTCTCGACCGCTCCATTGCTGGCAGTCTAGCGAAAAATCCGGTGTGCGATGTATCAGCCTGTTGAAGTCTCCAGTTCTGTCAGACCGGCAAGTACCTCGTCCAGCGGCTCTGGTTTACCAATCACATGTCCTTGTGCGAAATCCACACCAAGCTTTTTGATCAGTTCGCGGGTCTTGCCGTTCTCGACATACTCCGCCACGGTGTCCAGCTCCATGACCTTGGCAACCTGCGTAATTGCAGCCACCATGGATTCGGAGATTCGGTTGTCCGTGATATCGCGAATAAAACCACCGTCGATCTTGAGCGTATTGACGCGGAAATTCTTCAGATACGCAAAAGAGCTTAGTCCTGAACCGAAATCATCCAGAGAGATGTGGCAACCGCGATCGTGCAGCACATCTATGAAATTCTGTGCTTTCACCAGGTTTGTCACAGCTGCCGATTCGGTGACCTCGAAACCAATCGATTCGGCAGGAACCCCTGAATCTCGTATTTCATCCTCGATAAACTCGAGGATGTCGTCGTCGCCCAGAGACTGGCCGGACAAATTGATCGAAAAAATTGCTTTCCGATTTTTAACGATGTCCACGTTTTGGCTCAGCTTGGCAAACGTCTCGCCAACCACCCAACGATCGATCTGCGGCATCATGTAGTAGCGTTCTGCCGCCGAGAAAAATGCGCTCGTTGAAACCGCACTGCCTTCGTTGTTCCTCATGCGCAACAAGATCTCGAAGCGTGGCCGGTCGTCGCCGGAATTCAGCGCCGCAATTGGCTGAGCCAGCAAATCAAACTCGTCACTATCGAGCGCCTGCTGAATCTGCGCGATCAACTGCATATCGTCGTGGCGCTGAATGATGCTCGTATTGGACCGGTCATAGACCTCGATACGGTCACGGCCATGATCCTTCGCGGATTCCCAGGCCATGCGCGCCGTCGTCAGCGCCTGGCCCTCATCACCCGATTCCAGATCAAAACGTGCGATACCGATGCTGATCGAAACCTGCAGAGACTTGTCGCCTTCCAGGTAGCGCAGCGCCTCGCCTTTCTTGCGTACGTCGCGCGCGAACTTCATCGCCGTGTCGTCATCAGCGTCGGTCAGCAAGATGCAGAAATCATCGCCGGTCAGCCGCGAAACTACCGCGCTTTTTGGCAGGTCTTCCTCGAGCATGCGCGCAAAACGAATGATGACCTCGTCGCCCGCTTTTCGACCGAAAGTGTCGTTTACGAGCTGCAGGTTGTCCAGATCAAGGTAGATAAGCTGATGAGTTTCGTTGTCTGCCTGCATCGACTTCCAGGACTCGTGCAACTGCGCTTCGAAGCCCGCGCGGTTCATGAGACCTGTCATTGCGTCGAATGATTGCTCAATGACGTATTCCACCTTACGCACGATGTGCGACATGAAACGGCGATGTGTTTTTTCGAATGGCTGCCCGTTCACGCGCCCCAGTTGGGCGAGAATACCCTCTACATTGCCAGCCCCGTCGGTTAACGGGCTGATCAGAGTTTGGTAGCCTTTATCGGCGACCGTGGACCCCTCGACGGCTGGCATTTCAAACACCACCGGGGAGCGCTTGCCTTCGACTTTCGGCAGCAACTGTTCGATCAGGTAGCGATCGAGTACTTTTCGGTTGACATTTTTCCAGCTCGAGTGTGTTGCGCTGACGCGGATTCGCTTCGATGGAATCAATAACACACTGTACGCTATGTTCAGGAAACGACCGCTTTGGCCGATGAGTTGCGCCAGTCCGGCATGACTTGGTGACGTGCCGTGTATCTTCTCGTCCACTTCATAGACGATTGTCAGTTCCTTCCGGAGTTCTTCGGCGAGTTCGTTACTGCGCTCAGCCTCACGATTTACATGCAACGCTGCACCGATGACGTCGACCGCCGGCGCGAGCACGCCGTAAAGCATGCTCGGGTTGAACCAGGATGATTTGCCCGCGTTGCGGGAAAACACGACCGCAAGTACGCCGAGGTCGCTGCCTTCGTCACCCTGAACAGGCAATACGAGCAGCGTACGACCGGACTTGAGCGTTCGGCGCACATACTGCGCGTCGCCTTCACAAGCTGCAAAAATATCCGTTGGCAGACCTGCCACGAAGTTGTCGGTCTCGTAGTCGTCCGCGCCGTCGCTCGACCAGATGCAGGCACGATTCGTATCGTAAAAACAAAAACATTGCGCCCTCGGCACGAGCGAGTGCAGAAGGCCTTTTGCCTTGCCAATATTTTTACCGGTGTTGAGGCTGCGCACGTCTGCTGACACTGCGGGCTCCGCGGTGCTGCAATCAATGCTCAACCATGCCAGCGCCCGTTTCCGGGCGCTGTGATGGAAGTCTCACGTGACACTGTCGATCAGTTACCTGGGGCTATCCTGGTCGAGCGGTCATCGTCGGGCAATCCTAGCCGAGCGACTCCAGCCAGTCGTCATCGGAACCCTCGTTAACGCCCTCGAAGAGTGGTGTCGACAGATATCGTTCCCCGGTATCCGGCAGCATCGCGAGGATAACCGCGTCGTCGTCGGCACTTTCAGCGATTTCCAGCGCTGTCGCGAGCGTCGCACCCGATGAGATACCCGCAAAGATTCCCTCCTTCGCCGCAAGCTCGCGCGCCACGGCAATCGCCCTGTCATCGCTGACGCTGCGCAGATCGTCGTAGATCTCACGATCGAGCACATCCGGAATAAAGTCAGGCGTCCAGCCCTGAATTTTATGCGGGCTCCATGCGCTGCCGGCAAGCAATGTCGCACCCTCCGGCTCTGTTGCTACGATCTGCACATCCGGCCGCGCAGCCTTGATTGTCCGACCGGCACCCGACATGGTGCCGCCCGTGCCGTAGCCTGTGACCCAGTAGTCGAGGCGGCGGTTCGCGAAATCGCTGAGAATCTCCGGGCCCGTGGTACTCGCGTGGTAATCCGGGTTCGCGGGGTTTTCGAACTGGCGTGCCAGGAACCAGTCATGTTTCTCGGCGAGCTCTTCGGCCCGCTTGACCATTCCCGTGCCGCGCTCGGCCGCTGGCGTCAGGATAACCTTGGCACCAAGGCCGCGCATGATTTTTCGACGCTCGATCGAGAACGAATCAGCCATCGTTGCGACAAACGGGTGGCCTGTCGCAGCGCATACCATCGCCAGCGCAATGCCTGTATTGCCGGATGTCGCCTCAACCACGGTCTGCCCGGGTTTGAGCGTTCCTTTTTGCTTTGCGTCGTTGATAATCGCAAAGGCCAGGCGGTCCTTGACCGACGCAAGAGGATTGAATGACTCAACCTTGACGTACACCTCGACGTTCTTCGGCGCCATGTGATTCACGCGTACAACCGGGGTGTTGCCAATGGTCTGAAGGATATTGTCGTAAATCATCGCTTCGTCCTTTTTATTGATTCTTGGCTGTTCCGTTAATTGTAGCAGTGTGTACGGCCGATTCTGCGGGGGAATCGACTCCTGCTCCCGGGATTCGCCCGCCAGCCGGGTCAAGGCACGAAAAACAGCTTGTTTCAGCCCTTATAACTCTGTGTTATATAGGAAATAGCTGCGGCGCGAAATATGCGCATAAAGGCGCAGGAAACCGAGGAAATATACCGGATATAGACCGATGGGTTATTTGCGATGTTTTCCGAAACGAACCGGCGCATCTGCGGTCATAACATGAAAGTCGCGGGGGCTTTTCTTTTTCGATGAAACTACAACAACTCAAGTACATGCTTGCGATTGTCGATAACGGGCTGAACATTACAGCCGCTGCAGAGCGCCTGTATACATCGCAGCCCGGGGTAAGCAAACAGTTGAAACTTCTCGAAGAGGAACTCGGGCTACAATTGTTCACGCGCAAAGGCAAAAGCCTGGGCGGGGTGACGGCGGCCGGCGATCAGGTTATCGACAGGGCGCGCTTGATCATGCAGGAAGTCGACAACATTCGCAGCCTGGCATCGGACTATTACCACGAAGAAGAAGGCACGTTGTCGATCGCAACAACGCATACACAGGCACGATACGTGTTGCCCGATGTTATTCGGAAATTCAGGGTCCGCTATCCGAAGGTCGGCCTGAACATGCATCAGGGCACGTCCGAGCAAATCGCCGACATGGTGGCGGCGAATGAAATCGATTTCGCCATCGCGACCGGCTCACGTGAGCTGTTCAGCAATCTCCTGCTCGTGCCGAGCTACCACTGGGATCGAAAAATCATCGTGCCGAAAGGTCATGAACTTACGAAGCTTGATGGCAAGGCGAGTTTGCACGATCTTGCAAAGTTCCCGCTGGTCACATACGTCTTTAGTTTCGGCGGACAATCATCGCTCAAGCGCGCATTTGCCGACGAGGGTCTGGAACCGGATGTTGTCTTCACGGCGCGCGATGCGGACGTAATTAAGACCTATGTTCGCATGGGGCTCGGAGTAGGTATCGTGGCTAGCATGGCCGAGGACTGCGATGACAAAAAGGACCTGACCGCGGTCGACGCCGAGGGCTTGTTCCCGCGCAGTACGACCTGGATCGGATTTCGCAAAGATGCAGTGCTACGGCGTTATATGCTGGATTTCGTGCAATTATTTGCGCCCCACATTACCGATTCCCAGATCGAGCAGACGCGTAATGCGCGCACGCAGGATGACATCAATTCGCTGTTCGACAATTCGCAGCTGCCCGTTCGGGTCGGCTGTTCGGACGACTTTACCGAAGCCGCCTAGCTTCGTCCTTTTAGTTCATTAATAAACCCGGATTCCACCGTGGCGCCTGCGACTCTGGCGATCGATCCACCAAAGCCCCAGCAAAAACCCGGCAAGCAGGCAGATAATGATGGCACCGCCGACCCAGCTGTAAGGCAAACTGTATTCGTATCGGGCCGCCCGGTTCATGTGCGATTTGTTCTCGTCTTCGAGTTCCGCCATGCGCGCCGCATTAGCGTCGATCACCGCCTGCAGGTCGGCGGACTCCTGGCGCAGGCTCTCGAGCAGGGCTGCGGGTTCGGCAAACGATTGCCGCATCTCCTCGAGATCCCGGGTCAGCCGGGCGTTCTCGGCCAGTGTTTCCTCAACAACCAGCCGCGCGGGCTTGTCGGTCACTATGTACGCGGCGCTTACATAGCCCTGTTTGCCGTCCGATAACTCCACGAACGCCGTTTGGGCGTTGCGCGACAACATCTCGAAGCTTTGGCCACTGACAAGCGTGTCGATTCTCGCTCCCGACAGGTCCGGGTTCTGATACATGTTAAGCCGCAAGTTGTCGGTGACGTAGGCGGTCTCAGCAGCCGCCAACAGGGGAAGCAGCGTCAGAACCCCGATAAAAAGACGCATGATCGATCTCCGTTGCCCGCAGGGAGTTTACTACAGCCGCAGTTGCTGCGAAGCCCCACGACTTATTGTTCGTAAAGCCAACGCAACAACGCCGTTTGCACTTCCACGCCGTATCCACGATGAATGTCTTCGTAATTGTGCAACACGACGATCGCGAAGCGGCGGCCGGAGCGAGACTGCATATAGCCCGCGATAGCCGATACGTGGTCTATGGATCCGGTCTTGAGGTGCGCCTGACCTGTCAACTCATCACCGTCAAAGCGTTTCCGCAGCGTGCCGTCGTGTCCCGACAAGGCCAGTGACGATGCGTACTCCGGCATATAGGGCTGTTGCCACGCGAACTGCAAAATCGCTCCGAAATCCCTGGCGTTGATGCGAGCTTCCCGAGACCGGCCGGCACCATTGTCGAGCCACATGCTGTCGACTTCGGGAATATTTTTTTCGAGCCACTCTGAAATGACGTCGCGGCCACCTTGCTCTGTCCCGGGCGCGCCGCGTATTTCCGCCGACAGCGTGTACAACAACTGTCGCGCCATAACATTGTTGCTGTGCTTGTTGACGCGGGCAATGAGTTCCGTCAGCGACAGGGACTCGAAGGACACTATGGGTTCGTCGTCCCCGGATATCACGGCATTACGCCAACCGCCTTCGAGTGCACCGCCCGATTCTTTCCAGAGCGAGGCCACAAGGCCGTACGCGAACGCGTTGTGATCCAGTGCAGTTCGGTCCATCGCGTAGCGACGACACCGGTTGGGAAAGCGCCCGTCGAGAATCATCGTGTCGAAGGTTTCGTTAGGCGTAATCGAGATTCCTCGCTGATAACCGCGGCAACTGCCGTTAGCCAGCGACAGGCGGTTTTTTACGCGCAGGTTCTCGAGCGGCGGGTCCAGCACCACCCGCACCGAGTTCGTCGCAAGCTCCGGCTCGAACCAGTAGCGCACAACCTTGAAGTTCATCAGCAATGCGTTTGGTGCCACGTTATACGCGCGAAGCGGCTGATGATCGAAATCAGCCGGGTCGTTTGGCGCGACATCAAAGTAACTATCGTCCAGCAACAGGTCACCGCTCACTTCACGAATACCGGCCTGCCGGATACTTCTCAGCATTCGCCAGACGCGCTCCGTTACCAGGTACGGGTCGCCGTGCCCTTTCAGGAGTAAGTCGCCATCGAGTCGGCCGTCAATGACGTCGCCCAACGCGTACACGTCGGTCCGCCACCGATAACTCGGACCCAGGACGTCAAGCGCTACAAGGGTCGTCACCAGTTTCATTGTCGACGCCGGATTGCGCGCGACCTCGTCGTGCCAGCCGAGCACGGTCTCGCCATTGTCGAGGTCCCTGACATGAACGCTTAAGGACTCAAAGGGAATTTTCCTTAGATTCAAGATGTTGCGTACCGGCTCCGGCAGCTCGGTGTCGGCCGCAGGGACGGCGAACGGCAATGCAGTCAGCAAAACCAGCCAGAGAAAGGCTATGATTTTCATTTGTGCTCTGATTCTCGATTTCGTTGTTTCAGCGCGCGTTGCAACGCTCGCCGGACGGTCAGGACTACGGCGACAATTGCGACTGCCGCGATAGCGGCCACCCACCATGCGCCGGAACCGATATTCGCACGCCCGGAAAAAATCTGACCCATATCGCGCGCAAGAGTGCCCAGATAGACATAAGCTGCAACGATCGGCAGCATTCCGGCAGCCGTGCCCGCCGCATACATCACGGTACTTACCCGCGTTACGCCGTATGCGTAGTTAAGAATGTTGAACGGAAATACCAGCGCGATGCGTGTCAAGGCGACGATCGTGAACGCCTGTTCATCCAGCACCTCATCCAGCGCCAAAAGGTACTCGCTGCCGGCGATGCGTCGCTCGACCCAGGAACGCGCCAGCGTCCGGCCAACGAAAAATGCTGCCGTGGCGCCGCCGACAATGCCCAACATTGCATAGACGAGCCCGAGAGCCATACCAAATACCAACCCCCCCATCATCATAGATACCCAACCAGGCAACAGCGCAACCGTCGCGAGAATCGTGAGAACGACATACGCGGCGGCACCTGCCAGTGGATTTTGCCTTGCCCATGATTCGATGTCGGTGAACCACTCCGCGATCGGCAACTCGCGCGCGAAAACAATGAGTGCAACAAGTGCGGCGACAATAGTAACGCGCAGGACTGTTCTATTCACCGCCGCGCCGGCCTCTTGATACCGTACGTTCGTATACGATCGGCCAGTGTCGTCGGCTTTACACCGAGCAGTGCCGCCGCACCTCGCTCCCCGGACACGCGCCAGTTTGTTTGCTTGAGTGCGGCTGTGGTATTCCGTTTCTGAAACTCGCGCATTTCCTTTTCAGTGAGTACCTCGTCCGGTGAGTGCTCAGGAAAAAACTCCGGGGTCGCGCCTGGCTTCGAATCCGGCATCGAGACATCGAGCCTTAATACGCTGCCTGTAGAGAGTATAACCGCACGCTCAATGACGTTCTTGAGCTCGCGAATATTGCCTGGCCAGTTGTAACGGCGAAGATTGTCGACCTGAACTTTCGTCAGCGCCATCGGCTCGCGGCCGAAATCTGTGCACGTTTGCTCGAGGAAGTGCTGTGCGAGTTGTACGATGTCGTCTCCTCGATCGCGCAGCGGTGGCACCTCGACCGGAAACACGCTGATTCGATAGAACAGGTCCTCGCGAAATTTTCCATCAACGATCAACTGCTCAAGGCTTCGATTGGTTGCGGCTATGACGCGCACATCCACGGATTTGGTGACGTCGTCACCGACGCGCTCGAATTCACTTTCTTGTAGTACGCGCAGCAACTTGCCCTGCAATTCGAAGGGTATTTCGCCGATCTCATCGAGAAAAATAGTGCCACCATCCGCCAGTTGAAAGCGTCCAACACGATCCCGATGCGCGCCTGTATAAGCGCCTTTGACATGCCCGAAGAATTCACTTTCAAACAGTTCCTTCGGGATTGACGCACAGTTCACTTTGACCAGCGGACCGCCGGCGCGCGGGCTTTGCGCATGAATAGCGCGCGCGACCAGCTCCTTGCCAACGCCTGATTCGCCCAGAACCAACACGCTTGCCGGCGTGTCGGCTACCGCTTCGACTTGCCGAAGCATGTTCTGCAGCGCCGGACTCGTACCAACGATGCGCCCGAAATTCATCGCAACGTTAACTTCTTCGCGAAGATAGTCGCGCTCGTGCTCCAATTCCTCGCGGAGGTGAGCGTTTTCAGCCAACGCCTGTCGCAGATGTTTTTCAGTGCGAAGTCGCTTCGTAATGTCCTTCGATGCGATCAAGAGGCGATCGACATCGCCTTCCGCGTCATGAATCGAAATCGCGGATACAAGCAGATCCAGAACCTCTCCGCTCCGTGTCACGATCTGTCGCTCGAGATTGTTGAAATCACCAGAGCGAATCAGCTCTTGCAATCCGCCATCCTGGAATCGACGTTGATCAGCTTCGCTGAAAAAATCACTTACGGGACGGCCGATTACCTCATTGCGCGAATAGCCCAGCTTATGCAGCCAATGATCGGTCACAGTCACGATGAGCCCATTACGATCAATCGTATGCAGCATCGCCGGTGTCGAGCGATAAAGGGAGCGATACTTGAAGTTGGCGCGGGCCTGATCCGACGTTTCGGTGTACATCGCGATCGTTCGCATGAATGCACCACCGGGATCGTATTCGACGATGGCATTGGTGATGCAATCGATGACATCGCCATTGCTCGCGACAAACGCAATCGGCTTGTTTTGCAGTTTTCCCGTTCGCCTGAGCGCGGGACGAAACTCTTCCTCGATCCGTCTGGCGCTGCTCGGCGTGACGAAATCCTCGGGGAGCTTGCCCAGCATTTGTTCACGAGTGAAGCCGAGCCGCGTCAGGAATGCGTCATTGAGGTCGAGGTAGGCGCCATCCTCATCGATGAAGGTCGCCATGGCCGGTGCCTTGCGAAACAGCCATTGGTAGTCCTCGAGTCCCAGCATCGGCTCAGTATATATCAATTTTCTACGGAATTTCGTGTAAATAGTCCCGATTTTTCGTAAAATACGAAAAACCGGGACGTACATATTCAATTAAGTCCTTGTTTTTATTTAATTTTATGAATTGGCACGGTCTGTGCAATCCCAGTGTTGAATACTATTTTTTTTGCGGCTAACGCCGGCCGACTGACATGGATGGACTTTCCTATGAACGACCGAATTATCGAAAATGGACTTACCCTGGCTGCCTTGCTGATCGCAATGGTCGGCGTGATATTCGCAGTGCAGGGCGCGCTCATCGTTTAGTTATCGCAGCTGCCGGAGCGCTTGAAAGCCGGTAGTTTGACACCATAATTACTATCTGCGGCTTGCTGGAAACGGCGCCGCACCCCCCTACGGCGGGACAAGATCAGGTTTCTCTCCCCCGATCGCCTGGTCGAAGACTGCCGCAGTCGCCGGACGGAGTTCCGGCTTGAAACTGGGCCAGGACGGCCCGACGGTAAGCTACCGCGCTGCTCCGAAATATTCGGACATTGATCGCGTGGTTGGATTCCCCCCCAATTACCGTCATGCTTGGGCGCCGGAGTTCTCTCCGGCGCTTTTTTTTCGATGATTAACTGACTCGATCGCGATGTCGCTCGGCGCTCTCAGGTCTCGTCGCGGGAAACCAGATTTGCGTTGAGAAAGCTGATCGTCCGATTCCAGGCGTCTTCGGCCGCTTCGCGGTTGTAGTTATTGCCGGTCGGGTTGGCAAAGGCGTGGCCAACACCGGGGTAAATGTGAATCTCATATTGCAGGCGAAGCCGTTGCAGTGCCTGTTCGAACCCGGCCACCGATTCAACCGATATGCCGCGATCATCCGCCGCAAACAAACCGAGCAGGGGCGCATTAATCGCCCGAAGCTTGTCGTGGTCGTCCGTGACCTGGCCATAGTAAATGACGACCGCATCCAGTTCGTCGGGAAACAGCATCGCCGTATTCAGCGACCAGCCACCACCGAAACACCAGCCTAATGAAGCGATGCTCGGCGCCCCCGCAATTTCGAGAAAATTCAGGGCCTGGCGAATATTCTCCCGCGCCGGCCCGGGGTTCTCGACTACCTGAAGCATTTTCGCGCGCGCTTCTTTTGGGCCTGTAGCGGCCTCACCACCGTAAAGATCGATGGCCAGCACCATGTATCCTTCGGCGGCATACCGGTTAGCCATCGCACGAATATTGTCGTTCAGCCCCCACCATTCGTGAATCATGATGATGGCGGGCAATGCCTCCGTCACACCCGACGGATACGCGAGATACCCGTAGACGAGCCCATCATCAACCTCCGCATAGGCCAGGGTTTCGGAGTCCACCGACCGCGACGGCTCGATTTTTGCGCCCTCACTAGCTGCAGTAGAATCGTTGGCGTGTTCGGCACTCATTGCGTCGACCGTTTCCCGGCCCGCCTGAGTGTCTGTATCCATTGCGCCCGAACCGCCCGTGTCGCAGGCGGCAACAATGAATATCAAGCTAAAAAATGCGCCCCGCATTGCAAGGCAATAACGGACAGTTTCGAGCATAATTCGATCCTTTGATATTTCGCCAAGTGTAATCGAAAAGGACGCCGTACCCAATGAGCCTGCTCGTGGAATCCGTAATTTACCTGCTTGC
>CAYLTW010000006.1:0-49590 GCA_964386735.1 uncultured Woeseiaceae bacterium
ATCCCCGTCGTTCGAACGACTGCTTTGACTGAGACCTGCCGCTTGGTCATGGCCCAGCTCGATCTGACGGGGCAGGCGTCCACGTAGAAGTTGAGCAGGACTTTTGCGCAAACTGTTCAGTCGGTTGTCCATCACGCAGAACCTCTGGGATGTTCCCGGACATCGAACTAACCCGCTGCGTGCCGGGTACTTCGTAGGCTGATACAGTTATACCCGTTGCGAAGCGCCCACGTCACCAGTTGCACTGGTGACGTGGGCCGCAACGCCACGAACCACGCTGCTCCTGGGCTGATTTTCGATATTACTCAGGGGTTATCTGTTATGACAACGGCGTAGTTCGATTGGTTTTTAGCCGCGACCACTGCGCAAAAAGTGGCAACAGGGCGCCTCAGGACTCCGGGCAAAGCGCCGCGATCAATGATCGTGAGTCCATCTTATACGACGCCGTTTCTTCTTACGGCCGTGCCAGGCTCTTTGTTAGAACTGGCTTTTATCGTATGTGGTATTGGGTTTGGCGGTGGTGTAACGTTTCTTCTGTAAATTCTTGGTGGTTTTTGAGTTGCCGAGCCATCCGGTTATCCTTTTGAAAGTGAATTTAGCGATTTACCGACAAGAGGAGAAACACAAATGGCTCAGCACAATGAGAATAGACCGATTGATGGCGCAGTGAAACTGCTGAAGACGAATGGTTTTGACGGATTGGCAGAAGCGGTGACGGTATTGCCTGGCAGGCCCGCCCGCTGGACAGCGTCTACCCGATCGTTTACCTGGATGGCCTGTCGGTGAAGGTGCGGCACAACAAGCAGGTGATCAATAAGACGATTTACCTGGCGCTGGGGTTGAACACGGCCGGCGAGAAGGAGCTTCTGGGCCTGTGGATTGCCGAGAGTGAGGGCGCCAAGTTCTGGCTGCAGGTGCTGACAGAGCTCAGGAATCGCGGCGTCGCCGACTTCCTGATTGCCTGCGTCGATGGCCTCACCGGCTTCCCGGACGCGATTGAGAGTGTCTTCCCGAAAGCCAAAATCCAGCTGTGCATCGTGCACATGATGCGCAACAGCCTGAACTTTGTCGCCTGGAAGGATCGCAAGATGGTGGCCGCCGATCTCAAACGTATCTATCAATCCACGACCGTCGATGATGCCGAAGCCGAGCTCGATGCCTTTCGCAAAAAATGGGAGTCCAAGTTCCCGTCCATCGGTCTGATGTGGCGTCGACACTGGCCGAACCTGATTACGATTTTCGATTACCCGCCGGAAATCCGCAAAGTTATTTATACGACCAACGCAATCGAATCGCTAAACAGCGTCATTCGAAAATCAGTCAGAAAACGGAAACTTTTTCCAAGTGACACCGCGGCATTGAAAGTGGTGTATCTTTCAGCAATGGAGGCATCGAAACGTTGGAAGCGTCCGGTCAGAGACTGGAAAAATGCACTCAACCAGTTTGCTATTCAATACGATGGCGAATTGAATTTTCAATCATGAATTGGTGCTTACACAGTTAGCTGCACAGACTCAAGAGCAGAGCTGCGAATGCGCAGAGACACCAAGCTCACGGACTTGCCCACTGACGACACCATGCCGGCAACGTTGTTCAGGTTCGAATTCTAGTTCCTGCGATAGTTAACTTGTCTCTGGCAAATTAGTTTTTAACGTCCCTCGTATTGAGTCACCAGTCCCTGCAACACGCAATGATGCGGTCGACCACAATCCGTGTCTTTGGGTTCTGCCTGTACTGATACAACAAAAACAGAACAGCCCATATCGCGGCAAGCAAACTCAGGCCATATATGAGATCAGTGGTGACGCCAAGTGCCACAAAAGCAGCCAGCGTTAGCGTGAGCAGGAGTGGCAAGCGAAAGATATGCAGTATTTCCTTGGTTGTCTTTTCCAGGAAATAGTACGCGCCCACAATACTCTGCCCCATCAAAACAGCTATTATCACCGGCTGATCGAACAACCCGAGCCAAAACAACACCAGAAGCGCTATCCACGTGACGCTTACGCTGGTACATATCACGCAAAACTTCCACTTGCTTATGCCTTTTATGATCAACAGAGTGATAAAAAGTACGGCTATTACCAACAACACCATGACCGGGTCACTCATGCCATGAGCTCGACAACAGCTGCAGCAGAAACAAGTAACACGAGCGTAATTACCATGCCCTGAAAGGGATACATCTCACCGCCTCGGGCGAGTGCCAGTTTTCTGCTGAGGTAGGGTGACAGAAGTATCAGCATGCCACCGACAAGCGCACCTGCAACGAACAGGTTAATGACGAACGTCTTGCCGTACTCTCCCCAAAACGATATATACACGGAGGTATTATCGGCAAGAACAGCCTGCAAGGGAAAAATCGTCGTAGCAAAGGAGAGTATCGCCAGTAACGCTTTTTGTCTTGGCACGTACTGCTTTTTCAAAAATCGGGCGAACCACAGTCCGAGTGCGACCGCAAACGCGCCCAGGAGTATTCCGATAGACGTGGGACCCATTCCCAGCTTGGCGGCGCCCAGTGCTGCAACGCCCGCACCTGCGGTGCACAAAGGACAATGCGCATGCGCCGGCGCCGACACAAATAAACCGAGCACGGGCAATCCAACGAATGAAGCTGACGCGATTTTCATAGAGTTTCTCACTAACAAATTGGATGTCTCTCAGAGCTCTTGATACTCGGATACCTTGCCATCCTTGAGTGAATAGATTTTCCAAATTTCGTTCTTTGGTCCCGGCATACCGGGCGATCCGGAAGGCATGCCGGCCATGGCGATACCGTCGATCGGCGGTTTTTCGGCGAGCAGCCTGTCTATCACCTTGGACGGAATGTGACCTTCAACAAAGTAGTCACCAACGACTGCGGTGTGGCAGGTTACGAGCGGGCGGGGGATATCGTATTTACGCTTGATCGCCGCCAGGTCTCTTTCTCCGAGGTTCACGACCTTGACCTGGTAACCGCTGCTCACCATATGATCCTTCCACCCTGTGCAACATCCACAGGTGGCGGATTTGTAAACCGTCACGGTTTCTTTCGAATCCGCACTGGCGCCACAGCCGGTAATCAACAACGCCAAACCCAGAACAGGCAAATACTTAAAGTTTTTCATGATTAGCTCTCCTAACGTTTACTCAATACATAGACAAAAAATGAATTATTCAGCCGACTGCGGAAAATACCGGAAAGGTGTTCAACAGCCAGAATCCGAATGCCGATAAATAACCGGTAATCATGGCGATTCCGGTCGCAATCATGATCACCCCGGCCACGATATGCAGTGTGTTGCTCATACGGCGCATCAGTTTGAGCCGGCTGAGAAACTTGCCCGCGAAAAACGCAGCGGCCAGGAACGGCAAACTGAGTCCCAACGCGTACACGCCCAACAAGGCAATACCCTGATTCAACGTCGCCGCCACTGCGCTGGCGGAAAGTATCGTGCCGAGAATCGGGCCAATGCAGGGAGTCCACCCAAACCCGAACGCCAGCCCCAATACAAACGTTGATACCGGGCCGCCACCGTCCAGCTTCACGTTAAAGCGAGTGTCCCGATACAGGAATGGCGCTTTTATCAGCCCGGACATAAACAGGCCAAAGACCATGATGATGGCGCCACCGACAATGTTTATCTCGTAACGGTATTCGAGCAGCGACTGGCCGAGCATCGAGGCGCTCGCCCCAAGAACAATAAACACTGCCGAAAATCCGAGTACAAAGAACAGGCTCAACGACAGGGCGGATAATCGCGCATGGAATTGCTGTTCACGGGACATATCGGCAAGCGACTCCCCGGTGATATAGGAAACATACGCCGGCACCAGCGGTAATACACAGGGAGACAGGAACGATACGACCCCGGCCAGAAAGACCGCGGGCAGCGCCAGAACGGAAAGTTCCGCCGCCATCACCGTTCGTCCACGACGATGCGGGGCATCATCGACCCCGTGGACCATAAGCTCGAATCGACGTTGATCATGGTTGTTCTCGCAAGTCCCTGATCAGCGGCAGCAGCGTCTCGTTCAACACCGTGGTGTCAATTGCGCCGATGGGTTTGTAGGCAATTCGTCCCCGCCGGTCGACGACGTATGTCTCCGGAACACCGTACACACCCCAGTCAATGCCGACCCGGCCGTTAATGTCCGCACCGGTGCGGGTGTAAGGATCGCCGAGTGCATCCAGCCAGGCAGCCGCATCTTCCGGGCGGTCTTTGTAATTGAGGCCAAAAATGGGAACGATGTTCTCTTGCTTCAACTGCATAAACAGCGGGTGTTCGTCCCGGCAAGCGGTACACCACGATGCGAAAACGTTAACCAGTGACACCTCGCCTTTGAGGTCGTCACTGGTTAATCCGTCAACACGCCCCTTAACCGGCGGTAGTGTAAATATCGGAGTGGGTTTTCCGATCAAAGGCGACGGTAATTCGCTTGGATCAAGGGTAAGACCGACACCGAGAAAAACCCCGATCACGGTAAGGATCGCCAGGGGCATGAGGAACCTGGCCGGCCTACGGCCACCAGCCTGCTCCGCTGTGCTAACGAAATCTTTTTCAGACATGACGTTCGATCTTCGTTCTGTTCTCATGGACGCGCTTTGCAGGATGTGTCTCACCCTTTGCACGGTGAGCGTCCTTCGCCGAGGTGTCGCGCGGTAACGATGCACCCGACGTCATCGCTGCGACGTGCCGGGTGGTCGAATTCTGTCGGGGATACCGGCAGCCACGCCCTCGGCGAGAAGCTGCCAACAACAGGCGTCAGTGAGATCGAGGGGGGTGGAAGATGCTGATCGAACGATGTTTGAAGATCTGTCCAGGTGGGCCCCGGAAGGAAATGGCGGCACTTCGCTGCAACTGAGGCTCGTACATGGTATGTATCAAGACGCCCACACCGGAAATCGAGCATGTCGAGCACGTGGGCTCAGACATGTCACAATTCGACATTGCCATACTCGCCGGACAATCAGTGTGCGGGGCACAATCCGGCAAGTCACAGGGACTATCCGCCGATGACATGCCATGCGGCTGTTCCTGCATCGCGGGGTCAGATTGCGCCATAATCAGAGATGCATCCTGGGCGGCGACCGGCCTCACCGGCCACATTAGCGGCACTGCTACGAGAATACACAGTACAGATTGTGTAATTCGACTGATCACGCCGAACTTATAGCATGCCACCGGAGCATGCGGACTTGTGGAAAATACGAACCTGACTTCCGCCAAATAACAATATGAAAAAGGTACAGCCGCTGCGGTCTTCACTCGCGCAACAGCTGCTTGACCTGTCAGTTAGGCGTATGTTGCAAACTCACAGCCGGTTACCGTGACTGTGCGGCAACGCAAATAGCGGCTGCAGCGATGCAGTACCGGCGGTAATCCGGTAACAGCAAACAACGGAAAATACGATGACGGTCGAACTGCTGCGACAATCTCCATATGTCGTAGAAGTCTTTCATGCGACTGTTCAGATTGCCGAGGTACACCACCGCTTCAGCCTTCTCGGCAATAACGGTTTCGGGGGGATACACACGTAGCGAAGGGGCTGGCAGATCGAGCAATGCAGGGTAATCCGCCTGGACTGCGCCCGGATGTATCAGGTCACCAAAGCCAACATCAATCTGCATTGGGGGAGCGACTGAGTCGATGAAGGAAACGCTCCATGGCGAAGTACTGAAGTACTTCGTTGAATGGGCGCTCAGTGTCTCTCGCAATATTCAACAGTCGCTGGTGTACGGAGGCCGATATATTCTTCAGAGAACTTTTGTTCACAGCAGCGCTTCCAGGTACGGGCGCATGACTATCTCGACGCGGCAGACCTTTGCAAACTGAAGTAGTTTCCTTGGTTTGGGCTTTCGGTTTTCGCGATAGAGGGTGAGCGCTTCAAGTACCGTATCCATTCCAATCTTATTCCGGTATTTGAAGCAATCGGCAAGGGTTTTTTCAGCACAATAAACACGAATTTTTGTGTTTTCGATCGTGTGTTCTTCCACGCCAGCAGTGAAGGCCTCGCCGGAGAACCAGTAAACCCGGATCGGCGGGAAGATGAGCCGTGGCGGTTCAGTTCCCCGTTTTACCGCAATTGAGACGGCATGCGGAATCTGCGTTGTGATGTCGTGGAAGTGCAGCGCCGATATGAGGCAGATTACACCCTTGGGAATCTTCCGGGCGACGGTGACGAGATCGGGGTCCGACAGTGGTGGCAGGTTGGCCAGGCGATAAAGACCGCGGTCAAGCCGCTCGAGTATGCCTGCATCTCGCATTGCATACAGCGTTCGGCAGTGCACGCCCTGAGTAGTTGCTTCGCCGGTCCTCATAATGCCGCCAAAGCGCCGGAAAACCCGTTTCGCTGCTTCGATCTGCTTGTCGGTAGTCCGGTAACCCATCGGATAAATATACCAGCAAATACTAATAAATGTAGGTATTTTTATCCAAATGCTGTGCGTGAGTTTTGCGTGAATGAGCTGTGCACAGTCCTGCACTGTACTGCAAATCAGGCAACGGACGCGTTTTTGATGGCATCGATGGAGGGATCAATAATCACCGGTGTTCCAACGGTTTTCCGAATGTTAGCGATATCCTTCAAACCGCTTCCGGACACAATACAAACCACGAGTTCGTCCGCCTCGATTTTGTCATCGCGAACCATTTGTTTCACCGCCGCCCAGGGCGCCGCCGCGGCCGGTTCAGCAAAGATGCCGGTGGTCCGGGCCATCTCCGGAATGGCCGCAAGAATTTCCTCATCCGGAACCGTTACTGTTTCGCCGCCGGATTGAAGAATGCTTTTCACTGCTGCCAGGCCATCCCGCGGCCGGTCGACGGAGATGGAGTCGGCGGCGGTGCTGGCCTTTACCTCATCTATCACGATTGTTGACCAATCCGGGTTTGATTCACCCATGTCGTGAATCCTGCGGACGGCAAGGCAGATCGCAGCGCTGGCGTCAGACTGGGCACAATCAATTTTGGGTACCCGGTCGACAAGTCCAACGGCTCGCAGATCGCACCAGCCTTTCCAGATACCGCTCAGTAAATTGCCATCTCCTGCAGGTACCACTATCCGGTCCGGGACTCGACCATCCAGGGATTCCCAGATCTCATAGGCACAGGTCTTTTTGCCTTCTCGTGTAAATGGGTTATAACCGGTACTGCGATTAAACCAACCGAATTCTTCGGAGGCAGCCAGACAAAGGTCGAAGGCATCGTCGTAGTTTCCCCGCACTGCGAGTACGGTGGCTCCGAAAGATAAGGCCTGGGTGAGTTTTGCCACCGGCGCATCTTCCGGAACGAACACTACCGCGCGCAGGCCGAGGGCGGCAGCGAGACAAGCAAGAGAGGAACCTGCGTTCCCGGTACTGGCGACGGATACGACTTTCGCGTCGATATCCATTGCCCGTCGAAGCGCTACGGCACTGGCGCGGTCCTTGGTCGACGCGCTAGGATTCGCCGTGTCATCCTTCAGGTACAAGTTGCGGAGCCCGAGCGATTCACCGAGACGAGGCGATGCATACATTGGCGTCCCGCCGACCAGTAGCGGGAACGGCGCAGCGGTTTCTTTCACGGGCAACAGCGGAGCATAGCGAAACAGGTCAGTCTGGCCATCACCAAAGCCTCCCGCGACATCTTTTGCGATCGCTGCATAATCATAGGTGATTTCCAGGTTGCCGCCGCAACACGGACACACAAAACCCGCGAAATTTGTGGCTTGTGCTTCAGCACAGGCAATACAACGATAACCATTCATGTGCATCAATTCGTCATGGCACGATGTGCGTGCCACAAATCTTGTGTGCGTCGGCCTGCAGGTTGTGCGGTTGAGTAATGATCACCTCCTCGCCGCCTCGCTCGAGAAACGTAAGAGCGCTTTCGATCTTCGGCCGCATGCTGCCGGTTGCAAATTGTCCTGCAGCCAGGTGTTGTCGACACTCCTCTATATTCATACGGTCGATCTCAACTTGCTCCGGTGTGCCGAAATTCAGTGACACTTTGTCGACGTCGGTGGAAATAATGAATAACGACGCGCCAAGCTCACAGGCGAGCAGGCAAGACGCGGCATCTTTGTCAATAACCGCAGGGCGGGGTCGTAGCGTGCCGTCCGGTTTGTACACTACCGGGATACCACCGCCGCCGGCGGCGATGACCAGCGTACCGTTGTCGAGTAAGGTGCGAATGGCCGGCAACTCTATGACCTTGAGAGGGGTCGGCGACGGCACCAGACGACGCCAGCCACGGCCTGCATCTTCGCCAACGATCCAGCCATTCTCTTCCTCACGTTGACGCGCTTCTACATCGCTCATGAAGGGGCCGATCGGCTTGCTCGGTTTGGCGAAACTCGGATCCTGTTCATCGACCACAACCTGGGTCACTAATGCGACGACTTGCCGCTCCAGACCCTGGTGCAGAAATTCGTTCTGCAGAGTCTGAGCAATCTGCATTCCGATCGAACCCTGTGTATCGGCCACGCAATTGGCCAACGGAACCTGGTGGATGACGTCTCTGGCCAACTCTGAGCGCAACAGGACAAAACCAACCTGCGGTCCATTGCCATGCGTAATCAGCACGCGATAGCCGTGCTTGACGATCGGTACGATGTAACGGCTCGTCTCACCAGCAACACGGTATTGATCCAGGACGCTCATGTGCCCGCGGTCCTTGATCAGGGCATTACCACCGATGGCAATGACGACCAGTGGGGCATCGGCGTTGTTATCATGTTTGGGAATAGTCACTTGAATTGCTGTTTCCTACATTGTGAGTGCCATTAGGGCCTTGGCCGTATGCAGTCGGTTTTCAGCTTCAGGATAGACGCGCGATTGTGCGCCGTCGATAACTCCATCGGTCACTTCGCTGCCTCGATCTGCAGGCAGGCAGTGCATGTAGATCGCCTGTTCCCTGGCGCGTGCCATCATCGCCTCGTCACAAATCCAGTGCTTATACTGCTGCGCGACCCGCATTGCTTCGTCAGGCTTGCTGAACAGTGACTCGACGCCCCAGCTCTTGGGATAAACGATGTCGGCATCGGCGAACGCGTCTTCCATGTTGTCCACGACCTCGAACGAGCCGCCTGAACGTGCCGCATTTTCACGCGCCAGTTTCAGGGGTTCATCCATCAGCTTGTACTCCGGTGGATGGGCCAGTGTTACGTTCATGCCAAAACGAGTCATGAGCATGACCAGGCCCTGTGGCACGGACATCGGTTTTACGTAGCTTGGCGCATAGGCCCAGGACACGGCGATCTTTAGATCCTTGAGATCTTTGCCGAATTCTTCCCGTATCGTCATCAGGTCGGCCAGGTTCTGGCAAGGGTGGTCAACGTCGCACTGCATGTTGATGACCGGCACTGACGCGTGTTCGGCGACATCGCGCATATACGACTGCCCCTCGCCGGGCACCAGGTCATGGCGAATCATAATGCCGTGCCCGTAACCGGAAAGTATCGTGCCCATGTCCTTGGGACTTTCGCCGTGTGCGATCTGTGAAGTCTCCGAGTCAATAAAGTGAGCGTGCCCACCGAGCTGCGTCATGCCCGCTTCAAACGAGTTGCGCGTGCGAGTGGACTTGTCGAAAAAAATCAGGAATGCCGTTTTGTGTGGCAGGTGTAATGTCGGCACGCTATTCCTGAACTCGTCTTTTAACTGATCTGCTGTATCCAGGGCGAGTTCGATTTCTTCGTCAGACCAGTCTTGTGTCATCAGCCAGTCGCGGCCTTTCAAATGATTGGGAATTGGTTTTGCTGTACGAGTCACTTTGAGTTTTCTCCCTATGTTTATTCCTTCGCGAATTGATCGACGAGGGCCGAGTAAAAGGCGGCGCAGCACACCAGGTGTTCGACCTCAGTCTGCTCGTTTGGCGCGTGCGCGAAGTGTTCATGGCCGGGTCCGAAGCCGACGGTCGGAATATGATGCATTCCGGCTGTGGCGACACCGTTGGTACTGAACGTCCAGTATCCGACTTCGGGTTCCTTGTCGAACGCTTCGACGTAAGCGGTCCTTGCAGCCTGTACTTCCGGTTCGCTTTCGGCCATCTCCCACGTGGGGTAGTACTTTCGCGTCGGGTAGGTTAGCCCGGTATGACTGGGTACCGCGTAGTCGAGCACTGTTACGGTCGCAGCGGTTTTCTGCACCGATGGCAAGGCGAGAATTTCTGCCACGGAAGTGTCCTCGGTCTCATTCATGGTCAGCCGTCGATCAAGATGAATCGTGCAGCCATCGGCTACAGCGCAGAGACTGGGTGAGGTGGAGCGGATCTCGCTGATTGTGACCGTGCCTTTGCCCAGTGGATCACGTGGCCGCAGTTCTTCGTTTAGCTTTTCTATGTCTGCGATGATGCCTGCCATCTTGTAAACCGCGTTGTCCCCACGTTCGGGCGCCGATCCGTGACACGAAACACCGGACGTGTGCACTTCCAGTTCCATTCGACCGCGGTGCCCACGGTAGATACGCAGACTGGTTGGCTCGGTTATCACGACCAGGTCAGGGCGAAGGCCGTCTTCGTTGATAATGTACTGCCAACACAAACCGTCACAGTCTTCCTCCTGCACGGTTGCGGTCGCGTAAAAGGTCACGTTCTCGGGGATGCCGCGTTTCTTCAATATTGCGCCTGCATAGATACTGGAGGCGACGCCACCTTTCATGTCACTCGTGCCGCGTCCATACAGAATACCGTCCTCTATATCGCCTGAATGCGGGTCACGATCCCACAGCTCCGGATCACCTACGTCGACCGTATCAATATGGCCATCGAATGCGATAACACGAGGTCCGCTGCCAATGCGGCCGAGGAGGTTGCCCATGGGGTCAACGGTGACTTCGTCGTAGCCAATTCGCAGCATTTCCTGGTGCGCCCGCTCGATGACCGCGCCTTCCTCGGAACTCAGTGACGGGATGCGAATAATGTCCTGCATGAATTTTACGAGGTCGTCTTTGATTTCCATCGCATCCGCGTAATAGGTACTACTCATTTTCTGTCTCCATCATTGTTAAAGGCATCGATCAGTCGATCCCACTCGCCGACAATGTCCTCTGAAAAAATTTCTCGCCAGAAGTCTTCGTCCCAAAGCTGTCGCAGTTCGTCCGAAGTGCGGCCCTGTTGTTCCACCCAGGTGAAGTACTTGAAGTTGTGCAGCGCCCGCTGGTCGGCATAGCTCAACTCACGTACATGATCGGGAGTTGTGCCTTGCAGGTAGCGCCCATAGTGCTGATCGGCCAGGTGCGTGGTGTACGGCCCATGCAATTCCTGCATCTCCTGCATGCGCGATGAATACAGTTCCATGGAATCCGTGAGTGGCGTGAAGATTACGTCGCGCCCATCCATGTCGTAGTAACGCGCGGTCTTGATACTGGCCACGAGGTTGCACAGGCCCGAGATGCCGATCTCGCCCAGCGTCTGAATCGTGTCTTCAGCGACTCCCTCACGACGGAGGCATGCACGACCCTCGTCTTCGTTAAACAGGCGCATGAGTTGCATGGTCTGTTCATCGTCAACGGCTGCTACGAGGTCCGTATTGCGTACGTTGTGAATCCACGGAACGTGCTTGTCGCCGATACCTTCGATGCGATGCTCTCCAAACCCGAATTGCAGCAGGGTAGGACATTGCAATGCTTCCGTGGCCACGACGCGGATACCCGGATGCCGGGTGCGCAAATAATCGCCAGCAGCAATGGTGCCGGCGGAGCCAGTGGCGCTGACATAGGCGGACAGGCGGCGACCGTCCTGGTAGTGCTTGCGGTAAATCTCTTCGATAATCGACCCGGTCATCTGATAGTGCCAAATGGCATTGCCGAACTCCTCGAACTGGTTGAAGACAACGATGTCGTCGCCGCGCTCTTCGCGCAGCTCCCAGCACTTGTCATAGATCTCTTTGACGTTTGATTCCGTGCCGGGGGTGGCGATGATCTCATCGGTGCCGATCTCCCGGAGCCACTCGAAGCGCTCGCGGCTCATGCCCTCGGGCAGAATAGCGACGGCGGGGCACGCTAGCAGGGCGCAATCGTAAGCGCCGCCGCGACAGTAGTTGCCCGTGGACGGCCACACGGCTTTCTGCGTATCCGGATCGAATGCGCCGGTAACCAGGCGTGGGACCAGGCAACCGTAGGCCGCGCCGACCTTGTGTGCTCCGGTCGGAAACCACTTGCCGACAATACCGACAATGGTTGCGTCGACACCCGTTAGCGCGGGCGGAAACTCGATCCAGTTACCTTCATTGAATCCGCCGCCGTGTTCGACCGGCTCGTTCTTCCAGGTGATTCGAAACAAGTTCGCCGGGTCGAGGTCCCACAAGCCAACATCATTAAGCCTGTCCTTGATTGTGTCCGGTACGAGCGTTGGGTCTTTTTGTTGAGCGAAGGTGGGCAGGAGAATGTTTTGCGCGTGGGCGCGGGCGATACTCTTCTGCAGCACGTCTGCGCGGATTTCAGGTATCAGGTTCACTGCTCCCCTCCGAAATTGATAACAGGGATCGGCTTAACGTCGCCCCATGCGAGTTCCACTTCAGTTGCGCCGGAACGTATCGCCCGCAGCAACTCGTCCTGATCGACAGGCAAACTGCGCACGCGCACCCCGGTGGCGCGATAGATGGCATTGGTGATGGCTGGGCTCGTGGGAATGCTCGGCAATTCGCCCACACCTTTCGCCCCGAAGGGGCCGGCGGCGGTGTTGTGCTCCACAATGTGGGAAATGATTTTCGGTGCATGCGTGATGCTCGGCGTTTTGTATCGCGCCATTACGTTTGTCCAGGGCTTGCCGTCTTCCTGGATGTAGTGTTCGGTCAGCGTGTATCCGATGCACATGACGATGCCGCCCTCGATTTGTCCTTCCAGCGTCAACGGGTTGATGGCGCGACCGACATCGTGCGCGGCAACCACCTTGCGAACACTGACCTCACCGCTACGCATGTCGATTTCACACAGTGTGGCTTGCGCGCAGAAACCGAAGGCAATGTGCATGTCGCCACCCGTACCCAATGGCCTGGTCCTGGGCGCCCAGTATTCGTACTGCGCTTTGATTCTTGTTGCCGGTTCCGCGGCCGCGAGTTGCCGGGCAACGTTTTTGGCGGCCAGGCGTGCCGCGTTGCCGCTGACAAAAGTCTGTCGGCTGGCGGTAGTCGGGCCGCCGTCGGGGCAATAGTCAGTGTCGCCAAGCAGGACGCTCACTCGTGCAGCCGGAATGCCCAACTCTTCCGCCGCACAGGCTGCGAGGACGGCGGGCAAGCCCTGGCCCATTTCTGCAGACGAGATTCGGACTTCGGCCATCAGTCCCTTCTCAGGATCCTGCCACGCTTCAACTTCGGCGGTAGCCTTGTCTGGCACACCTCCGCCCAGCCCGGTGTTCTTGTAGCCAACGGCCATGCCCCAGGCGAATCGCCGATGACCCTCATCCCAGGTCCAGCGAAAATTACCACGACGCATGTCGTGTTCGACCTTGTCGATGCACTCATTCAGGCCAACGCTTTCCCGCATCACTTGTCCGGTCGATGTCTCTGACCCGACATCCAGGGCGTTCATACGCCGGAACTCAAGCGCATCGAGGCCCAGTTTTTCAGCGAGCATGTCCATGTTACTTTCAACCGCGAAACAACTCTGAGTCACACCGAATCCACGGAACGCGCCACAAGGAACGTTGTTCGTGTACAAGGCGAAGCAGTCGACCTTTACGTTTGGCACATCGTACGGACCCGTGGCATGGGTCGTTGCCCGGGTGAGCACTTTTTCGCTGAGGCTGGCGTAGGCACCACCGTCTCCGTAGAGCGTCGCTTCCACAGCCGTTAGTTTGCCGTCGCGTGTCGCTCCGGTGCGGATGCGAATAATCGTGGCATGCCGCTTGGGGTGGACCAGCAAGCTTTCCTGGCGCGAGTACAACACCTTCACGGGACGTTGAGTGGCTTCAGCGAGAAGGGCGGAATGAATCTGGCCGACGATATCTTCCTTGCCGCCAAAGCCTCCGCCCATCAGCGTCGCAACGACCCGCACTTCTTCGGGCTCTACGCCCAATGCGGCGGCGGCCTGATCGCGGTCGCCGTACGGAATCTGGCTGCCCACATAAATCGTCGTCTTGTCATGCTTTGCTGTTTCGCCTCGTACTGCAAGTGCTTCGCAGCGACCACCGAAGGCCGTGGGAACGTAACCGGCGGGTACAGCGATTGAGCACTCCGGCTCAAGAAACAGGTGTTCGGTAGTGGGTGTGCGGTAAGTTTGGTCGATAAGCACATCGGCGTCGGCAAAGCCGGTATCAATATCGCCCTTCTTTACTTTGATGTGTTTTAGCAGGTTGCCGTCGGGACGTTCCTCATGAACGAGCGGCGCGTCCGGCTTTGCGGCTTGTATCGCATCCGTGACAGTAGGTAGCTCTTCATAGTCAACGTGGATCAACTCCAGTGCCGCAGCCGCTATTTTCTCGGTATCGGCAGCAACTATAGCTACCGCATCGCCGACATAACGGACCTTTATGCCACACAGAACCGGCCAGTCGATGCTCACCACGCCGTGTGCGTTGCGGCCGGGAATATCTTTATGAGTGAGCACCGCGTGCACGCCTTCAAGTGCGCGCGCGGCGGAGGTTTCGATCGAGCGAATGCGGGCGTGCGGCACACCCGCGCGCTTGGTACGGGCGTAGAGCATGCCGGGGAATTTGTAGTCATCAGTAAAGCGGGCGCTGCCCGTAATTTTCGCCAGTGCATTCGGATTCGGCTGCGCTTTGCCTACAGCCAGGCCGGGCTCCTGAGTCTCGGGAAGATATGGCGGGATGTCCTGGCCTGATGCCTGAAGGATCGCATTAATCACGCTCTGGTAACCCGTGCAGCGGCAATAGGAATCTTTGAGTGCAGTTCTGATGTCCCCCTCAGTTAGCGGCTCTCCCACGGCGCTCTTGCGATCCAGCAGTTCCTTGGCTGTCATGATTAATCCGGGCGTGCAGATGCCACACTGAACCGCACCATGATCCAGAAATGCCTGTTGGAGCGCGTGCAGACCGCCGTCTCGTGACAGGCCTTCGATCGTTTCTACCGCTGCTCCCTGCGCCTTGAATGCGGGGAATACACAACTGACAATCGGTGTACTGTTCACGAGAACGGTACAAATGCCGCACTCGGCCTCGTTGCAGCCGACCTTGGTTCCGGTTAGCCGCAGGTCCTCGCGGAGCACCTCGGACAGGTATCGTGACTCCGGTACGTCTACGTCAACCGGCGCGCCGTTCACTGTCATCTGCAGGCGGCTCATTGCCTGGCTCCAGCGCGTTCGGCGGCTCTGGCAAGAATAATTGGCAGGAAAGTCCGGATCATCATCGCGCGGTATTCCCTGGTGGCCCGGTATTTGCTGGCTCGCAGCGTTACGTTATCGAGCGCAAGCTCCACGGCTTTTTGGTACTGCACGGTCGACGTTGTTCCACCAACGAGTACCGCCGCCACTGGTTCTGCAAACCAGGGCACAGGTCCGACAGGTCCCATGCCGATACTGGCGGCCGTAATGATGTCTCCGCCTACCTCCAAACGTGCCGCCAATGAGATGATGGGCAGGCAAAGACCCTGCGGCCGCATCACGCGGTGAAACGCGGAGCCCTCCCGGGTTCCGGTGGGTTTGAAGCGCAGCCTCGTCAGCACTTCCCTGTGGCGATCGACAACGCTCTTGCCCGGCCCAACGAACGTGTCTTTGACCGGTATCCAGCGAGTGCCCGTGGTGCTGGCAATTTCAACGTCTCCACCCAAAGCCAACAGGCCGATAGTGCCGTCGCCCGCAGGTAGAGCATGGGCTACGTTGCCGGCTAGCGTGCCGACATTGCGCACCTGGGGGCCACCGATGACGCCACAACTTTCGGCGAGGCAGGCGCCGTACCGGATAATGCGTTCGTCGCTGATAATCTGTGTGTGAGTAACGCCACAGCCGATCACAATGTAGCCCTGGTCGTGGCTGATGGTGCCGAGGCTGGCAATTGCGGATACATCCACGATGGCCTCAATCGGTCGGCGCAAACCCCGCCGTGCTTCCACAAGAAAGTCCGTTCCGCCACCAATAACGCGGGCGCAGCCGTCGTAGCGGCGCAGCAATTCGAGCGCTTCTGCAACCGTGTCCGGTGTGTAGTAGTTTTTCCAGAGGCTTGTCGAGGTGGTAGTCACTGCTGCTCCGGATCAACCGATTCTCGCCCATATCGCGGTCGCCCGCTCCGCGCAACGAGCACGAATGGCGTCTTCGTCCAGGTGTGGCAGGTGGCCGTCTTCGACGATTACCTGGCCCCGTGCAATCGTGGTGCGTACGCGGCTGAAACTCAGTCCGAACAGCAAATGCCCATAAAACGTTTTGGCGTTCAACGGGGTGAACGGTACGTAGTCCGGGATGATGATGTCGGCCAGCTGTCCTGCGGCGAGCATTCCGCGAGGTTCGCGGAACAGGCGATTGCAGATGCTCCGATTGTTTTTCAGCAGGATGTCGCAGGCCTCCACAAACGCAACTGTCGGATCGCGGTGATGCGTGCGTTGGTGCAGGTACATGGCACGTGCCTGGGATATCAGGTGCGAGGACATTCCGTCGGTGCCGACCCCGACGGTTACACCGTGTTGGAGCATGTCGAGAACCGGTGCGACGCTGAGACCATTGTTCATGTTGGATTCCGGGGCGTTCACCAGCATGGAATCGGTGGAGCGCAGCAAGTCCAGTTCCCGCGATCGGAAATGGACGCCGTGCACAAAGATCGTTTTTGGACCGGGGATCGCAAAATCGAGAAAGCGGTCCATGATTCGGCGCCCGTAGCGGTCCATGGTCAGCTTCACGTCAATTTCATCTTCGGCTGCGTGCACGTGGAATCCCGATTCGAGTGAATTGCCGATATCGGCGCAACGATCGAGCGTCCTCGTGCCGAGCGTCATCAGTGCATGCAGGCCAAACATGGCCGCCATCTGCCCGTCATCAGAGTCGCGGCATTTGCGGATGTAGCGTTCGTTTTCCTGGATGCCTTCCCCATCGTGGTTGCGGTCCGACACTTCGTAACAAAGACAGCCACTCAGGCCTACGTTTTTAAATGCTCTCTCGACCTGATCGAGACTGCCCTCCCAACAGGACGGTGAGGCGTGGTGATCGATGATGGTTGTGCAGCCGGCACGGGCGGCATGCATTACCGCCAGCAATGCGGAGTAGTACACGTCCTCGGAGTTCAGGGCGGAGTCGAGTTTCCACCAGAGGTTTGTGAGAGTTTCCTCGAAGCTTCGCGCCGGTGGGCCGGGTGGAGTGAAGCCACGTGCAAATGTTGAATAGAGATGGTGATGCGTGTTGATCAGCCCCGGCATGACCAGGCTGCCGCGGGCATCGATAGTGCGGTCCGGAGAGTACGAGCCTGGGACAATCTCACCGACCTCGACGATCCGCTTTCCTTCGATGTAAATGCTGCCGCTCTCGATAAAGTGATCGTCTTCATCGAGAGTGACCAGGTGTCCATTGGTGATCAGCAGGGAACTCATCGTATTAGCCTCTTTTACAAAGAATAGACCTCCTGGCGCCGCCGGTCGGTCGTGGCTAATCCTTATATCCCGGGTGTGCGATCCTGCCCGTCGCAGCCAGATCGAGTGGCCGTGCTGTCGGCAGGTGCGGCACCGATTGCTGCAGGCCGAGTAAGAGGACAAACATTGCGGCGCAGGGCTCAAGCGAAAGCGAAGCCCCGTTTTTGGCGCTGCCAGTGTGCTCGACTTGCTGAACCTCGAAGGTGTCCGGATTCAGGTGAGCCTGAAAGGACGGTCCCGTGTACTCCAGTTTCCCGTTGAGATCGATATGATGCGTCGCGCCCTGCCAGCGCGCGTCCATTGACCATCGGTCGGCATCCCTGAATACCATGAACGCATTGTCCTGCTGCGCATCAAATTCCTGGCGGTCGAGATAGAGTCGCGGTTTGTCGCGGTACGGCAACCCCGCTGTGGGACAGAAGGTCGTGCAATTGCCACACTCGTTGCAGAAATCCGTCAGCACAGCGACCTGAAATGCTTGTGCCACACGGTAGGGTTTGCCAGGCGCAACGGAGATGCCATCCCCATCGAGACTCAGCTCTGGCAAGCACAAGTCAAAGGGCTCGGTCTGGTAGGTTTGCAGCGCAAGGTTCGGACAGACACCGACGCAAATACTGCAATAGACATCACAATCCAGACAGCGTGACGCTTCTGCCTCGGCATGTTGATTGTCGTAGGTGAGTACTACTTCGTTGAAGTTGTCTCGATCATTGAGCGGTGTGTGTGGTGCACGGACCCGCCATTCCCGGCGGCTGCGGCGACGCAGCAGCGTCGCTGGATCGAACGGTGTGACCGGCGTCGACTCAGCATCGGATGAGCGGCGACACAGTATGCTGTCGGCGATGGCTTTTCCAGCCGCAGCCGCCTTGACGATCGACGCGGGGCCCACATTGGCCACGTCGCCACCGGCATACACTCCGGGCACCGAGGTCTCGTACGTTACGGGGTCGACTTCTATATATCCACGTTCGTTGATCGCGATCGGTTCCTGATCCAGGAAGTCGAGGACCGCGTTCTGGCTGATGGCCAGGATCAGGGTATCCAGCGGCACTTCAAAATCGGTGTCGGCAAGCTCGTGCGGAATCTTGCGTCCACTGGTGTCACGGCCGTCTTTGAAGACCATGCGCCGGCAAACGAGCGTGCGCAGCTTGCCGTCTTCAGACACAAGTCGCTGCGGCTTGCACAGCTCGAGCACGTCGATGCCTTCTTCGAGCAGATGCGTCACTTCCTCTCGATCTGCGGGCATCTGATCAATGGTGCGACGGTAGATCAGACTGACCTGACTGCCGGATTGACGACGGGCGACACGCGCACAATCAATTGCTGTATCCCCGGCGCCGACAACGCCGACGCGCCGGCCATAGTCGATCACATGGCCTTCCCGGGCGCGCCGAAGAAAGCGCAGGGCGTCAACTACCCCCTCGCAGTCCTCGCCGTCGAGCCCCAGTGTCTTGCTGAGCTGGGCCCCGACCATGATTACTATATGCTCAAAGCCATCACTGCGTAGCTGCGGGAGGCTAAAGTCATGCCCCGCCCGCATGCCGAAATGAAACCTGACACCGAGGTCTTGCAGCAATCTGAAGTCCTGGTCAAACACCGTCTGGGGAAGGCGGTATTCGGGAACGGCGCCGCTGACCATTCCGCCGGCGTAGGCATGCTGTTCGAATATTTCCACCGCCAGTCCGGCTCGGGCCAGCTCGGATGCTGCCGCCATGCCGCCAGGCCCCGCCCCGATAATTGCGACCTTGAGGCCCGCGGGTGTTGCCCGCTTCTCGGCCACAGGTCTTTTTTCGAGGTCCATAATGAATCGCTTGATGTCCCGGATTGCCACCGGTTCATCCAGGTGACTGCGAACACAGGTTTGCTCACATAAGTGATCGCAGACCCGGCCGAGTATGCAAGCAATGGGATTGTCGGCCCGGACTACCCGCAGCGCCTCTGCGATGTCGCCATCGCGCACAGCATTCATGTACTGCGGTACGTTCTGATTCACCGGGCACTCATCGACGCAGGGAGCCTTAATGCAATCGAAAAGACCGAGCTCGCGTGACGTCTTGGTGTGCGATGTGTCAAACGTATGCTTGATATATTTCGGGTCACGGCGTGTCTGTTCGGCGTAGCGACCGAGATTGAGTCGAGCGGCCACCTGAATACTTGTGGGGGAGGCGTCCGATCCTGATGATTTGAAAATAAACTCTTCGATGCCGTTCGCGCCCACTCTGTCGAATGCATCGTCGACAGTTTCAAGGTATTGAAGTAAACGCAGGTAACCGCCGGTCTTCAGCAGATCGGAACATACCGTGATGGTCTGCATCCCCGCACCGAGCAAGGCCGGTGCGTTGAAGCAATTCGCTCCCGCCGAAAACGACTTGGGCAGCTTACCGTCGAGCGCGTCGGCCAAATCGTGCGCAAGGTTGACGGCGATTGCATGCAACGGGCGCCCGGAGAGATACATCGTCTTCTCCGCCTCATCGAAGCTTGAACGCGAATTTTCAACTTCGAGCGTGTTTGACAGCTTTATACCAAAGTCGAGGCCGCATTCATTCGCGACATTCTTCATATTGCGCAGCATGGGCACGGCGTCCGAGTATTTCAGGTCGTGCTCGAACGCCGCGTCCGGTACCGCAATGTCCTTGTAGCCCAGGTCCTCGTTCAACAGCATTCGCACGCGTTCGGGGCCGAGCAGAGTGGGATTGCATTTTACGAGCGTGTGCAGATGCCGATCTCGCAACAGGTAGGTACCTATGCTTTCAATCTCTTCGGGTGGACAGCCGTGCATGGTTGAAAGGGTTACGTTGTCGGAGAGGCAATTCGGAATGTCCAGGTCCCGGACCTCGGGATAGAATCTGGCTACCTGATCGATAAGGGCCGGTTTGTATTCCGAGCAGTCGTGCATCTGGCTCAGGAACCATTGCATGTTCGGTTGCTGAATCCCCTCGAGGTTGTAGCCCACGCTGAGATTGAACACCATGCCCGGCGAGTCGCCCGGGAAGCCGAACTTGTGGTGCAGGGCGTGGATAAGCACCCAGGCACGAAGGTACTCGTCGAAGGACTGATAGACCTTCAACTCCTGTGACCACTCTACATTGTAGCCCTCGTCCTGCATGTCGATACACGGTTTCGGCACATCCAGTACATCGAGGGTTTGTACTGTTTTCAACTCGATGTAGCGCGCACCGCACAGCCACGCCGCCACGATATTTTGAGCCATCTGAGAATGTGGTCCTGCGGCAGGGCCGAACGGTGTTTCCAGGAGATGGCCGTAAGCGGTGGTGCGAAAACGGTCGTCTTCACGGGGAATGAAGAAGTGCCGGCGGGGAATACCTAAAGCAGAATCACGGGCATCCAATTCAGAGAATATCCACGCGAATAATTGTTCCGCAGAAATCGGTTGGAACAACTCAGACATTAATTTTGGACTCCCGGAGATCGCATCTGCCAGTCACTTGATCAGCGCGCCGTACAGGTACCGCCGCCTGCTTCACGCGCTCATATGAATTGAACCGCTAATACCCAACTCATGGATATACGCACTTGCCGTCAATAAATTTTCAGGCCCGACAGACCCCTAGTGCGCGTGAATCTTGCGTGAATGAGCTGTGCACAGTCCTGCACGGTACTGCAAATTGGACAACGGACGCCCCGGTAACTCATTGAAATATATAGCCTCAGGCGAGCCGGCGCGCGACTGAAAATCCGCGTGTCGGAGGTTCAACCGAGGCGCGCAGCGCCGACAGACGCACGCAGTGCGAGCTGGCGAAGCCAGCGCTCCATTGACTGCGAACCGGCTAGGGCCGGTTCTTGCCCTCGCTACGCTCGGGTCGCTCCGCGCTCCTGATTCGCTTGGCGAATCGGTCCGCCCCTGGCCACCAATTTTTTTCAGAGACTTAAGGCAGTCTCGGCAGTTGCCGTTTTTCGTTGTGTGTAATTTTGGTGTGGCTGCTCGTCCGTATTAGGCTGAGCCATGATCGTGGCGGGTGCCGGCTATCTGGCGTGGGGCTTCTCGTAAACAAATTCCCGAGGCTGCCGCCATCGGAACCGAGCCCTTTTTCTGCCACGACGGCCGTGACTATTGGAGGATGGTGCGGGCGTAGCGTGGTTGTAAGGGTCGATTGGTATCAGCACCCATTGTGTCATGAAAGCGCTCAATTTGTTGCTTGGACGCAGTTATCGGATTCTTGAGTACGATCCAGATCACACCCTCCGAGCAAGGCGGTGTCGTTAGAGAGCCGCTGTAGGCGTAATACTCATCGAGCCCCGTAACTATCCGGTTGTAATCAATCGGCCCGGTGTAAGGCGCCATGTCAGGCGGCCTGAATCCGGCGAGCTGAATAAGCATCGAATTTTCCTCGCCTTCGTCAAACAATATGCCAATGACGGCCAGGAGGTTCTCCGGGTTAGAATGAACTATGTGAATCTCCAGCGGGAACGACTTGCCGTCTACCCGGTGCTCGCTTGGGCTGTGAAAATGGAACTGTTTTGCCTCGTATCGCTGACCCCGAATGGTCACGAAATTACCAGGATTGAGATTCTCCTGAATCGTATGGCCGTTGTTGATTTCGCCGACCAGGCTGCGGTTCGGGTAGTCCACCACCAGCGCCTGCAAATCTGCTTCGACTGCGCCTGACAGATCTATCGGTGACTGGTTCCTGCCCTTGCTGCACATCAGGTAGTCGGCGGACAGGTCTCCCCATTGCTGCGGACCATCTTCACCTGCATACGACCAGTGTTCTTCTTCGGCCGCGTGCACTGAGCCTGTGACCGCCAGGCTGAAAATTGTGAGCAGGGTCGCCACCAGGCGTGGCGTCCTGGCTCGAGTGAGATGTTTTTTCGACTTCTTCAAAGCGCGATGCTACCGCAACCAAACGATCGAATTGTGCAGTTCATGAGCTGCCGAATAAGTCTAGCAGCTACCGTTACAGGTGTCAGGCGGCCTGTTCGGGAGTCGCATCCGGATACATCTCATCCAGCGGTATGGACCGACCATTTTGCTGCACAACACGGCAGTGGTAACGCTTCACCTTTGTCGGTCACGTCCAGGGTCCGTTCCGGTCACATGGTTTACACCTTGTTCCGGACACATAGTTAACGCTAAGTCCTGTGCGACAGTCGAACGTCACTTATTGTTTCTTCGTCGCAGCCTCCCAATGCAGGCACTCCGGCGTGTGCATCAATTTGAATAACCGACGCGGTGTTTAGACAAGACCGAATGAGACCCGATCGCTAGTATTCACTGGGTTTTCAGGAGCGCCGATCGTCAATGGATGGCCAGAAAGACAATTCGATTTCAGACCAGATTCTCGCCATTATTGGAGAGAAACCCGGTCTGAAGGCCAGGCAGATCGCGGATCGCTTGAGCGAAGATCGTAAGACGGTTAACGATGCGCTGTATGGGCGACTGAAAGGAAAGGTACGCCAGGATAGCCAGTATCGATGGCATCCGGTCTCTGCCGGGGCCGCCGTCGCTCACGGCCGCTCCGAACATGGTGGCTCCAAGACTATTCTCGCAAAACTTTGCGGTTACTATCTGGATTGCCTGTCGCAAGGTGGTGAAGACGGGGTATCTGTTTTCGCGTCTTCCAGGAAAAATCAGGACTATCTGGAGCTTCGACACCTTCCTGGTACAGAGAACCTGGAGAGCGACCCATTCGATGTCGACGGAATAGACGGCCTTCTGCGGTCAATAAAGCAGGCTCGTGGTCGCCAAGCGATGTACGTCGGCTACCCTTGCAGACTGCGTAGTCACAAGGCGAGAAGCGGCTGGGAAGGGTACTTTCTGGATCCGGTTCTGCTGTGGGCCGTGCATATCGAAGACGGTGTACCTGTCCTGTCGGCTGACGTGCCGGCCATAAATTTCAGTGTTCTTCGGAGTTTGGCGGTTGCGGGCGATTCCAATTACCTGGAGGAGTCGGCGCAGCTCAATGAAGAGCTGGGCCTGGATCGTGGGCCGCAAGACTCCCCGGAAATCGACGAACTTGTGATTCGACTGAGGTCGATTCGGCCCGACTGGGACTGGAGAGAGCAGCTAGACAGCGATCAGCTTTCATCCGGCGCTCCAATGTCCGCGATCGGCGAAGAAGGCATCTACAATCGAGCCGTCCTCGTCACCACAGAGCGGTCGAAGTACACGCAGGGGCTCGAAACGGAGCTCAAACTTCTTATCAACCTCAAGGAGGATGAGTATGCAGGTACAGCGCTGGACTATTGGCTGCACGGCGGCGATATCAAGTCTGACCAGGCCAAGTCCGAGCAAGCGGAGCTGATCGAAGTCATTCCAATGAACTCCGAACAGCGCACGGCGGTGGAAAAGGGGCTCACAGAACCGCTGTCTGTCATTACCGGACCTCCCGGCACGGGCAAGTCCCAGGTCGTCATGGGCCTTCTGACCAATGCGATCTGGTCCGGCCGGAAAACCCTGTTTGCCAGTAAGAACAACAAGGCCGTTGATGTCGTGTACGAGAGAGTCAACGGGCTCGCACGAAGCCCCACATTGGTGCGCGTTGGCAGTGGAGAGAAAAATGTGACTCTCGCTGAGCATTTGCTCGCGATGCTCTCCACAACCGTGTCTTCCGACGATGTTTCAGAATTCGACTCTTCGCGCGCCGTATACGCTCGACTGAATACTGACAAACGTTCGTTAGATGCTCTGTACGACCAGGTACTGAATGCGAGAAACACTGTCGACGAGTTGGATCGACAGGTTACCGGTTTCCGCGCAAAGTTCGGAGAACAGTTTGTCAGCGACTGCGAGCATATCGCGCTCGACGATGCGATTCACCAGCTCAGGATTTTGGAAATGTCATTGCGCAGGGCAGACAGATCCAAACAGAAGGGCTTCGCTCGATTCGCCTGGTCACTTCTCTCCGGTCGCCGTGAGAAAGCCTTGAAAACAGAATGGCAAAGATCGGAACCTGTCTTTGCGTCTCTGGGATTGTCCCACAGCACGAACTTAGAAAGCGGTATATCGCCCGAACAGCTAATAGCTGATGCTCAGAGTCGCCTGGATATTTCGAAAACGATTCAGAATTATGGCCGGGAGAAAGCGGAGCTTGAGAGTCTCCCTGCGTTCGAGGACCTCGCGAGGCGGGCCGGTGAAATGTCCACCCTGGTTGCGAACAACGCGGAAGAGTTGTGGCGTCAATGGGTTGATCTTCAACCATCTCGGCTTAGTGCCGATAGTCGAAGAGCGCTGGGCGCTTATACGACCACACTACAAGCCATGCTCGACAGCCGGGGTGGAGATGCCCGGGCCGCGAGACAGATTGCTGGCCGCTACTACAAGCTATTTCCAAAGATAGTGGATCTTATGCCCTGTTGGTCTGTCACCTCGTTGTCTGCCCGCGGCAAGGTCCCATTTGAGCGAGGTTTTTTCGACTTGTTGATCGTCGATGAGGCAAGCCAGTGTGACATTGCCTCGGTTCTGCCGCTGCTCTTCCGGGCTAAACGAGCAGTAGTCATTGGTGATCCGATGCAGCTCACTCATATTGCTGGCCTCACGCCAGAGAAAGACCAACGGCTCCAAACAAAGCACCATATCCCCGAAAGCTACGCTGCCTGGAACTATGCTGTGAATTCCGTATTCAATCTGGCAGTGACAATTGCCGAGGGGGGTGCGTTAACGATGTTACGAGACCACTACCGTTCTCACGCCGACATCATCGAATTCTCGAACGAGTTTTTCTATAAGGGCAGACTTCGAGTCGCCACGTCGTACGGTCGGCTAAATGTGCCGATGCCGGATGAGTCCGCAGTTTTCTGGACAGATGTCGTTGGTCGAGTAATTCGCCCGGCGAACGGGGGCGCCGTCAACGAGGTGGAGGCACGCTCGGTGGTCAAAGCAATTGAGTCTCTTATTGCCGGGGGTTACAAAGGCACGATTGGTGCTGTTACGCCGTTTCGAGCGCAAGCTAACTTGATCCGGCGAATGATTCTCGAAAACCCAGGCCTCACCGACGCGCTATTGAAGGCAGAATTTCTTGTTGACACCGTTCACCGGTTTCAAGGTGATGAGAAAGACGTCATGTTCTTCTCTCCCGTGGCGTCAGAGGGTGTAACGAAAGGCGCGATTTCGTTCCTCAGATCAAACGGCAATCTCTTCAATGTAGCGATAACCCGGGCCCGAGCGTTACTTCATGTGGTAGGCGATCGCAGTGCTGCGTTGAACTCTGATGTCGACTACCTGTCGGCCTTTGCCGGCTATGTCGATGTATTGACGGGCGACTACACCTCAAGGATTCAGGCGAGCGTCGCCGTAAGCCGTGAATACCCCGTCATCGCGCACCCTGAACGCGTCTCCGATTGGGAAAGAGTGCTGTACCAGGCCCTTTTCGAGGCCGGCGTACGCACAATTCCGCAGTACGATGTCGAGCAGTACACACTGGATTTCGCGATTTTCGACGGAGACAGGCAGCTCAACGTGGAAGTCGACGGTGAGCGATACCATAAGGACTGGACGGGCGAATTGTGTCGTCGAGATAGGATGCGGAACCGACGATTGATTGAGCTTGGGTGGGATGTAAGACGCTTTTGGGTCTACCAGGTTCGTGACGATATTGACGCTTGCGTCTCTTGGGTCAAAGGCTGGCTTTCCGATTCCAAAGCAGTGAAACAAGGGGGTCAGAGTACATTTCCCTGCAAGCAGGTCCAACCTATCGATGCCTCACCGCCCACCCCTGATTAGCCTGTCAGGACGGCCCAGTCCGTTAGCGCACAAAAAAAGGGCCGGATACATTTATCGGCAACTCAGCATTCGCTCTCCCTCTTTAATGCATTACGTCCAACAATTCCTTGAAGCGTGGCATGTCCCGCAATAGTATGAAATCGCTATCGGTCTCGAGCCATGCGCGGTCGCGCCACCCGAGAGAGACGGCGCGTTCAAGCAACTCAATAGCACGCTCCGCTTCTCCCAACCGAGCAAAGACGCAGGCGATGTTGTAGAGCACATTCGACTCGTTTTCGTCGGACTGCAGCGCCAGATCGGCCCATTCCAGCGCCTTGTCCCTGTTCCCGAGCGCCGCCAGGCTGACGGCGCCGAAATAGCGTGCACGCGCATCGTGCGGCGCTAGCTGCAGATGCTGCTCGATGAGTTTCAACCCCTGCCGTCTAGTGCCCATTTCCTCCTGCTTCCGGCCCATCGAGTTGTAGGTCATTGCCAGGTTGATGGCTGGATTGTAGTCGTCCGGGTCGACCTCGGCGGCCTGTTGATACAAGCGTGCGGCCTTCTCGAAATAGCCGCGCGTGCCGCAATAGCGACCATAAAGAAAATAGGCGTCAAACAGGTTCGGATTCAGCAGGATGGCGGTTTCGAAATGACGCTCGGCTTCCGCATCCCGCTTGTCGATCGACAACGCGATTCCGCGTGAGGTGTGTGCCTCGGCAGAATCCGGATTCAGCTCCACTGCACGGCCGCTGGCCTCAACTGCCATCGCCGCGTTCTCGGGCGCGTCGATGGCATAGCGATACAGCTCCGAATACGCATCGGCCATTCCGGCCCATGCTGCGGCATAGTTCGGGTCGAGTTCAATCGCATGCTCATACATGCTGATCGCGTGCTGGAAACCGCGACGGGTCATTTCGTAGAAATATTTGTGGCCGCGCAGGTAGAAGTCATAAGCCTGCGCATTCGAGGTGGCGACGTACTGCAACGCACTCTGCTGCGTGGCACTCAATGTCACCTGGAGTGCGGCGACGATGCTGCGTGAAATATCGTCTTGAATTGCGAATACATCTTCCATCTCGCGGTCGTAGGTGTCCGACCAAAGGTGCGAGTCGGATTGTGCATCGATCAACTGCGCCGTAATGCGAACGCGATTGCCGGCGCGCCGGACACTGCCCTCCAGCACTGCACAAACATTCAGCTTGGCAGCAACCGTCGGAATATCGATATCCTTGCCTTTGAAGCATGACGACGAGGTTCGCGAGGACACCCGCAGCTGTGGCAGCTTGGCGAGCAGGTTAAGGATTTCCTCGGAGATGCCGTCACTGAAGTATTCGTTCTGGGCATCACCACTCATGTTGACGAATGGTAGCACCGCGATGCTGCGTCGCCCGTCTTCCTCCTGCGCCCGACGTCGCGCGGGCGGATCCGGCGTCAAGTCGCGGACATGAGCCGACGCAGGGTCTGCTGCGGCGTCGGTCCTGTGCACGCCGTGTGGCCCGAGATCGAAAATCCACGCGATCACGATCGCAATCGGCAAGCCGAGGGCGACCAGGATAATGACTGCCTTCACCGACCACAGCGGAGCATCCAGCGGTGGCAGCACGGTTGTAGCCACCTCAATCGTCAGCCATCCGACTGCGGCGTACACGATGGCCGCCCGGATTACCCGGCGACGGCGCAATTCTCCAAGGAAGCGCCGCGCGCTGGACTTAAAATTGGAATCGGTCATATCCGGCTTCACAAGAGCAACGCTCATGGTGGCCGCATCCGGGTCTTTGCGCAACGTACGCGCCCGCGCGCGTCAGGGGCGGATCTCGTTCTTCAGATCGACGATTAGCTTGTCGATTTGCAGCAGGACCCATGCACCGACCGCGTAGGCAATCGCCACGCGTATCACCTTCCGCCGGCGCAATTCACCCCAAAAGGTTTCCATTGGCTGCAATCTAAATTAAATCGACGGGAACCCAAAGACATGTTGCGGTGCAGCCAATGTCGGCGTGCGGTGCCCACTTTGGTGCCCAAACCAGGATCACCTACCGTCACTCAAGGTAACTTACCGAGTTCGGCAAGTTCATTCCGCCGAAGACAAATACCGACGTAGTCATTTTGGCTGGCGACATCGGCGCAGGCGGTATTCAATCCAACCTTATATACCAGCGAGGAATTCGACCGGCGTCGTATTCGAGGAAATTCGTTTCTCAACCAGGACTGAAATCCCTGCGCAAATCACGGCGGTTAATGAGTAGTTCGGTTAGAACGCGTAACTCCAGCTGGCCACTACGCCCAGCGACCGGGTGTTGCTGCCAATGAGACCGTTGGCCTCGATTCGCAGCAGGTTGTCGTTCGAGCCCAGAAGGGCAATACCCGCGGCGAAGTCGCCGTAATTCTTGTCCATGCCGGACTCGACCGTGAATGGAACGAGGTTGTCAGGAGATCCGCGGAAAGAAGCAGTGAGTTCCGGGACACTATCGCTCACGATACTCCAGAATCCCGCTCGCCCGTATGGCCGCAATCGAACTGCGTGACCGACAAAAAACTCTCCGCCCAGTTCTACGGATGGGTTGACTGTCAGGAAAACATCGTTCGTCGCTGGCATCTCGAGACTGATCGCGCCTGCACCATCTTCAGCGAACGATTTCAGGCGAGTGTAGTTCAAGCCCGCATCGAAGTTCGAGCGGAAATACCAGCGACCGCCAGTAATGTCGTGGCTGAGTCGCCCGTGCGCCGACGCGAAATTGATGGTCGGTTTCGACGTGGCTATGCGAGGAAACGGCCCCAGGTTGATCATTCGAGCAGTGGTGAACGAGCCGTGCCCCACCGCAAACGTGCCGGTTACCGTAAACTGGTCGTTTCGCTGCTTGTGCACAATGCCGAACTGCAGCAGATCCGAATCACCGGCCGCGAGTGCGCCGCTCGTTGATTCTCCGCGTGTGAATGACAAACCAAAGCCGAAATTCCGGTTATCGTCGATGTCGTACTGCACGCCAGCACTCAATTCGACCGCTTCCTGCTCAAAGCCCATGCTGCTCCCAGTTTGGTCACGTTCGAGGCGGCGATACGCCAACCGCATCCAGCGACATTGTCCCTCGTCAACCAGCGATACGTCGCCACGTAGATTGCGACAATTTTGCAACGTGTCGCCAAACTGCGTGGAACCAATCAGTACTTGCGAAAGCGCGTCGGCGTAGGGCTCCGGGCTGAGCATGTTGTAGGTGTCCTGCAGTTCACCCAGCGTTTCTGTGAAAAACAGTGCCGACGCAGTCGGCGCAAATCCGCGGGAACCGCCTGCGAGTTGAATACCGTTAACGTGATCGCCCAGCGCCGACTGATTGCCGTTCAAACCGTCCGGGGCGAAGTCCACGCTCGAGCTGAGCACCACATCTGTACCGTTGCGGTATGCAAGATCGAAACTGGCCACGACAGAGGTCGGCAGGCCGGCTAGCGTCAGGTCCGGAACAACTCCCATCGTGCCCGTTGCTGCCGTTGACGTCAGCATCCCCTCGAACACGCCAATCCCGCCGGCGGCGCTTATAACAACGTCGCTGTGCTGACCCGGCAACGCGAAGCCCGCGTTATACATATTGATGTCGATCGTTCCAGCCAGCAATGCACTGCCGGAAACCGTCAGTCGATCGGCCTGCACGCTTGCGTTGCTACGGGACAAGTCGAGGTCGGCAATAAGCGTTCCACTGTCGGCCTGTACGAACCGTCCGGTGACCACACTGTCTATAATGTTGTTCATTCCGCCCGGCAACAAAGCGCCAAAGTTCAGCAAGCTACCAATGTAGTTGCCGCCGACCCGATCGATGTCGAGCTGGATTGTCGATCCTGCGAGAAACATCGCATCCACCTCATTGCGAAAAAAGTTTTCGCCGCCGCCGAGCTGAACCGAGCCGAACACCGTACCGAAATTCAGTATGGTTTCGTCACCCTCTGCCACGTTCGCGTCGGTAGCAACTGCGACTCCATCGGCACCGTCAACTGTGCCGATCACGCCGCTGTTCATGATGAGATTGTTGCTACCGCCTGAAATCAGGATCGCGGTACCACCGATACCGCCAATAACCGAGTTGTCGCCCAGCAGCGATATCGTAATATCTCCCGCGCCATCGGCTCCATCGGACTGCGCGAAGATCGCTGTTGCGCCGTCCGCAGTCGCCATAACACCGCCGTTTATTTGCAGATCGATCGCACCACCGCTTCCCGTACCACCCGCTGTGCCGGCGAATTGATCGCTGACCACACCGCCGCCACCGCCCAGGCTTTGCGCAAATATTCCGAACGAGCTGTCTCCGCTAACGCTGATATTACCGTTTTGAGTAAAACGGATATCGCCACCGTCACCAATACCGGCGCTGTTCAATGTGATGTTGAACGGCGCATTGAGCGGGTCGGTGAAAACGGCGCCGCCGCCACCGCCGATCGACTGTAAAAACACACCGTGGGCTATCTCGCCCTCGGTCCAGATACTGCCGTTGTTCACAATGTTTAGCGCACCGCCGTTTCCGCTTGCGCCACCGCTGCCGCCCAGCGATACGTCGATGGCGTTTGTGCCGCCACTGTATTGAACGAGGCCGCCGCCTGCACCGATACTCTGCAAGAACAATCCATGTGCCTGTTGACCCTGCGTAGCCATGTCGCCCGAAAAAGTCAGATCGAGATCACCACCATCCAGCAACGAACCGGAGCGTGCACCCAGCGCTATCGTCGTTTGTGTAACAACGACACCTGCAGTGGGTTTGCCGACATCTTTGTCGCTCGCTTGCTGCGGCGTAGCCGCCAACTGGTCCGCGATTTCACTAATGCGCGTAGACAAGACTCCACCGCCACCTCCGATTGACTGCACGATGGTACCGATTGCCTGATCGCCCAACGTCACGAGGTCGCCGCTGCGACTGAAGGCGATTGCGCCACCGGACTCGCTGCTACCACCGTCGCCGCCAAGCAGGAAAGTCAGCTCTGCATCCCGACCGGCGCCAAGATCGAGATCGCCGATCGCGCGGCCGCCGCCGCCGCCGATGGATTGCAGCAAGGCGCCGTGCGCACCTGCTCCCATACTCAGAGTGTCGCCCTGGTGCACCGTGTCTATGTCACCACCATCATTTTGTGAGCCGCCGATGCCACCTAGCTGAACCACCAGTGGCACAGCTTGCTCGCCGGAAACATTGCCTTCGAGTTGAATACCAAACCGCAACACGCCGCCGCCGCCGCCGATCGCCTGTACAGACTGAGCAACACTGTCCCGGCCAAGAGTGTTCAGCGTACCCGTGACGCTCACGCTCGCATTGCCAGAGTTCGAATTGTCCGTCTCGAACGCGCCGAGGTCGTAGCGCAGCACCGCGCCGCCATCACCGTTCTCGGTGTTTTCGTAGCGTGTACCCGTGAAAACCGATACCCCGCCGTCCACCAACTGGTCGTAGAAATTTGTGATTCCAGAGAAGTCGAGCCGTACGCTGCCGCCGCCACCGTTGATCGACTGCGCGACAATCGCCTCGGAGCCGTCGCCCAGCGTCGTAATGTCACCCGTATGATTCACGGTGACATCGCCGCCCAGCCCGCCCGACCCACCGTTGCTGCCTAGTGCACTGGCCATTGGTCCGGCCAACGCCACTAACTGCGACTGCGATCCTGTAGCGACACCAAATGACAGAGCGCCGTCACCGCCACCGCCACCGATACTCTGCGCAACGATTCCGTGCGCTGCGTCACCGTTGGTCAGGATGTCGCCGCTGTTGTTGACGATAACGCTGCCGCCACCATTGCCGTCACCGCCAGAGCCGCCCAGCGCAAACAAGGGAGTGAACGATGACGCCTGCGCGCTACTGATCACAACGTTCGCACTCAGCGCCAGACCGCCGTTGCCGCCACCGCCGCCGATGCTCTGCGCGTAAATACCGTAACTGCCGTCGCCCTCCGTCACGACGAGACCGTCGTTGTTAACGACAACCGCGCCGCCGGTTCCACCTGCGTCGCCGGCGCCGCCAATTGCGACACCGATCTGCAGATTGTCCGATCCCGAGGTGCCGTTCAAGGACAGCACGGCGCCGCCGTTGCCACCGCCACCGCCGATGCTCTGTGCGAAAATTCCATGCGCTTCAGCGCCGCGCGTAATGACGATGCCACCGGCACTGCCGTCGCCAGGGGCGACGTTGTCAACCGTCGCATTCCCGCCGGTACCCCCGGTACCGCCGCTGCCGCCGATCGAAACTCCGATCTGGCCGCTGCCGGAAGACCTGCTCAGAAGAAGGTTCGCGGCCAGACCGCCGTTGCCGCCACCGCCGCCGATGCTCTGTGAGAAAATACCGTTCGCATTGTCGCCCGAGGTTACGATCATGCCCGCGTTAGTAACTTGCGAATTGCCCGCCGCGGCGCCAGTACCGCCGGTGCCGCCAATCACGATGGCCATATTCAGGCCCGGTGAACTTCCGGCATTCAACGTGCCGTTGATCGCAAGCCCGCCATTGCCGCCGCCGCCGCCAATGCTTTGTGCGTAAACACCGTTGGAGCTAGCGCCACGGGTATCGATGATGCCGGAATTTGTGACGTTGACGTCGCCGGAGGCTGCGCCGGTACCGCCGGTGCCGCCCATTGTGAGCGTCGCGCCGACAGGCCCGGTTTGTATGCCACCAGTCACTGCGACGCCGCCATTGCCGCCACCGCCACCGATGCTCTGCGCGAAAATACCGTTCGCCTCATCACCAAGTGTCAGTAACTCTGCGAAATTGTTAATCGTCACCGCTCCGGAAGTGCCACCGGTACCGCCCGCGCCACCGATTGACGCACCGATTGTCGAGGACAACAAGACCGGCAACAGCGACACGCCCCCGATACCGCCGCCGCCGCCGACACTTTGTGCGAAGATCGCATGCGCCTGGCGGCCCATCGTTTGCACGCGACCGCGTGATGTTACGTTGACATCATTGGCCGTACCGCCCTGACCGCCCTCAAGGCCCAGACTCAGACCCACCGCGACCGCCGACGTGCCGAACCCCGCGCCAGTGCCAATTGAATGGGTGCCACTCTTGCCGCCGCCGTCGCCAATGCTTTGTGCCAGCACACCTATCGATTCGTCACCAAGGGTCGTGATCGTACCGTCGGTCGATAGAGTAACGATGCCGGCAGAGCCACCGGTGCCGCCGACGCGGCCGATGCCTACATCAATTTTGCCGAGGGATGAGTAGCCGCTCGCGATATTAAAATTCGCGTTGCCGCCGCCACCGCCGATGCTCTGTACGTGGATGGCGGTTGCATCAAGGCCGTCAGTCGTGATGTCACCGACACGGGTGACGTCGACGTTGGCGCCATCGCCCGCATCCCCGGGGGCACCGCCGAGACCGAAGCTGAGGCCGACGTCATTGAAACCGCCTGCAGAACCGAAGTTCAGGCCCGCGTTACCGCCGCCGCCGCCGATGCTCTGCACCAGCACACCGTTCGAGCCGGTACCCATGGTCTGCACATCGCCGCTTAGATCTGCTACGACCGTATTGCCGTCGCCACCGCCACCGCCACCGCCACCGATCGCGACGTTGACCGCACCGCCAACGCCGCCACTTGCGATCGCGCCGGTGATGTTAAATCCGCCATTGCCGCCACCGCCGCCGATACTCTGCAGCAGGATGGCGTTCGCACCCTCGCCTTGTGTCTGTACATCCGCGCTCACGCTCGCCGCGATGTTGCCGGCGTTGCCGCCGGCATCACCGGAACCGCCGAGGCCCACGTTTACCGCGCCGCCGGCCTCGACCCCCTCGCTACCGGAAAGTCCGATATTGAAGCCGCCGTTACCGCCGCCACCGCCGATGGATTGCATCGCCAGGCCGGTGGAGCGGTCTCCCGTTGTGGCAATGACACCCATGACCGTCCCATCGACATTGCCGCCACTGCCACCTCCAGCGCCGGAACCACCGACGCCGACGTTAATCGCGGCACTGCCCGTTCCAGCGGCGGATACAGCGAGCGAAACATTATAACCACCGTTGCCGCCGCCACCGCCGACACTCTGCAGCAACACAGCGCTGGAATCGACGCCCTGTGTCAGTACGGTGCCGTCGATCGATGCCGTCACCGCAGCAGCGTCGCCACCGCTGCCGCCGGACCCACCGACTCCGACGCTGATTGCTACGCTGCCCTCGACGCCGAGGCTCGCACTTCCGGAAATACTGAATCCGCCATTGCCGCCACCGCCGCCAATACTTTGTGCGATCAGACCTTCCGCCAGATCGCCACGGGTCTGTATCGCGCCGGTGAAATCCGCGTTGACATCACCACCCGCGCCGCCGCCGCCACCGGATCCGCCAACACCAACCGACACGGACGCGCCGGCTGCGCCTAATTGCAAAGAACCGGACATTGCGAATCCGCCATTGCCGCCACCGCCACCAATGCTCTGCGCAACAAGGCCGTCGGAATTTTCGCCCGCTGTAATTATTGCGGCATCGCTGTCCACATTGACCTCGCCGCCGATTCCGCCATTGCCCCCCGAACCACCGATGGCGACGGACGCGGATATACGCTCGCCCGCCGTACCTTGTATGGCAAAGCCACCGTTGCCACCGCCGCCGCCGATGGACTGCGCCAGAATACCGGCGGAGCGATTGCCTGCGGTTTGAATGACAGGGGTGAGTGTCACCGGGCCGGTGCCCAGGTCCGTTTCGTAAGAATCGGTGGTCACGGTGACCGCGTCGCCGTTGCCACCGTTGCCGCCAGCGCCGCCAACCGCCGCGCCGCCATACACGGAGACCGATCTGGTATTGCCGCCATTGCCCCCACCACCGCCGATGGATTGCGCCAGAATGCCGTAGGAATCATTACCAACCGTCGTCAGGTTGCGATTACTTTCCACCGAAATCCAGTTCGCATTGCCGCCGCCACCACCACGACCACCCATCGTCAGAAATACTGCACCGGAGGTGCCACCATCACCGCCGCCGCCGCCGATGCTCTGAATCTCGATAGCACTCGAGGCGTTGCCGTTCGTTGCGATGCTGCCGTTGTTGATTACCCAGGCGGCGTTGCCGTTGCTTGCCTGCGCGCCGCTGCCGCCGATCGAAACAAGACCGCCGCTGTCGCCGCCGTTACCGCCACCGCCGCCGATGCTTTGCGCGAAAATGCCGCGGGCGCGATCGCCGTTGGTTGCAAGAGTCCCGCTGTTCGTTACCGTAGCCCGTCCTGCAGAACCACCGCTGTTTCCTGAGCCGCCGATCGATACCACACCGCCGGACGCCGCACCCGAGCCACCACCGCCGCCGATGCTCTGTACAATAATAGAGTCTGCTCCGTCGGACTGCGTGACGACTGTACCGGTGTTAACTAAAGTGACGTTGCCACCCGCGCCGCCGCTGCCGCCGCGACCGCCCAGCGACACCACTCCGCCGGTTCCGCTCGCAGAACCACCACCACCGCCGACGCTTTGGGCATACAGGCCGCGTGCGTCGACGCCCAGCGTCGTAATGTTCGCGCCGTTGGTTACTGTGACCGCACCGCCGTTACCAGCCGCTCCGGCGTTGCCACCGAGTGCAACCACGGCTCCCGAAGTCGCACCGTTACCGCCGCCACCGCCAATACTTTGCGCTAGCACACCATGTGCCGATTCGCCCTCCGTAACGATGCTGCTGCCATCTGCATTCGTTACCGCCACCGCGCCGCCGGAACCTCCGGCCGAGCCGGTACCGCCAAACGCAACGACACCACCACCTACGCCACCGTCACCGCCGCCGCCGCCGATGCTTTGCGCGAACACGCCAATGCTGCGGTCACCGCGCGTGACGATCTGCGCATTTGCGCCGAGGACAGCACTCGCTGCGCCGCCGTTGCCGCCCGCTGAGCCGCCGCCACCGAACGCCACCACCCCTCCGGCATCACCGCCGTCGCCGCCGGTTCCGCCGATACTTTGCGCCATCATGCCGTGGCTGTTGATGCCTTCTGTGACAATGGTGCCATTGTTAGTAACACTCACTGCGCCGCCGTGGCCGCCAAGGACTGAGCTTCCGCCCCTTCCGACAATGCCCCAGCTATCGCCGCCATTTCCGGCCGCACCGCCCTGACTGAGCGCGTACATGCCGTGCGAACCTTCGCCAATCGTGCTGATCGCCCCGTTATTCGTCAGGCTCACGGTACCGCCCTGCGCAGCACTGCCGCCGGAACCGCCGTTGCCAAGAAAGTAGCCGCTGCCACCGTCGCCCGATGTGCCCGCACGGCTCTGGCCGAACATGCCGTGGGCGCGTTCACCCGATGTCGCAATGTCGACCTCCGAGGTCACAGACACGTTACCGCCAGCGCCTGCATTGCCGCCACGCCGACCATCGATGTTGCCGTAAGAATCCCCGCCCTGGCCGCCGTTGCCGCCGATAGAAACGACGCCGATACCAGCGAGACCATTGCTGATACTCTGAATGTCGCCGTTGTTCACTGCGGTGATGGTGTAGTTCAAGTCTGATGGAGCGCGCCCGTCGCCGCCATCTCTGCCGTTACGGGCAATCGTTGCGCAGCCGAAAAATCCGGTTGGATCACAGATCCTCACACCGTAGCCGTCTCGCCCGTTGCCACCGGAACTACCGCGAACGGGAGCGGCAAATACGTTGACGTTCCCCGCCGGGATCACGACCTGAACGTCGCCCCCAGGATCGCCGGCCGCGCCCTCCGCAGCCGCAATCGCGTCGGCAACTTCCTGATCTACATTTCTGGCCACGACCAGCGTGACCAATGGCTCGGGCGGATCCGGTGGATTGTCCGGGTCATTGGGATCGATAAGGATGCTTTCGACCAGCCCGGTGTCCGCATTGGTCGTTACGGAATCGACGGTCAACGGTGTTGTGCTGCCCTCGGGTGTAAATACATCGCCCGGCATTACGTAGAGCAGGATGATGTCGTTGTTGCTTGTAAGAACCGCGTAGTTCGACAAAAACGCTACCACCGTCGCATCCACACCGGTCACCGGATGCGTCACCGTATCGCCAATTTGCGACTCCGGCGTCGCCTGTTGCGCGAAAACACTGCTTGAAGCCGACAGGGCCATCAACAACAGCGCAACACTGAGGACAGCGGGGTGTATAAGGAATCGGCGCATATTGCGCAAACGGGACTGTTTTTCCGCCGCGGCAGCGGCCAGTTGTTTCAACATCGAGGGTCTCCCGGGCTTTCGGTTTCGCCAGAACCAAGCATCGGCTACCCTGCGATGTCTTGCTTGTCCGCTCGTTGCGAATACTTTACTTCATGGTGCAGATTGCTGCTGTGGGGCATAGGTTGTCGGCGATTCGCCGAATTGCTGCCGGAAGCTGCGCGAGAAGTAGGAAATACTGGCAAACCCTGTGGTGTAGGCGATCTGCGTCACCGTGCCTGCGCCTGCACTTAACATAAGCGCGGCACGCTCGAGCCGAAAGCGTCGCATCAGTGCCGATGGCGATTCGCCCAGCACCTGTTGCAGGCGACGGTACAGTGAGCTTCTGTCCATGGCGAGGTCGCTCGCCAAATCCTGGACCGAGTAAGAGGCATCATCGAGATGTGCTTCGATAACGCTGCGCACTTTGTCGACCCAGACCTGATCTGCCGCGGTAAATTCTTCCTGTTGCGGGTGAATGCTCGGTGACTCGGCGTTGAAGCGCGAGATGAGTTTGCGGCGCGACAGGATCAAACCGGTTACACGGGCGAGCAATTCCTCGGGATCGAAGGGTTTGACGACGTAGTCGTCGGCGCCGAAGCGCAAACCCTCTACGGCTTCATCAGGACCGGAGCGGGCCGTCAGCAGTATCACCGGAATGAAATCCAGTCGCGGGTCGCTCTTTACGGCCTCGCAGAGCTTGTATCCATCCATCACCGGCATCATGACGTCGCTCAGGATCAGGTCCGGAATGTTTTCGATAGCCAGTTCCAGCGCCGCTGCACCATCCGCGGCTTCGATGACGCGGAACCGCTCTTCGAGGTGGCCCCGGATATAGGCGCGTACATCCTCGTGGTCGTCGACGACGAGAACCGTGGTTATGTCCACGTCACTGATGCCGGACGCAAATCTTGATACAGGCCTCGTCGCGTCGTCGTTGGTCTCGTCGCCGGGAGCCGATGCCCCGAATTGCAACTCCGGCGGCAGCGTGCTGTCGGCCCCGGACAAGACGGGCTCCAGCGTGCTGCCTCGCGGTGGTGACGGCAGGCAGATTTCAAAGCTTGTGCCCCGATCCGGCTGACTCTCGACCCGGATGCTGCCGCCGTGAAGGTCGACCAGTTCCTGAACAATCGCCAGGCCGATACCGCTGCCGCGTTCGCTGTCGACGATGCTTTGCTCGGCCCGGTAGTAGCGATCGAATATATGGTCCAGCGCCTCGGCCGGAATACCGGTGCCCGTGTCGCTGACACGAATACAGGATTGCCCATCGTCATTAACGCTGACGCCGATCTCAATGCCGTCTTTCGGTCTCGTGTACTTGAATGCGTTGGATAACAGATTTAACAGAACCTTGCTGAACTGTTCCTCGTCTATGAAGGCCGGTACCGGCTCCTCGGGCGCGGCGAACGAGTAGTTGATCTCGTCGCGTTCGGCCAGGGAGCGAAACAGTTGCGTATTTCGTTGCGTGAAAGCGGTGAGATCAACAGTTCGCTGGTTGAGTGTTAGCTTGCTGGATTCCAGTTTGGCGAGATCGAACAGCTGGCCGACCAAAGCTTGCAGATGATTCGAGTTGTGAATCGCCAGATCGAGTCGCTGCCGTGTGGTCGGATCCATATCACCCAGGTGACTCTTCCGCAGATCTTTGAGCGGGCCGAGTATCAACGTCAGCGGTGTCCGCAAGTCGTGTGAAATATTCGCGAAAAAGCGCGCTTTTACTGAATCCAGTTCAGCCAGTTGGTGGGCCTGTCGTTCTATTTGCAGGTTTCGCGCGTGCAACTCGGCAGTCCTCTCGGTAACCTGGATTTGTAGTTCCAGGTTGTGCTGTCGAACGCGTGCCGAGCGCCAGCGCACGGCAACCGAGATGACAAAGAGTAAAGTGGCAAACAGCACTATCGTATAGGCAAGATACGCCCACGCGCTTTGGTACCAGGGCGGCAACAAGTCGAATTCATAACGGCCTTCACGACTGGTGCGACCATAGGAATCCATCGCCTGCACGCGGAAGGAATAGTCACCTGCCGGCAAATTCGTATAGTCCTTGTAGGTTTCTGTGGTCCAGGTTGACCAGTCCTTATCAAGACCTCGCAACTGCACGCGATACTGCATAGGGCCGGGATTCAGGATTTGCGGTGCGGCATATTCGAAACGCAGATCGTTTAGATCAGGCGCGAGTATTGGTTCATCTTCGACAGAGTCGGTGATTCCGCCGAAGATTGGTGTCGCGATCTGCGGCGAACCGACCCCGCGCACCAGCGCGCGAAATTCCGGGCTCGATTGGGGCCGCTGGCCGGAATCGAATCTCCACACGCCAATGCCCGCCAACCATGCGACACCATCCTGGTCGAAGTGAAAGTCGTGTACCGTTTGTTGCGGTATCGGGCGTAGTGCGTCCGCTGCCCAGGTGTAAGCTTCTCCGGCGTCGCGCCATGCAACCCCGGTTAGGTCTCCGCGCAACCACAAGTTGCCTGATGCATCCTGGGCGAGCCGGAACAGGCTTCTCGATGTATCGATGTAGTCCTTGCTCGGGAACTCGACAGGCTCGAAGCGCCCGCCGGATTCGTCTACAAACCGGTAGGGTCCCGACGCTGTGCCAAACACGAGTTCCCGGTCAGTCAGGAATGGATGCACGTAATCGTCCACTGTATCCGGCAGTCCATGTTCCGGACCGAAGCGGTCAATCGCTATGTCTGCGGATCGATCTTCATGGCCGCGTACGCGAATGGTGCCTTCGAAGGCGGTGCCAAGCCACAATGTGCCATCCGGCATTTCAACGATGGTGAGTATCTGTTCGGAGATTCCCGGAATACGATGTGACACCCACCTGCCATCGTCTGTAAACGAAATCGCGGCGAGTCCGTCATTGAGGCCAACATAGAAGCGCCGCTCGTCACGCAGCGATCGCAGCAGAAATCGGGCCGTCGATTCCTGCAACAAGGCTTCCGGCGCTCGTCGATCGAACACCAGGACGCCCGAATTAGTTGCTGCCACCAGCCCCATCTCGGTTGAAAGCAGGTCCCAGCTTGGGATTTTGCTCAACTCGGTGAACAAGGGGGATTCACCGTCAGACTGCAACACGAAAGCGCCCACGGTTGTGCCCGCATGGATTCGGCCGTCATGGCGGGTAATTGCCGCGACCAGGCCACGCAGTCCCTGCTTCGGGCCGAAGAACGTCGCGGGACCGGGCTGAGCCAGGTAGGCAATTCCGTTGCTCAGGGTTGTCCAGAGGCCGCCGGAGTGTGCAGCTCTAACGGCATAAACTGAACCGTCTCGTAATTCCGAGTGGCTCAGCAATTCACCGTTGTTATCGATGCGGTACAGACCGCCGCGAAGTGTGCCGAGCGCCAGTGACCCATCCTGTAGCGAGATTGCCGTATAGAGCATCTCGTCGCTGAGATTTTCATCGATCGCCGTGACGAAGGGGGTGACAGTCTGGCCATCGACCCGAAACAACCCGTCATCAGCAGTGCCAACCAACAGACCGTCGGCACCGAAACGAACCACGGCTTGAATCGTCCCGGCAAGCAAGCTTCCAGTACTGGCCAGTCCCGGAACAGGAACGAATTCGTTGCCGGAGATTTGCGTCAGTCCTTCACCGGGCAGCGCTACGTAAACAGCGTCGCCAACCGCGAAAATTCCCTGCGTACCAGAAGACGGTTGCCAGGTGTACAGCGGTCCGCCATTGCTGGAGCGAGCGATTATTTCCCTGGCCTGGAAGAAAACACCTGCTGACGTCTCAACAATGTTGCGGACGCGACTGAAAGGCGCTCTCTCCGGCGGCAAGTCCCTGGAAAGTGACGAGTACGTGAGGCTGCCGTTCGAATCGGCGGTGTAATACCCAAACTCGCCATCTGCGCCGATGTAGATTCGCCCGTCACTACCGTACAGTACGGAACTGACAATACCGCCCGGACTGGCGTGGAGTCTCCATCGGGCTCCATCGTATTCGAGTAGTCCATGGTTATTCGCAACGTAAACGATACCATCGGGGCCCTCTGCCAGCCCCCAGTTCTGACTGTGCGCGCCGTAGTCCGTGGCAGTAAAAAACCGGGAGAAGGGTTCACCAAGCTCGGAAGACTGGCCGGTCACCGGGTTTGCGAACATCGCGACGATCACCATGGCGAATGCGCTCGTCAGCAGTCGGCGATAGCTGACTGTTCCGCCCCATGCGAACGCAGATAAACCATCGCACATTCCTGGCAAAACCCGCACCTCGTCCAGGTCTCCCTCGGGCAGGAAAGCGCGCCGACCCTTGGGATCCGAATTTTCAGCAAAATTCATTAACGACGTACATCCGTGAAAGTCACGATCTCCAGCATGCGATAGTAGCAGTGACAGCCAAACGGCTGAAAGCAAGCGATCGGCGCAAGCCGGATCTGTGCGTGAATGAGCTATGCATCGTTATGCACGGTGATACAAATTGAAGCAACGGGCGCCCCGGTAACTTATTGAAATAAACAACAAAGGGCGACACTTTTCCCGAAGGAAAATCTGCGTGCCGGAAAATCTGCGTGCCGGTGGTTCAACCGAGGCGCGCAGCGCCGACAGACGCACGCAGTGCGAGCTGGCGTAGCCAGCGTTCCATTGATGGAACGGCAGCTGCGCTGTCCTGATTCGCTTCGCGAATCGGCCCGCCGTTCACGCCGAGGGTTCTCTATCGGACGGCACTTTGGAAGGTATGGCCGGTCAGATACCGGTACTATCGAATCCCCACTCTATACCGGTGCTGACGATGAGAAAAATAATTGCTCTGTTGACCCTGGCATCAGTGGTCGCCGGTTGCGACCGGCCGGCGAGCGAAGCCGAACCTGCCGCAAGTGAGCCAGAGCCCGCTGCAGCAGCCGTTGTCGAAGCGGAGGTTTCCACTTACGCGGCAGCCGTCGCCAGCAAGACACGTCCCGAAGCGGATCGCACCAGCGATGCCGGCCGTAAGCCCGAAGCCGTACTCGAGTTCTTCGGTATCCAGCCGGGCGATATCGTTCTGGAGATGTGGGCCGGTGGTGGCTATTACACTGAACTGCTTGCGCACGTGGTTGGCGAGAGTGGCAAGGTCGTCGCGCACGCAAACACACCGATTCTGGGATTTGCCGGTGAAGCACACACGAACCGGCATGTTGACAATCGCCTGCCCAACACCGAGGTCCTGCTCGCCGAGAACAATGAGCTTGCACTCGAGGCCAACAGCGTTGATGCGGTGACGATAATTCTCAATTATCACGACCTCTACTGGTCGTCGGAAAAATACGGCTGGGAGCTAATCGATGTGCCTGCCTTCCTCGCCGAGCTGTACAAGGGCATCAAGCCTGGCGGAACGCTCGGTATCGTCGATCATCAGGCCGTTAGCGGGTCGCCCGCGGAAACAGGCAACACACTGCATCGCATCGATTCGGCGATCGTGATCGCTGAACTCGAGGGCGCCGGTTTCGTCCTCGACGGCGAAAGCAATGTGTTGGCCAATCCCGAAGACGATCACACGAAGGGCGTCTTCGACCCGGCGATACGCGGCAAGACAGATCGTTACGTGCTGCGCTTCACAAAGCCGGAGTAAAGGTCGCACGGTCGATCGGTCGCATTTAATGACTAAAAGCCCGCAACGCCGCTTGGGTACGCTGCCGCATCGCCTTCCGTGTGCCCGCGTTTCTCGACGTGCCGGATAGCGTCTTCCATAATCTCCAGCCCTTCGCGAAGCACGGATTCCTCCATATTGAGCGCGGGATACATTCGAATCGTGTCCTCGCGATCGGAAATCGCCCATAAACCGTTCTCGAGCATGTTTCCGCGAACGGCCCGCGCCGTCCACCAGTCTTTTTCATCGACGCCTGCGGATTGGGGCTTGCCGAAACTCACACCGAGAAGCAATCCGTTGCCACGCGCCTGGCGCACGATACTGTACGTTTCCCATTCGCGCATGATTCCGGCCGCGATGTCACCGAGCCGTTTCGCATGCGCAACGATATGGTCCCGTTCGAAGATTTGCAGTGTCCTGATCGCCGCCGCACACCCCGCTGGCGTTCCGGCAAATGTCGAGCCAGATCCGAAATCTTCGTTGTCGCCCAGGATTTCGTCACGCGCAGAGATTCCGCACAGTGGTGCAATGCCACCGGACAGGTTCTTTCCGTACACGAGGATATCGGGTACGACGTCATAGTGTTCGATGCCCCACATCCGGCCCGTACGACCCAGCCCCGTCAGCACTTCGTCAGAGATCATCAACCAGTCGTTTTTGTCGCAGATGTCACGAATTCCACTCAAAAAACGCGTTGACGGAATCCAGTTGCCGCCTTCGGCGAGACCCGGCTCGATGAGGATACCTGCGATGTTGTCACGCGCCGCGATGCTGGAAGGAATGTGGTTATCGAGGTACCAAAGGCAATACTCCGTGTACTGATCCTCGCTCATCCCGGCCGGAATTCGCTCGCTGTACGGGTAAGGCGCCTTGATTACGCCGCCGCCCCAGCCTTCGAGATAAGTGCTCTTGCTGCCGGCGAGCCCGCTCAGGATCTTCGAGGCAAGCCCCATACCGTGGTACGCAGAACTGAAGGTGATGATGTAGCGTCGCTTCGTGTGCGTGAGTGCCAGATGGACAGCGGCTTCGGCCGCCTCAGTACCTGACACCTCGTAATTTGTTCGTGGCAGCGCGCAGCCCGGCATAATGTCGGCGAGCATTTCGGCCAGCTCGTAGCGCAAGGGGTGGTCATAATGGAAGCCGAACCGCCGATTTGCTGCCTCTACGGCCTCAAGAATCTCGGGATGACAGTTGCCAAGCGGGTTTGTTGCCCAACCATTTTGGAAATCGATGTAGCGGTTACCGTCCAGGTCCCAGACAAAGTCACCCTCCGCGTTATCGATAACGATCTGCCGTACCGAACGAAATCCGCGTTGCCCGGCTCGCTCCATTTCGGCATCGAACCGCAACCCGTTCTTGAAAAGCGGAATGCCGCGTTCGAGTGCCGCGCGCGTTTTTGGACCCGGGAAACCGTCATCCACAATGTGTACCCTCGAAGATACTGCGGTAACAGTCTGACACAAGACCGATGAAGAAAAAAAGCAATGTGGGGCACGGTGATGCAAATCGAGTAACGGGCACGCCGTCACACTACAGCCCTATAGGAACGGTCTTGTGCGGGTGGCGAAACCGACTATGCTCGGACGAAGGATGCGTTTTGGGTGAGTGTGATGGATTCGCGTGATCGACGCCTGGGCATGGACCGGGCAATTTCCAGGAGAGACTTCCTGAGCGGAGTCAGCGTTGCGATCGGCGCCTCGCTGCTACCAGCCTGCTCAAGAATCGGCGAGCCACCCGTCGAGGGCCCGTCAGCTTACTACCCACCGGCCGAGACCGGGATGCGTGGTTCTCATCCCGGTTCGTTCGAGGTTGCTCACGCCGCCGTGCAGGGCAAGCGCTGGGCGGCAGAGAAAACGGACGAGCAATACGATCTCGTTGTCGGTGGTGCCGGTATCAGTGGCTTGTCCGCAGCTTACATCTATCGTCGCGATGTCGATCCGAACGCGCGCATTCTGGTGCTGGACAATCACGACGACTTCGGCGGCCATGCGAAACGCAACGAATTCACGATCGACGGTCGACTGTTGCTCGGATTCGGCGGCACGATGCTTATGGAGCAGTCAAAATCCTACCCGGCCGTCGCCCAACAAGTGATCCACGAACTGGGCATTGACGTCGATCGCATCGGCGAGTTCTACGACGAAGACCTTTTTGCGAGCCTCGGCGTCGGTGCTGGCAGCTTTTTCGACAGGGAAACCTTCGGCGCAGACTATCTTGCAATCGGCAGCTTTGGATTCAACGAGGCAATTGGCGAAGCGCCATTATCGGCGGCGGCGAAAGAGGAACTAGAACGGCTGTACGCGGACGAGGAAGATTATCTCGCCGGTATGACGACAACCGGACGCCGTGCAGTGATCGAATCTCACAATTGGCGCGACTACCTCGAAAAATTCGGCGGGTTCGGCGAAGAAGTGCTTCGCTTCGTGCAAAAGTGGCCGCACGGTGTCTGGGCCATCGGCGCGGACGCACTTCCTGCATCGTTGGCCTTGAGCGATGGCTATCCGGGGTTCGCCGGCATGGATCCTGGCGACGGCGACGAAGAGGGCAACGACGAAGCCGGGGGTGACTTCTACTATCCGGATGGCAATGCATCGATTGCCCGAATGCTGGTTCGGAAATTGATTCCTGGCGCAGCGACCGGCAATACGATGGAAGATATTGTCGCGGCGAGGTTCGATTATTCGACGCTCGATCGCGCCAGCAATGCCACGCGCATTCGTCTCCGAAGTACCGTGGTCGATCTACGGCATCGTAACGGCGACCTTGACGCCGATGTCGACCTAGCGTACGTGAGCGACAACGAAGCTCGCACGGTAACGGCGAAGAAAGTCGTTTGGGCCGGTTACCATGCGATGCTGCCGTATATCTGTCCTGATTTGCCCAAGCATCAGGTCGCAGCGATGCGCGGTTCTGTACGAGCGCCTCTCGTCTACACGAGTGTGCTGGTCCGTAACTGGAGAAGTTTCGTCAAGCTCGGATTGCGGCGGGCCTATTGTCCCGGCAGTTTTTTTCAGACGATAATGCTCAATCGCCCGGTGAGCATGGGGGACTACCGGTATTCATCGTCGCCGGACGAACCAACCGTCCTGCACCTGCAACACATCCCGCTTGCACCCGGGTTGCCGGCAGCAGAACAGTTTCGGGCTGGGCGCCAGGCGTTGCTCGAGATGTCTTTCGAAACATTCGAGCGTAACGTTCGTGACCAGCTTGCCAGGATTCTGGGCCCCGGCGGATTCGATCCAGCGCGTGATATCGCAGGCGTCACGGTCAATCGATGGCCGCACGGTTACGCGTACTCAGTCGATGCCGAGTCAGGGGATGTGGCCTGGTCGCCGGCGTCGTGGCGACACGAAAACCGACCATGGGTCGACGCGCGGCAGCGCATCGGCAACATCGCGATCGCCAGTACCGACGCAGCATCAAACGCCATGACCGAATCCGCTATTGAGGAGGCACACCGCGCGGTACGCGAGCTGATGTAGTGGGTGAAGTTTGTACGTGACTCAGCTGGTCTCGAGTCGCCGTCGGGCACTCAGGCTGTCGGCGACCAGGCACAAAATATCGAACATTAGTGAAGCGCCAACCAACGCTGTATTACCGCTCGGATCAAATGGCGGTGCAACCTCAACCACGTCGCCACCGACGAGATTTAATCCTTGCAGGCCTCGTAGCAGCTGCTGTGCCTCCAGCGTCGTGATGCCACCAATCTCCGGAGTGCCGGTCCCTGGTGCGTAAACAGGGTCGAGGCCATCCACGTCAAAGGAGATGTAAGTCGGCCCGTCACCCACGACCCGACGAGCTTCTTCAACAATTGCGTTGACACCTCGCTCGGCAAATTCCTCGATAAAAACAACTCGCATGCCGCTGGATTGAGAAAACTCGATGCCCTCCATGAAATTTTGTCCGCCACGAATACCGATCTGAATGGTCCGCCTGGGGTCAAGCAGACCGTCCTCGACTGCCAGCCGAAATGGCGCGCCATGATGAAATTTGGAACCCCAGACTTCGCCCCAGGTATCCGTGTGAGCGTCAATATGAACCATTCCGACAGGACCGTCCGCTGCAATTGCTTTGAAAATCGGATAGGTAATGGAATGGTCACCGCCGGCCGTCACGGGAAGCACGCCAGCAACAGACAGTTGCCGAAAGTAAGACTCGATCTCTTTGACCTGAATCTCAAGATCATAACGACTGGAAAATCGCACGTCGCCGACATCGGCGATGCGGCACAACTCATAGGGATCGATTCCCATGGCCAGGTTTCTTGTCCGCATCATGCTTGACGCGTTGCGAATCTCGCGGGGTCCGTGCCGGGCACCAGCCCGATTGGTTACACCAAGATCCGTTGGTACGCCAACCAGCGCGATATCCAGGTCATCAAGTGACTCCGCCAGAGGGGCTCGCATAAAGGTGGCGATCTCGGCAAAGCGAGGCTCGTGCATCGGGTTGTAGTCGCCTGCGCCAACGACCGACCCCTTGTCATAAAAATCATTACCCATTTCGCTTTCCTCCTGACCCGCTTACAGTAGTCCTCGCGGTTCCGGCTGGCTACCCATCGACACAGTCGGTATGCTGTTGTCCCCAAGAACCTCAGCAGCTGATCCAAATGTTGGTGCTCTCCGAACTGCGGCGCCGAAATGTTTTCCGGGTAGCGATCGCCTACCTTGCCGCGTCTTGGCTGCTCATCCAGCTCATCGAAACATTATTCCCGATATTCGAACTTGCAGACGAATTAGTCCGGCTGTTCGTCGTATTGCTGTTCGTCGGCTTCCCGCTTGCTCTGGTTTTTTCCTGGCTCTACGAAATTACACCGGACGGCATCAAGCTGGAACGAGACGTCAATCGTTCCGAATCGGTAGCGCATCACACGGGCAAGAAACTGGATCGCGCCATCATGATCGTTCTTGCCGTCGCGCTCGGTTACTTCGCGTTTGACAAATTCATGCTCGATCCGGCCCGAGATAACCGTATCGTCAAGACGGCGCGCGAGGAAGGCCGTGTCGAGGCTCTGCTGCAATCTTATGGGAACAAGTCTGTCGCCGTCCTACCGTTCGCTGACATGTCGCCAGACGGCGATCAGGAATACTTCTCTGACGGCATTACGGAAGAACTGCTCAATCTGCTCGCGAATGTGAAGGACCTGCGAGTAATTTCGCGAACATCGGTATTCTCACTAAAAGGTAAGGACCTGGATATACCGACGATCGCTTCACGGCTTAACGTCGCCCACGTCCTGGAAGGATCTGTGCGAAAAGCCGGAAACAGAGTGCGCATCACAGCACAGTTGATCGACGCACGTTCGGATACACACCTTTGGTCCGAGACCTATGATCGGGAGCTAGGTGACATATTCGCCATCCAGGACGAAATTGCGAGTGCCATAACGACGGCGCTTGCAGTCACCGTGCTCGGTTCCGAATCGATGCAATTGAGCAAGAACCCGACCGACAACTTCGGGGCATACGATTACTATCTGCTGGGACAGTATCAGCGAGAAAGGCGAAATCCGGCGTCGCTTGAAAAATCGATCGAACTGTTCCAACGGGCGCTCGAACGTGACGATCGGTTTGCTCTCGGTTATGCAGCGCTGGCTTCGAGCTACCTCTTCCAGGCCTACTACAGCAACGTTTCTCCCGAAAAAGTTGTGGAACTTTCGCAGCCGCTGATCGCCAAAGCGCTGGAGCTCGATCCCAATCTGCCAGAAGCGCATGGGGCGCAGGCATCGGTCCGCTTGCTGGTGCGCGATTTCAAGGCCGCAGACGCCGGTTTCAGAAAAGTGATCGAATTGCGGCCCAACTATTCTGGTGCATGGCGCAATCTTGGGTTCAGCATGGTTTTGCAAAGTCGCCTCAAAGAAGCAGAGGAGGCGTACGAAAGAGCAGAAATACTGGACCCCATCAATACGAATCTGCTGTTCAACGTCGGTGCGCTGAAAATGTTGACAGGCCGCTACGATGAAGGGTTCGAGGCATTCAAAACGGTTACCGAAATCGCGCCCGAGCAAGCCACTATTACCGTAGCGATCGCCCACTGGTCGATTGTATACGGACATTACGCGGAGGCGGCAAGATGGGTGCGGCTATCGCTGATAAACGCGCCGGATGCTCACGGCCTCCGGAGAATCCTGGCAGAAATCTATCTATATCTGGGTGTCCCGGACAAAGCGTGGACGGCGCTCTCCCACGCCGTTGCAATATCCCCGAATGATGTCCTCGTCTTACAGGACATCGTCGATTATCATTTTCAAACCGGCGACGACGTTGCCTACAACCGCTTCGTGAAGAGCCAATACGCGAAAATCGATCATTCGGCATCGTCGCTTTACTCACCGACGGATAAAGCCAGGTACAGGTGGCACGGTGTCGCAGCATTGCTCAAGGGCAACTATGTTCAGGCTGTTGGTGACCTGACAAAGGCGGCCGGGGGAGACAATGGCATTGCCAATGCGGTCTACGATGACATCGAGGCTCTGACATATATGGCGTACACATTTCAAAAACAGGGCAAAACCGATGCAGCAAACGAGTTGTTAAGAAAATGTTTGAATCTGGCCATGAACGCGCAGGGGCAGGGATGGAATACACCCGTGATTCACTATCGCACGGCTGAGATTTACGCCTTGCTTGGCGATTCGGACGATGCCATTGCGGAATTGCAGCAAGCCGTCGAAAGCGGGTGGCGGATAGCGGGAACTCTTGAACGCAATCCTTTCTTTGCCTCCCTTGAGGAAGATCAGCGGTTTCAAACCCTCAGGTTACAAGTCGAAGTGGAGCTTGAAAACATGCGTGACGAGGTGATTTCCATATTGTCCGATCTGTA
>CAYLTW010000007.1:0-1587 GCA_964386735.1 uncultured Woeseiaceae bacterium
CACAGGTCTCTGAAGGCCTGAGCCTTTCTTCGGGTGCGAAAGCAGCCGTTGCCGAGTTCTTCCAGGATTCGGGCGTCTGGCCGAACAACAATGTCGAGGCTGGCCTCGAGGCATCTGGCAACATCAAGGGCAAGTATGTTACGACGGTCAGTGTCGGCGCGCAGGACGGTGTTATCACCGTTACGTACGGCAACCAGGCGAACACCAACATTACTGGTGATCAGTTGACTCTGTCGGCCGTTGACCGTATAGGCAGCATTGAATGGGCATGCGCCAATGGCAGTGGCTTGCTGCCGAAATGGCTGCCGGCTGCTTGCCGATAGTCCAGGCAAAAGCTAAAGAGTTTCGTCGCATAGACGAGCGAAGGCCCCGGCTTGGTCCGGGGCCTTTTTACTCCACCGATAGACACGTAAGATGCATCACACTTTTCGTCCGACCGTACGACGAGTATCATCCCCTGCGCCCCGCGGAGCCCGAAGTGCCGAAATCTAACCAAGGATTCACGTTGATAGAATTAATGATCGTTGTTGCGATCATCGGCATTCTTGCGTCGCTTGCAATATCCGCATACCAGACGTACACGGTTCGAGCCCAGATTGCCGAGGGCCTGAATATGGCCGCCGGCAGCAAAGTTCCGATAACCGACGCCTATACGAACGACGGCGTCGCGCCGGCCGACAGGGTAGCCGCTGGCATGACACCACTCGCCACCGACACACGGGGTTCCTACGTTAGCCAGGTCGAAATTACCAATGGTCGCGTGGACGTCACCTTCGGCGGCCCATTGGCGCACGCCGACATCGTCGGCATGACTTTCTCGCTGACGCCTTATGAAACGGCAGGCAATACGATCATATGGCGCTGCGGTGCCGCTGCGGCGCCCGCTGGAGCTAACCTGCTCAACGGCGGCGCCAATCACCAGGCACCGACCGTCGATACGCGATACCTGCCCTCAACCTGTCGCTGACAAGCCCGCATAACTTGAAATTGCGGTTTTTGCCGGGTTTGACTTAATGAAATTGCACATTTGTGATAGGCCGCACAAAATCCGGTTGAATCGGTAACTTGGATCAGTGAGACTGTGATGCTCAAAGAAACATCACAGCTTGATAAACCTATGGCAGCACCGGCATCACGGACCAATCTTGCAGGCTTGCCTCGACGCCTCGTTCAGGATGGAATCATCTCTGAAGAGAAGCTCGCCGAGGCGAGTGTTGCTGCCAAAAAGGAAAAGCTGCCGCTGGTTTCCTACCTCGTAAATGCCGAGCTCGCCGAAGCCCGTGCTATTGCAGTAGCGGCCTCGCACGAATTTGGCGTGCCTCTTCTGGATCTCGATGCGATTGAGGTCGACCTGGACGTTGTTCGCTCCGTAGACCAGAAGCTGATCAACAAACATCGGGTCCTGCCGCTCGTCAAACGCGGCCAGCGACTGTTTCTGGGTATTTCCGATCCGACTAATCTGGCGGCCATCGACGACATCAAGTTCCAGACGACTCTGCGCATAGACCCGGTCGTCGTCGAGCAGGACAAACTCGAAGAACGCATTACCCGGGCAATCGAGGCCGTTGACACCAGCATGTCGGGGCT
>CAYLTW010000007.1:1687-6455 GCA_964386735.1 uncultured Woeseiaceae bacterium
CCGGTCGTACTGGCCAACAAGGTCTGTGCCCGACTGAAGGTCATGTCGCGGATGGATATCGCGGAGCGTCGTGTCCCGCAGGATGGCCGCATCAAAATGCGCCTCTCCAAAAATCGCGCCATCGACTTTCGAGTCAATACCTGCCCGACGCTGTATGGCGAAAAGATCGTATTGCGTATTCTCGATCCGGCGAGCGCACAACTGGGTATCGATGTGCTCGGGTACGAGGATTTGCAGAAGCAACTCTATCTCAAGCATCTCAATAAACCGTACGGCATGATCCTGGTCACCGGGCCTACGGGTTCCGGTAAAACCGTATCTTTGTACACCGGGCTGAATATCCTCAACACCGTGGATCGCAACATTTCTACGGCTGAAGACCCGGCGGAAATTAATCTTCCGGGCGTAAACCAGGTCAATGTCAATCCAAAGGTCGGCCTGACGTTCGCAACCTGCCTGAAAGCGTTTCTCCGCCAGGATCCTGACATAATCATGGTGGGTGAGATTCGTGACCTGGAAACCGCCGAGATCGCGATCAAGGCTGCGCAAACCGGTCACCTGGTTCTCTCGACACTGCATACCAATGACGCGCCGCGCACGCTGACGCGGCTCGTCGATATGGGCGTAATGCCCTACGCGATCGCGACATCGGTGAGTCTGATTATCGCGCAGCGCCTCGCGAGACGACTTTGCGACAACTGCAAAGAGGTCAAGGACGTTCCGCGTGAAGCGCTCGAAAAAGAGGGCTTCGATCCACGTGAAATAGAGAAGCTGACAATTTTCGGGCCTAAGGGCTGCAAGAGCTGCAACGACGGCTACAAGGGTCGCCTCGGCATCTTCCAGGTCATGGAAGTATCGGAAACAATGGGCCGAATCATCATGGAAGGTGGAAACGCAATTCAAATCGCGGATCAGGCCGCGGTCGAGGGGGTCATCGATCTGCGGCGAGCCGGATTGAACAAAGTCAAGGAAGGGGTTACCGGCCTCGAAGAGATAAATCGGGTTACAATTGAATAGCTTGGGACATAGACAGACGGACTATCGAGATGGCTGAAACAGTAATGATCAAGGCGCCTTTCCTCTGGGAAGGCACGGACCGCAAGGGTAAGAAGATCAAGGGCAGGGCGATGGCGGCCAACGAGGCCACCGTCCGCGCCGATCTTCGGCGTCAGGGCGTTGTCCCGACGCGCATTCGAAAACAGCGCAAAGGGCTTTTTGCCGGCGGTGGCTCCATCTCGACAAGCGATATCGCGATCTTCAGTCGCCAGCTCGCGACGATGCTCGGGGCAGGTATTCCGCTGGTGCAGGCGTTCGAGATCGTCGGCTCCGGACACGACAATGTCGCGATGCAGAAACTCATCATGGCGATCAAGACGGACGTCGAGGGCGGTAGTTCTCTGGCTGAAGCCCTCGCCAAACAGCCGCTCTATTTCGATGATCTGTTTGTCAACCTCGTGGAAGCCGGCGAACAGGCCGGCGCCCTCGAGACCCTGCTGGACAAGATCGCGACCTACAAAGAAAAGACCGAGGCGATCAAGAAAAAGATCAAGAAAGCGCTGACCTACCCCGCAGCGGTACTGGTTGTCGCGCTTGTCGTTACGACGATTCTGCTGATTTTCGTCATACCGGCGTTCGAGGACCTCTTCCAGGGCTTCGGCGCGGACTTGCCTACCTTCACGCGAATGATTATTGACCTGTCACTGTTCGTGCGCCAACAGGGTGCTTATCTTGCGACCCTGATTGGTGGCGCAGTCGGCGCATTCATCTATTTCAAGAAACGCTCGCGGGCCATGCGTCATTTCCTCGATCGTATAGCGCTGAAGACCCCGATTATCGGCCCAATCCTGGAAAAGGCGTCAGTTGCACGTTACGCCCGTACTCTGTCAACCATGTTCGCCGCCGGCGTACCACTGGTTGAAGCGCTCGAGTCCGTTGCCGGCGCGACCGGTAACATCGTTTATGAGCACGCGGTGCTGAGAATACGCGACGAAGTCGCGACCGGTCAGCGGCTGCAGATCGCGATGGAGAACGTCAACCTGTTCCCGAACATGGTCATACAGATGATTGCAGTTGGCGAAGAGTCCGGTTCGCTCGACGATATGTCAGCCAAGGTTGCCGATTTCTACGAGGAGGACGTCGACAACGCGGTCGATAACCTGAGCTCGTTGCTCGAGCCGATGATCATGGCGATCCTGGGTGTTCTCGTCGGTGGTCTTGTTGTCGCGATGTACCTGCCGATCTTTAAGATGGGTTCGGTTATCTAGTTCAGACCCGATTCAGACAAGACGTTTGCAAAAAAACGGCGTTCGGTCGACACTCCGAGCGCCGTTTCTATTTGTGCCTATTAAGATCGGAGACAGTGCATGCTCGAATTGCTGAGCGGGTCGCCCGCCGTTTTCATCGCCGTCATTTTTGCGTTCACGCTGGTGGTCGGCAGTTTCCTCAACGTCGTTATTTATCGTCTGCCGGTCATGATGGAGCGCGACTGGAGGGAGCAATGCAGGGAACTCTCCGAGACCCCGGCCGCCGAACTCCCGGAGGGCCGCTTCGACCTGGTCATGCCGCGATCTCGATGTCGCGCTTGCGGCACGCAGATATCGGCATTACAGAATATCCCGGTACTCAGCTACCTGGCGCTTGGCGGCAAATGTGCACAATGCAAAGAGCCGATCTCACCGCGTTACCCGATCGTTGAGGCCACGACAGGCGCCCTGGCTGCGATCGTTGCCTGGCACTTCGGATTCGGCTGGGAAGCATTGATGGCTGTTGTTCTGACGCTGTTTCTCGTGCCGATAACCATGATCGATTTCGACCACCAACTGATCCCCGATGCCATCGTTTTGCCGCTGATGTGGATTGGTCTCGCTATGAGTCTGTTCAATCCGCTGCCGGGTGCCGAAGTACTGTTCATTTCGAGCAGCAGCGCGATCATCGGGGCAATTGCGGGCTACCTGAGTTTGTGGAGTGTTTACCAGCTGTTCAAACTGGTCACGGGCAAGGAAGGCATGGGTTATGGCGATTTCAAGTTACTTGCTGCCCTTGGCGCATGGCTCGGCTGGCAGCAGTTGCCAGTCATCATTATGATGTCGGCTGTGGTCGGAGCCATTATCGGTGTGTTGCTGATCGTATTTCGCGGCAGGGATCGGCAGATTCCGATACCGTTCGGACCGTACCTGGCCGCTGCCGGCTGGATCAGTATGCTCTGGGGTGAGCAGATCAAGAATGTGTACTTCGACCTTGCCTTTTAAGTGAGTGAGGACGCCACTAATTCCGCCAATACGCCGCTGCGCATCGGACTGACGGGCGGCATCGCCAGTGGCAAGTCCACGGTTGCGGACATGTTCGCGGCATTTGATGTACCGGTCATCGACACCGATGTGATTGCACGGGAAGTCGTCGCACCGGGAGAACCGGTACTGGCCGATATTCGCCATGAGTTCGGTGACAAGGTTTTTGACGATGCGGGCTCCCTCGATCGCGGCGCCCTGCGGAGGATTATTTTTGCCGACAAGGATGCGCGTGATCGGCTCGAGTCCCTGTTGCACCCTCGAATCCAGTCAATCGCCCTGGAACAGGCAGCCACCGCCGGCGGCCGGTACCAGCTTATCGTCGTGCCATTGCTGACTGAGTCACCGATCCGTGATTTCCTGGACCGGATTCTCGTCGTCGATTGCGACGAAAGCACTCAGATACAGCGCCTGATGGCACGTGACGCCGATTCAGAGGGTCAGGCGCGCCGTATTTTGGCTGCCCAGGCGTCGCGTGACGAACGTCTCGGGATCGCTGACGATGTGGTCCGGAACGATGGTGACCTGTCGGCAACGCTGGAACAGGTCCAGGCGCTGCATCGACGCTACCTCGCACTGACCACGCCGTAGGAGGAGCCCGCCACGATTTGCTCCGAAAACCGCAGGAGCGCAGAATACAACGATGGCGAAACCTGCAGAAAAAATTGCTGCTCAGACGAAAGCAAGCCGCACGTTTTACGAACAGCCGCTCAATGAACGCATGCGAACCTTTCTGCGACTCGAATTTCTCTACCAGCAAATTCTGTACAACAGCGAGATTGAGGCGGATTTCGCAGCTCGCGCATCCATATCAACGCTGCTTGAGATCCTCGCCATCCTGTCACGCGGCGATACTCGCAGCGAAGTCTACAAAGAACTCGATCATCAGCTCTGTACGCTGAAGCAGTTTCAGAGCCAGCCGGGCGTGGACACACGTCGCCTGGACACGCTGGTTCACAATCTCGCCGCGAGCCGTGAGCAGCTTGCCCGAATCGGTACGAGCTTCTTGCAGTCACTTAAAGACAGCGAGTTTTTGAACGCCATCAAACACCGCAGCGCAATCCCCGGCGGTACCTGTGAATTCGATTTGCCGGAATACAGCCACTGGCTGAGACAAGCCCACCAGCGACGACAGCATGACCTCAATCTCTGGATTGATGACATCCGGCCGCTCTGCGAAGCCGTGGCCGATGTGCTGTGGCTGATTCGCGAAAGTGCGCAGCATATCGACAAACTCGCGATTAACGGTATGTATCAGCACAACATGCAAAAAGACGTGAATTGCCAACTGCTGCGCGTCAGCATCGCCGGGAACACCAGCCTGTTTCCCGAGATCAGCGGCAGCCAGCACCGGTTTACGATCCGCTTTTTGGAGTGGTCAACGATAGACAGCCGGGCCGTGCAGACCGAGCAAGATGTCTCGTTTCAGCTGAGTATTTGTTAGCCGCCGGAGCACGCTGCTCGCGGCTCTTCGACGCTTC
>CAYLTW010000007.1:6555-48528 GCA_964386735.1 uncultured Woeseiaceae bacterium
CAGCTGAGTATTTGTTAGCCGCCGGAGCACGCTGCTCGCGGCTCTTCGACGCTTCCTAGAGCTTTCTCAGAGCTGCCACGACCGGCAAATCTGCGGGCAACAGGCATGCGGCGTCGAGATCATCCGCCGATACCCACTTCAGTCCCTGCCCCTCCAGTCCACGCGGTTCATTTTGCCAGTCCGTGATCAGGAAAAAATCGATCGAGACGTGGCAATCCGGGTAATCGTGTTGCAGGCTTACCAGGTGTTCACTGCTTAACGGCTGGACGCCGATTTCCTCTGTGAGTTCCCGCGCGAGAGCAGCTTCTTTAGTCTCGTCAACACCCAGCTTGCCACCCGGAAATTCCCACAGGCCCCGAAACGGACCGTCGTCGACCCGCTCGGCGATCAGAACTCGACCTCTTTCGTCCCTCAGGATGCCGGCAACGACGTTGAGTCGCTTTATGTCAGCTTGCCGTGGCACTGCTTGTACTTCTTACCCGAACCGCAGGGACACGGCTCGTTGCGCCCAACCTTGCGGCCGCTGCGTACAAACGTACCAATGGGGTCTGCCGCCGCTTCGCCGGAACCGCCCTGGGGCGGGCGTCCGTCGCCACCGCCCAGCGCCGAAGACTGTGCGTGCCGGTATTGCATGGCCTCGGCCTTGCGACGCTGTTCAGCCATCGCCGCGAGTTCCTGCTCACTCTGAATCCGAACACGCGCCAACAAGCTGATCGTGTCGTGCTTTACCTGTTCGAGCAATGATCCAAACATCTCGAACGCCTCGCGCTTGTACTCCTGCTTCGGATTTTTCTGCGCATAACTTCGCAAACCAATACCCTGTCGCAGGTGATCCATTGCGGCGAGGTGTTCTTTCCAGTGATGGTCGAGCTGGCGAAGCATCATCTGTTTTTCGACGTTGCGCATGAGCTCGCTGCCAACCGACGTCACTTTTTCGGCATACGCCTCATCGGCTGCCTTGACGCAAAGTTCTCGAATACCGTCGTCATTCAGGGTCTTGTCTTCGCGCACCGTCTTGCTGACATCGATCGCAAGACCGAAGTCTGCTTCAAGCGCATTGCTCAGCCCATCGGTGTCCCACTGCTCCTCCAGACTTCCCGACGGAATGTGCAGCGCGACAACGTTGGATACGACCTCCTCGCGAATAGCCGCAACCGACTCCTCGATCTCATCCGCGTCCATCAGTTCGGAGCGTTGGTGGTAAACCACCTTGCGCTGGTCATTCGCGACATCGTCGTATTCCAGCAGATTCTTGCGAATATCGAAGTTGTGCGCTTCGACTTTGCGCTGCGCTCGTTCGATTTGCCGCGACAGCAACTTGCTCTCGATCGCTTCGCCCTCCCGCATGCCGGCGCGAGACAATAGCGATTTGGTGCGCTCCGGATCTCCGAAAATCCGCATCAGAGTGTCTTCCATCGACAGGTAGAAGCGGCTTGAACCGGCGTCGCCCTGTCGACCGGAACGACCGCGCAGCTGATTGTCGATTCGTCGTGACTCATGACGCTCGGTGCCGACGATGTGCAGGCCGCCAGCCTCCAGTACGGCTTTGTGGCGCTCTTGCCACTCCGCGCGAATCGCCTCCTCGTCGGCGCCTTCGCCAGCGTCGGCGATCGCGGCATCGAGGTTGCCTCCCAGTACGATGTCGGTACCACGGCCGGCCATGTTGGTCGCAATCGTGATTGCGCCGGGCCGTCCTGCGTTTTGCACAATAAACGCTTCGCGTTCGTGCTGTTTGGCGTTGAGTACGCTGTGCTTGATCTTGCGTTTCTTGAGAAGCCCGGACAGCAATTCGGAAGTCTCGATCGATGTCGTGCCGACCAGGACCGGCTGCCCCCGCTCTCGGCAGTCGGTAATATCCTCAATGATAGCTTCGAACTTGTCCTTTTCCGTCAGGTACACGAGATCCGGCTGATCGTCACGAACCATCGGCTCGTGCGTTGGTATAACGACCACCTCGAGCCCGTATATCGACTGAAACTCGAAGGCCTCGGTGTCGGCCGTGCCGGTCATACCCGACAGGTTGTTGTAAAGGCGAAAGTAATTTTGAAAAGTAATGGACGCGACGGTCTGGTTTTCGCTCTTAATTGCGACCCCTTCTTTGGCTTCAATCGCCTGGTGCAGTCCGTCTGACCAGCGGCGACCCGCCATCGTACGGCCCGTAAATTCATCAACAATGACGATCTCACCGTCTTTGACGATGTATTCGACGTCTCGCTGATAAATAACGTGAGCACGCAGCGCCGCATTCAGATGATGTACAAGTCGAATGTTGGTCGCGTCGTACAGGCTCTCGCCCTCCTCGAGCAATCCGGCCTTGGCCATCAGTCTCTCGACTTTCTCGTTACCTTCTTCGGTCAGGTGAGCCTGCTTGGCCTTTTCGTCAGTGGTGTAGTCGCCACGAGGCACCAGCTTGCACACGACGACCTTCTCGCTGTCGTCCTCCAGAACCACGTCGGCATCACGTTCGTGAGCGAGTTCGACCGCGGTTCCGAGATCCATAACACCGTCCTCGCTGTCCTCAACACTAACCGGTCGGCCATTGATGTCGATCAGACTCACCTTGCGGGCCGCGATGTCATAGTTCAACGGCGCTTCGGTTTCCTCGTGTGGCGTTAACTGCGGTACCAACTTGTCGATCTGCGCGTACAGCTCCGTACTCGCTTCGGCCGGTCCTGAAATGATCAGCGGTGTGCGAGCCTCGTCGATAAGGATAGAGTCGACTTCATCGACGATCGCGAAATTTAGTTTCCGCTGTGCTTTGTCCTGCGTCGAAAACGCAAGGTTATCGCGCAGGTAGTCGAAGCCCAGTTCATTGTTCGTCGCATAAGTGATATCGCTGCTGTATGCGGCGCGTTTCTCTTCCGGGCTCTGGCCACTTTTCGAGACGGCGACTGTCAGACCGAGAAATTCATAGATCGGGCGCATCCAGTCCGCATCGCGCTGCGCCAGGTATTCGTTGACCGTGACAATGTGCACACCATTCCCGCTGAGGGCGTTCAGGTAGGCCGGCAGGGTCGCAACAAGTGTTTTGCCCTCACCGGTCCGCATCTCGGCAATGTTGCCGTCGTGCAGCACCATGCCACCGATCAGCTGTACATCGAAGGGTCGCATGCCCAAGGTGCGTACTGAGGCCTCGCGCGCCACGGCGAACGCCTCCGGCAATATGTCCTCGAGAGTCTCACCCTGCGTCACGCGGTTCCGCAGTTCATCTGTTTTCTCACGAATCTGCCCGTCACTGAGCGCCTGCAGCCCCTCTTCGAGTCCGTTGATTTTGTTGACGGCCTTCGAATACTGGCGCAAAAGCCGCTCATTGCGACTGCCAAAAAGACGGGTCAGAAAGTTGGCCACAAAAGAACTCCTGGAAGATGTCGTTCCCGGCGATTGGCCGCCGGCAGAACGAAGCGGCTTATTCTAGGGTTTTTGCTGGATTTTTAGAATCTAAAGACGCGATTTGTGGGCAAATAAGTCAATCACAAGCCCACTTGACTCGCCTTTGTGAGCTGAAGGTGGCTCAGATTTTCGACGATGTTATTTGGATGAATCGCGGATAAAGTTGACCGGATTGACCCGGCCGCCATTCCGCAGAACTTCAAAGTGCAGGTTGGGGCCGGTCGCGCGACCGGTTTCACCCATCAGGGCCACTGCCTGCCCTTTTTTCACCTCATCGCCCACGGCGACGAGATTTTGGAAATTGTGTGCGTAGCGCGTCGAATAGCCGTTGCCGTGGTTGATTTCAATCATGATCCCGTAGCCATAACGATCGCCTGACCAGGAAACGACTCCGTCGGCCACGGCCGATATCTCGGCGCCCTGCTTGCCGGCGAAATCGATGCCCGTGTGATTGGCCAGCTTGCCCGTGAACGGGTCTGTACGCTTGCCGAAGTAGGATGAAATCCAGCCTGAGTTAACGGGCCGGCCTTGCGGGTAAACGCGATCCTGAAGACTTTCGCTTGTGAGAACGCTCTCAAGTACCCAGAGCTGGGCTTCCCGGTTGTACAGCTGATTGTCCAACTTGCTCATCGCCTCAACAACGTCGGGTATCGCGACATTGGATCCGACTGCGACGGGTTCTTCAGGACCACCCAGCGCCGGCGCCGAATCAAAGTCAAACTCGCCATCCTCGATTTCCGCCATATCCGTCAGGCGACGACCAAGGGCATCCAGGCGAATGACGCGCGCATTCATTTGCGCTATACGAATGGCCAGCGCGCCCAATGTATCCTCATTTTCCTGGCGAATGTCCGCAATGCTGTCATGCTGCAATCTCAACTCATCGCCGAGACCAGCCAACTCACTGACACTAACGCCGGAACCCGTTTTGGAGGAGTACCAGTAACCGACCGTGAAGCTCATGGCGCCGAGTACGCCGGTAACGGCGAACGCGATCAGCCCGGCCGACAAACCGGATAGACTTACCTGCCGGGGCTTGCCCAGCCCCTTGCCGAAAATGACAACATTCATTAGAAACGCCCCGGATGCACGCTGCTCAATATTTTATTGTTAGCGCCGCAAGTCGCTTTAAAGCTTTTAATTATTGACCTGCAGTCAAACATCGTTCGGTAGCCCCGCTGTCTTAGGATCAATTCCCTTAGACCGGTGGATTTGCGCCCCCGCTTTTCAGCAGGTATGCCTTTATCGTGTCTGAAACTATGCATAATGTCCGTTTTTAATACAAGATCAAAAGCGCCGAACGGTGACTCTGGTCACCACGATATGTCTCAAACCGCCGACTAAGTCACACTTTTATGACCGCAAAACAGCTTGGAAACCTTCTAAATCTTAAAGAAAACGCGGAGTTAGGCGAACTGATCGAGCGCGCCCGCTCTATGGGCAGGCTCACCGAGACTCTGTCTAAATCTTTGCCTGAAGATCTGGCCGGGAGCCTGATTGCCGCCAATATCCGGGAAGAAAGCGAGCTCGTCGTTATTTGCCGAAACTCCGCCTGGGCTTCGAGACTGCGCTTCGAGGCGGAAACGCTGATCGCCGCGGCTCGAAGCCATGGCGTCGATGTCGACAAGGTCTCAGTCCGTGTCGCACGTGTCGATTACAATAGCGGCGAATGAACGGAGCTGAACGGAGCTCAGCCAATATGACGACAGACGATCTCGAGATCGCGATCCTTGTGCCCTGCCACAACGAAGAAGTCACGATCAGGAAAGTCGTGAGTGACTTTCGTGAGCAACTACCGAACGCGACCGTCTATGTCTATGACAATAACTCCACGGATGACACGGCCCGAATCGCCGCCGAGGCGGGCGCAGTCGTTCGCACTGAAACCCAACAGGGAAAAGGCCATGTCGTACGTCGCATGTTTTCGGACATCGATGCGTCGGTCTTCGTCCTTGTCGACGGCGACGATACCTATGACGCCTCGAGCGTGCGCGGCCTGATCGACACGCTGCTGGGCAAGCATGTGGATACGGTCAATGCCCGGCGTGTTTCCGACGTCGACAAAGCCTATCGATTCGGTCACCAATTTGGCAATCGCGTACTGTCAGGTATCGTCAACTGGTTATTCGGTGAGCGCTGCGCCGACATATTGTCCGGCTATCGCGTGTTCTCGAGACGATTCGTGAAATCCTTCCCGGCACTGTCCACCGGTTTTGAAATCGAGACGGAACTGACCGTACACGGCTTGTCGCTGAACATACCGATGGCGGAGGTGGATACGCCGTACAGGGATCGACCCGACGATAGCAGCAGCAAGCTCAATACCTGGCGCGACGGTCTGCGAATATTCTGGACGATAATGATCCTGACCAAGGACTATCGTCCATTCTTCTTCTACTCAATCATCAGCAATATCCTGGCGTTGGCGTCCCTGGCACTGGGTATTCCGATCATTCTCGAATTTGTCGAGACAGGCCTGGTGCCAAGATTCCCAACCGCCTTCCTGTCCGCCAGCGTCATGGTGCTCGCATTCCTGGCCCTGGCGACCGGCCTGATCCTGGACTCGGTCGCACGCGGCAGGCGAGAAGCCAAGAGACTGCACTACCTCAGTTTGACGTGGCTGGGCCAGAGCCGCCGCGGCCTGCCACGGCAGGACTGATGTCCTCAGGCATACTCCAGCAAGGCGGTCGCTTCGTCGTTGTCGGTGCGATCGGATTCTTTGTGGATGGCGGAATTCTCACGCTGCTGCATAGCTTGTTCGATTTCAGCCTGCTGCACGCTCGCCTCGTATCCTTTGCGGTTGCCGTCACGGTCACCTGGTATCTGAATCGGCGGCACACGTTTGCCGCCAGCAAAGACGTGCAGGCCATGCACGAATGGGGTCGTTATGCTGTCGTAAATGGTATCGGCGCCGCGCTCAACCTCGGCATTTTCCTGTGGCTCGTCTACCGCTTTAGCGTGCTTGCCAGCTGGCCGATCGTTCCACTGGCAATAGCCGCCTCAGTCGCATTGATTTTCAATTTCTTCGCATCCCGGCATCTCGTGTTTCGCCACGGGCAGCCATGAGCGACTCCGAGCGGGACACGATCGTCGAATCCTTGCCGCAGGGCGGCGAGAACCTCGAGGTCATGGCCAATGCCGATAACTACAACGAGTTCCTGCGCGACCTGGTACGCAAGTACTCCAGTGGCGCCGCCAGCGTCGTCGATTTCGGCGCCGGCATCGGTACGTTTAGCGGCTGCCTGGGACTTGCGCCGGAGAACGTTCATTGCATTGAAACCATGGCCACCTCGCGGCAGGTCATCCTGCGAGTGGGCTTCAACGCGTATTCAGACGTGTCGGAGCTGCGGCAGGGAATTATTCCCTATGTGTTCACGCTCAATGTGCTTGAGCACATCGAGGACGATGCGGCGGCACTCGCCGACTTGTACCGCCTTCTTGCGCCCGGGGGCAGGCTGTTCGTCTATGTGCCTGCGTTCACCGCTCTGTTTACGTCGATGGACTCGCATGTCGGGCATCATCGCCGCTACCGCCTGAGGGGGCTCGTCAAACTGGTCGAAGACGCCGGATTCATCGTTGAAAAAAGCGCCTACACCGATGCGCTTGGTTTTTTTGCCACACTCGCTTTCAAATTGTTCGACAATCGCGAGCCGGCGCAGCTGAACCCAAAGCTCGTGCGCCTGTACGACCGTGTCTTTTTTCCACTGAGTCGGCTGATATCAGTACCACTGGCCAAAATTCTCGGCAAAAACGTCTTTGTCGTCGCTCACAAGCCGGGCGGCACTCGATGAACAGATCGCTGCCCTACTGGACGGCCTGGCTGGTTTTTGCGCTGCTTACTGTCGCCGTGGCAATGTTGTACAAGTCGGCCGCGTTTGTAGACGGCCAATACATCCCCGTCGGTAACGACTCGTTCTATCACGCCCGTCGAATCATCGACGCGGCGATCGGCGAGCGCGGTTTCTACCAGTTCGACACCATGATTCACGTACCCGAAGGCAGCTGGCTCAACTGGCCATGGGCGTACGACTACCTGCTGGCGTTGGCGTTGCGCGGAGCGCTGTGGGTTCGTCCTGACATGCAGCCGATGAAGTTCCTGGCCTACGTGCCAGTTGTGTGGGTCTTCGTCAACACTGCCTTATTGACGCTGATCGCGCGCGAAGTCCGGCTGGGCGCAGCGCTTACCGCAATCGGGCTGCTGGCCTTCTCCTTGCTGCCGCTGACACAAAACCTGCACGGCCTTGGTCTGATCGACCACCACTTCATGGAACTCACGTTTGTGTTGCTCGGCGTGCTGCTCGGCTTGCGATTTTTCGAGCGGCAGACGACCAGGGACGCCGCCAAACTGGGGGCGGCGCTCGGCATCGCGGTGGCATTTCATAACGGCCTGTTCATTCTGCAAATCCCGGTACTCAGCGCCGTAATGCTGCTATGGCTGCGCTCGAAAAGCCCGCCTCGCCGGAGTTTGCTGTGGCTTGCCGGGGCGTTGTTCGCGACGACGCTGCTTGTCGTCCTTCCCTCGGCACCTTTTTACGACATGCAATTCGAATTCTGGACGCTTTCCTGGTTTCACCTGTATGTGGCCTTTGGTAGTGCGATCGTCCTGACATTTCTTGCGCTGCGCCCTTTCGGCAAGGCGAATGTTGGGCTGCTGGCCGCAGCCGGCGTGGCGATGCTCGTGCCCCTGTTCGCGACAATCTCGACAGGCACGGCATTTTTGTCCGGCCAACTGGAGATCATCAGGAACATCAGCGAGGTGCAAAGTCCGGTGTCGCGAATGTTTGAGCCGGGTGGCATCGCCTGGGTAACGTCGCTCTATGGCTGGTTGATTCTGCTCGCCCCGCCGTTGGCGATTTTTCACATTTTCAAACTTTTCGGAAAACGTGAACCTGCCGATGTGTTCCTGTCGGTAGTGTTCGTGTTCGGTATCGTGTTGATGTTATTCCAGTACCGGCTCCACCCGTTCGGCTCCTGGGCCGTGATCCTCGGCAGCTTGCTGCTTGTTGACGGCCTGCGGCAAAAACTGAACGCGTCAATGCTGGTCACGTCTGCCCTCACGCTGGCTATTCTCGCTATTGCGCTGCAACCGCCATTGCGACACCAGTTGTTTCTGCGTGTACCGCCTGGCCTGGATCGCGACTATGCGGCGACTCGCAGCCTGTACCCTGGCCTTGCCGCGGCCTGTGCCAAATCGCCGGGGACGGTTCTGGCCCTCGCGGACGATGGACATCCAATTCGCTACCACACTGATTGCAGTGTCATCGCCAACAATTTCCTGATGACACCGCAGCACATGAGAAAACTACAGGAGGTCGATACTTACCTGGCCATGAGCCCGCAAGAACTATCCGCGAGTACCGATATTCGCTACCTCTTTGTCAGGCTCAACGACGTGTTCTTTTCCGACGCCAACGGCGTACAGCCAACGCCGGTGGACATTATCCGGGAGCTAAACTCGCCGTTGTTCTTCGAACTCGCGTTCGCGCGCGAAATTCCAGCCGGCTTTCGGCTGATCGACGAAGTGCGTGTCGACGATGACCGTGATTTCGCGTTCGCACGCGTCTTTGAGATTGTTCGTCAGGATCCCTGATTAGGCCGTTGCCACCGAAGCATTGCCTCTAAACCATCGAAATGGATCGAACTGCATTCATGTATTTTGAATGCCGGCCCAGGCGAACAGGCACATCTTCAAGGACACCAACGGCGATCTGCCGGTCCTCAGGCGCGAACTTGAACTCAAGTACCAGCGTGTCCTGCAATATCGCTTCGTTGGAAAAATTGGGTACGTTGCGCAGTCGTTGATCAAGGGCTCGTTGCCTGGTATCGATTGTCGCGCGGATCCGGCCGTCGCCACTAATGAAGTAATCGCGTTTGTAGCGATTTATGAAAACTGCCTGCGGGTTTCGATCCAGCCAAAGCCTGGCCGGCCCCGGAATTTGCTCGATGAGAGAATATCGAACGTCATGCCAGCTCCAGCCCGGTGTCCAGACACGCAGGTTTACATCGAATCGCTCTTTCCAGCCGAGTTGATTGCGGCGGTGCTTGACTTCGAGCGTGCCCGGCGCGGGGCCCACATCTTCGCCGTACCAGCGGTATCGAACTTTCGCGCGACGACTGACACCGGCGAGATTTTCCGAAAAAGCACGGTAGTCCCAGGTATCGAAATAGACGTTGTTAATCTGCCGCGACGGATAGGGCGACGTGAACCCTGCCGCGTGATCTTTGAGCCAGCGTTCGATATATGCGTGACGAATTGTGTAGGCCGCGAACTTCACCTCGTGGCGCAACGCCTGTGAGCCGATCACTGTCACTCTCGAGACCCTTTACGCATAATGGTCTCGTATAGCGCATCGACGTCTATATCCCGAGTCTCGGCATCCACGCCATCGACGATAATCCGGCTTTGATTTTGCGCAATAACCGGTGTGCTGGTCGCAGTAACCGTAACGTTATCGGCAACCAGCCGAGCCGGCCCGTATTCGGTTTTTTTTGCGTACGCCGTCATTGCAGCAAAGCCAGCAGCCGCAATCTGCGAGTCCCGAATCGTCACCAGCGACCCGTCCTTCGAAGCGACGCCTGTTCCTGTCCCGCGGATGCTTACATTCGTCGCCGTCATCTCGCTACGCTCGCCGATGGAAAGTGACTTGTCTGCCACAGCTACAAACTCGACCGAATCGATCGTGAGATCGCTGCCGCTGACATCGATAGCGTCGCCGCCGCCCAGGCGGCCAATATTTTCGAAGTGACTTGCTGTAACCGAGCCGCGGGAAAAATCGGCATCCAGCGCATCTGAAGAACTTCCCTTGAACAAGGTCTCGTGAATCTCGAACCCGGAGTGAATGATATTCAGGGCATCCTCGCCCCGGCTGTTCAGAAAGCGGCTGTTTTCGATTCGGACATCACTGTAATAAAAGTTGGCACCACCTGTTAGCGACCATCCCGGCATGGAGACGCTGCGAGTCCGGGACACGATCACGTGACTCAGTGTGGAAACACCTGCCGCGTTCATGACTACCAGGCCCGGCCAGCTCTCGGCGTTCGCGGGCAGCAACGAAACCGGCGCCGTATCGGTACCGGTCATTTCAACACGACCGAAGGAGACGATCGCAGCGTCAGTGGCAAATCGCAGGGTTGTGCCGGCGCCAATGACGAGCTTGCTTCCGCCCGGGATGACAATATTAGAACTGACTATCCAATCGCCGCTCTTGACGCGCACGATTTTCCCTGCGTCGTCGGCAACAAGAAAGGCATGTCGCACCAATTGCTCTTCAAGATCTGCAACGGGCAGCGGCGATGCACCAAGCGCGCGCTCCGCCTTTTTTGGTCGCGCCGTCGCCACCCAACTTCGGCCGTTAATCCTGGATACTGTCTCCAGTTGCCATTCGTCACCTGCAGGCGCTTGCAGCAATCGGACCTGGAAGCGCTGCCCCATTGACCCGATGCCTCGTGGCGGTACCGCAATCGGCAACGCTGCTTCAACCGCCGGCTGACGCTCCCCGGTGGCATCGTTTACCCAGTCGACACGAGCGACGCTGACATCCTTCGGTATTGCATTCTCGATCTGCAAGGACTTGCCGCCAGCATCTGCGTGAATCTCGAAATGCGCCAGTATCGGGTAAAGACCGGGTTCGAACGGCAGAAAATACGACGGCCTCGTGTCGCCACTCTCAGCCAGCTGCCTCATTCCCGCGTACAGCGCCTCGCTGCGCGGCAACAAATAATCAAGCGGGAACTCTCCAAGCGTACGGAACTCGGTTCGCAACAACGGCAGCCACTGGCCCTCAACGGCCTGCAGGTTGGACTGCAACACGTTTTCGCGCGCGAGATTCAGCAGCAACTCGAGCGTTGCCAGGTACTCCCGCCATACCACGGGGTCGCGCAACATGTCGATCAGTATCGGCTCACCGTTGACGATTGAACGCGCGTCGAAATAGCCCTCATGCAGCGTTGCATCGAACGGCACCGGCTCGAGCCTCAGCGTGACGGGGTTCAGGTAGAACCTCAAATTTGCCCAGCGAGTCGCGTGCCATGCGCCCATGACGTCGGACGCAGCGATGAAGCGACCCAACTGTTGCGCATCGAAAACCTGCGACGCGGGCATGCGGCCATCCGAGAATCCTTTCAGCAGCCCTTGTGCAACCCTGAACTGCTCTGTCAGCACCGCTGACGCTGCAATCCTGGTCGAGCCGATACCGTCAATTGGCGCGTTTCTGTAATCATCGAAGGAACCATTCCAGCCAACGGTTTCTCCCGACAGGGAGTCCCTTGCGTCCCAGACCAGCGACTCGTCGAAGCGAACAATAACGCCCTCACGCCTCTCACGATACTCAAGCAATTCCTTGGCGAAAAATTCCTCGAGCGCCATCAGGCCCATCGGTTCACCATTCAACACCACATTGACGAACTGGTATCGCGGTGTCATGAGCCCCAGGCCGTTCAAGAGCTCGAAATACATCAACTCGGACTGGAAGCCCCTTGTCAGTGGGTTCTGAATCGAAAAGCGACGCATGCCGAACAGGTGGTCGCCACCGCGCACGCGAACCCGAAACGACCATTTGCGACCGTTCAGGTGATCAGTCCAGTCGCCCTTGAGGCGCAACTTGACGGGAATTGTCCGGCCGTCCGATTGGACGTCGCCATTTACGAAATCGTCCGGGCCTTGCACCAGATGACCGATCGCCAATGCCTCCTGTCGCTTCTGATAGAGCTTGCTGATTTCCCTGAAAGGAACATCAATGACGAGATCCGGTACGGTGGGAATATTGCCGATCCGGCTGCGAAAGAAACTGCCGATAAGGACCGACCATTTCTCGGCGAGGCTATGATCGTATCCAAACCCGTCCCCACCCCAGCGCTCCTCGATGCTTGTAACGCCCCGCTGCAGTCGCTCCGGCTGCAACAGTCCGACAAGCAGTATCAACAGTACGAATCCACCCAAAATGACGGCGGCCAGGCGCAATCGCTTCTTATTGTCAGGCGAGTCACCTGCCCTGGAGGGGTCTTCCTGTTCCGGAAAACTGACTTTCATGGCAATTCGCTATTCAGATGCCCGGCATGCCGTTTTGATCCAAAAACGTAATACTGATCCGGGGATGCTTATCCTGCAGATCATTGCTAAGCGACAAGAGCGCGGTCGTTGAATCAATATCGAGCAGGTAGGTGGCATCAAATCCATCGGCTCGCCGATCGAGCCGTCGAATATCCATCGATGTAACATGCTCCGCAATGATCTGATTGATGGACTCGATGGCACCCGCCGAAGTGACGTCCTCCAGATTGACCGACAAATATAGATTCCTGGCCGGACTTGCGGCTGTGTATCGTTTCAGTACAGACATTGCCAGCAAAATGAACAGGCTGGCCGCGACGGTGGCGACAACCTGGTTGGCGCCGAGACCCAGGCCGATGGCGATCGCTATGAAGAGATAGGCGAGTTCCTCGGGTTCCTTGATCGGGGTTCGAAAACGCACAATCGAAAGCGCGCCGACCAGGCCGAGCGAAAGTGCCAGAGAAGATTTGACAACGGTGATGATCAGCACCGTCGTCATCAATACGAACGGGATCACTCCGCCCAGCTCTTCGCGGTTGGACAGCGTGGAACCAAATCGCAAAAAATGCCAGCGAACGACGACGGCCAACGCCAGGCCGATAGCGAGATTTACAAGCAGCTCGGTTACGGAGAATGGTGCATTACCATTGGCTCCGAACAGCTCAATTTCTTTGGGCATGTTGACGTCGCATCAAGCGTAGGATGGTGTTGCGTAGGATATCGGGGACTTGCGCGAATCCTCGAATGACGCCTCTTCCCAGGCAGCCTTATTTTCAAGCAACGCCCGCAGCAATTTATTGTTGAGATCATGACCCGACTTGTAAGCGCGGAACTCGCCAATCAGGCTGTGGCCCAGCAGGTAAGCATCGCCGATCGCGTCCAGAATCTTGTGGATCACGAACTCATTCGAATAACGCAGCCCGTCTTCGTTAAGAATTCGATAGTCGTCAAGGACAATCGCATTGTCCATGCTGCCGCCAAGCGTCAGATTACGTTCGCGTAAGGCCTCGACGTCTCTCAGGAAACAAAACGTGCGTGCGCGACTCACTTCTTTCAGGTATGACGTCGATGAGAAGTCGATCGTCGCTGCCTGGCTGATTTTATTGAAAACGGGATGATTGAAGTAAACCTCGAAGCTCACCTTAAAGCCGTTGAACGGCAGAAGCTCAGCCCACTTGTCGCCATCTTCAACACGAACCGGTTTCTTGATGCGAATAAATCGTTTTGCCGCGTTCTGCTCTTCGATCCCCGCCGACTGCAGCAGAAACACAAACGGGCCTGCACTGCCATCCATAATCGGAACTTCGGGTGCAGACAGATCAACGTTGACGTTGTCTATGCCGAGGCCGGCAAGTGCCGACATCAGGTGCTCGACGGTCGCCACTTTGACACCATTTTTTATCAGCGTCGTGCCGAGCATCGTTTCACCAACCAATGTCGGGTCAGCAGGAATGTTGACGGGTTCATCGAGGTCGACACGGTGAAACATGATCCCGGAATTTTCCGCGGCAGGACGCAAGGTCATGTACACCTTTTCACCGGTATGCAGGCCGACACCGGTTGCACGGATGGCGGTTTTCAGGGTTCGTTGTCGAAGCATTTGCATGGCAGACGAAATCCTAGCAGCGATTTAGAAACTCTTCAAGGTTTTCAGTGTGTTAGGACCCGGCCCGGTTAGCCCGGGCCGGTCCTGCGGAGGTCTTGAACCACGGACAAGTGAGTAGCGCCCGCAGCGGTTCCCGTTATCCGTCAATCTGCCTGACGACGCAGGAATGCCGGGATATCGAGCAGCTCTTCCTGTAAACCCGCGTCCCCAAGCCCGTCGCCAACCGCACGTTTGCGCTGTACCGTGGGTTTGTCGAGGCCGTGGTAGTTCGGTTCTGCCTGGGCAGCGGGTCGCCGGACAATGCGCATCGGCGATTCGGCACCCGCCGCGCATTGCCCCAGACCTGTTGCGACAACAGTGACACGAATCTGATCCGTCATGTTCGGGTCGATCACTGTGCCGACAACCACGGTTGCATCCTCGGACGCGAACTCCTTGACTGTGTTACCAACTTCCTGAAATTCGCCGATCGACAAGTCCGTTCCGGCCGTTACGTTGACAAGAATGCCGTTCGCGCCGGAGATATTGATATCCTCAAGCAATGGACTGGATACGGCGGCTTCCGCCGCCTCGCGCGCGCGGTCCTCGCCTGAGGATGTGCCCGATCCCATCATCGCCATGCCCATTTCGGCCATCACGGTCCTGACATCGGCGAAGTCGACGTTGATCAGACCCGGGCACGTTATCAGTTCGGCAATGCCCTGCACTGCACCTTGCAGCACCTGGTTAGCCGACTTGAATGCGTCGAGTAACGTTGTCTCACCACCCAGCACCGTCAGTAATTTTTCGTTCGGAATCGTAATCAGCGAATCGACTGATTTGCCCAGCTCGGCAATTCCCTGATCGGCGATCGCCATGCGTTTTCTACCCTCCATGATGAACGGCTTGGTAACGACCGCGACCGTCAGGATGCCGAGTTCCTTGGCAACCTGCGCCACGATCGGAGCCGCGCCGGTACCGGTGCCACCACCCATGCCTGCCGTGATAAAAAGCATGTCAGCACCTTCAATAACCTCATGAATCCGGTCACGATCTTCCATTGCGGCCTGACGGCCAATATCCGGATTCGCGCCGGCGCCGAGTCCTTTGGTGATGTTGCAGCCAATTTGCAATGACGTGCGTACGCGCGAGCCCTTCAGGGCTTGCGAGTCCGTATTGGCGCAAATAAAGTCGACACCCTCGATCCCGGTGTCGACCATGTGTGCGACCGCATTACCGCCGCCACCACCGACACCAATCACCTTGATGACGGCGCTCTGACTGTGCGCATCCATTAATTCAAACATATTGTTTCCTCCGCTCCGTTTCCCTGATTTCCAGTTGCTTCGCTCATAAGCGTGCTCATTTTTCAAAGGGGCACTCACTTGACCCCGTCCAACTCCCCGGCTGTGGCCGGGTTTCTAAAATCGTCCCTGGATCCAGGACCACATACGTGTCCAGGCATCGGCCAGGTTGCCGCCCACTGGCGTACTTCGACGCCCGCGCCGCGACAGGTTTTCGTTGCCGTACAGCAGCAAACCCACGCCCGTGGCGTGAATCGGATTGCGTACGACATCCATCAGCCCTCCAATGTATTGGGGCGAGCCCAGTCGAACCGGCATATGAAATACCTCTTCCGCCAGTTCAACGGCACCTTCCATTTTCGCGCTGCCGCCCGTGATAACGACACCGGCTGCGATCAGCTCTTCAAATCCCGAGCGACGCAATTCGTCCCGAACCAGCCCGAAGAGCTCCTCGAAGCGTGGTTCGACGATTTCCGCGAGAGTCTGGCGTGCAAGACGCCGCGGCGGTCTGTCCCCAACGCTGGGAACCTCAATCGATTCGTCCGGATTCGCCAGCTGCGACAACGCGCAGGCGTATTTGATCTTGATTTCCTCGGCGTACTGCGTGGGCGTACGCATGGACACGGCGATGTCATTGGTAACCTGATCGCCCGCAATCGGTATCACGGCCGTGTGCTGAATGGCACCACCCAGAAACACGGCGATATCCGTCGTGCCGCCGCCGATGTCGACGATGCAGGAGCCGAGCTCTTTCTCATCATCGGTCAATACCGAGTAGCTCGACGCGAGTTGCTCGAGCACGATGTCGTCCACTTCAAGTCCACAACGCTGAACGCACTTGACGATATTCTGGGCCGCGCTTTCCGCGCCCGTCACCATGTGTACCTTGGCCTCGAGGCGAACGCCCGACATGCCGATCGGCTCGCGTATGCCTTCCTGGCCGTCGATCAGAAACTCCTGTGGCAGGATGTGCAGGATTTTCTGGTCGGCCGGAATCGCTACGGCACGCGCAGCATCGATGACCCGATCGACGTCGCCGGAACTGACCTCCGAATCCCGAATGCCAACAATGCCGTGAGAGTTAAGGCTGCGCACGTGACTTCCGGCGATCCCCGTGTAAACCGAATGAATATCGCAGCCGGCCATGAGCTCGGCTTCTTCGACTGCCCGCTGAATTGAGTGCACCGTCGATTCGATATTGACGACAACACCTTTCTTCAGGCCGCGCGACGGGTGAGACCCTATGCCAACGACTTCAATATTGCCCTCGTCGTTGACCTCGCCTACGATGGCGACAACTTTGGACGTGCCGATATCAAGACCGACAATCAGATTTTTTTCAGTCCGATTTTGCATTCTTACCTGCTTCCCCTTGACGCAAGCATTTCCTGTTGTACGGACTCCGGATTAGTGGTCGGTGTAACGCCATTATTTTTCCAGCCAATCGTGAAACCGCTGTTGTAGCGCATGTCGACGTACTCAATATCTTTCGACCGTCCCGTTATGACGTCCGCAACAACTGCAAAGAAAAGTTCGGTTCGCTGATCGATTCCGCGGCGCCCGAGTCGGACTTCCACACTGTTCGTCAACGTCATTATCCAGGCACCGCGCGCGTCGACTTGCACGCTCCGCAGATCCAATCCGATCGGAATCAGGCGATCGCGTACCTTCAGGTAACGATTAGCGACGTCCGCCGACCGATTGTCCGGTCCGCTGAGTCGCGGGAGTTCCGCGGGTACATGACGTGCGTTGTCGACAAACAATTCACCGCGAACATTTAGCAAGCCACGCTCGCCCCAGATCGCTGCGGGAATCTGTTCGCTGACGCTGATCGATATTCGATCCGGCCAGCGCCTTGCAACGCTAACCTGATCAATCCACGGCATTGCACGAACCTGTGTTTGCATTCGGCCGAGGTCTGCGCCGAGAAACCCTGCATCCAGCTCATTACTAACCGCTTCTTCGATTTGCAATGCGGTCACACGCTGGAACGGGCCGCTAACCTCAATCGATTCGATGTTGCGATCGAGAAGACCGGTACTTATCCTGTAGGTCGCCACGACAAGGAGCACGCCGAGAAACGGCGTAATCACATGTTTGAGGCGGATTGCAGGCATCCGCAGCTTCCTGGCCTGCCCCTGCTTGCGACGTCTAGCCTGCTTACGCGCCATTCGCAACTCCCCTTAGTTCGGCAACGACCCGGCCTGTTTGCACAGACCCGGCAAAGCTTGTTTCCAGAATTCGCCAGCACAATTCGTCGAATTCAATACCAGACTCCTTCGCAGCCATCGGGACGAGACTGTGACTGGTCATACCCGGCACCGTGTTGACCTCGAGTATTTGCGGGTCACCGTCGCTACCCGTCATGAAATCGACCCGACCCCAACCCGAACATCCGATTTCCCTGAATGCGGCGACGGCGAGTTCTGCGTATTGCCGCTCTTCAGACGCAGACGATGTGCCAGGACAAATGTATTCCGTTCGATTCGACTCGTACTTGGCACGGTAGTCGTAGAAGACGCGCGGAGTCTCAATGCGAATGGACGGCAGCGCCTTACCCTGCAACACGGCCACGGTAAGTTCTTCGCCAACGATGCACTGCTCGGCAAGTGCGGACCCGCCGAAACGGAGTGCCAGATCGACTGCCGCATTCAGTTCGGCTTGCTCGAATACTTTACTCATTCCGATGCTCGAACCCTCGCCCGCGGGTTTCAGAATCAGTGGCAAGCCAAGTTGTTCGAGCGCGATCGTGGCGTGCGCGCGATCACGCACGACGCGATAGTCCGGGGTGGGCAATCCGGCGGCTCGAAACAGGTGCTTGCTGCGGACCTTGTCCATTGCCAGCGATGACGCCATCACGCCACTGCCCGTGTACGGCATGTCGAGCCATTGCAGCGCTCCCTGCAACGATCCGTCTTCGCCGCCGGGGCCGTGTAGCGCTATCCATACACGGTCAAAGCCGGCCGCAGCGAAATCGGGAATGGCGTTCTCGGCCGGATCCCAGGCCGTCGCATCGACGCCCCGGGATTGCAGCGCCGCAATCACAGCGCCGCCGGAATCGAGCGATACTTCGCGTTCGCTGGAATTTCCGCCCAGCATGACCGCGACGCGGCCGAATTCGACGGCATCACTGACCACGTATCGCGAGTCGTTCAATATCGTGGGGGCGATCATCGTGGCGACTCCCCGACGATGCGCACTTCGTGCAGCAGTTCCACACCATGAGTTTCGGTTACGGAGCGCCGCACGTGCTCGATCAATTCCTCAATATCCGTGGCCGTCGCATCGCCACGATTGATAATGAAGTTCGCGTGCTTCTCGGAGACTTCCGCTCCACCAATACTGAATCCCTTGAGGTCAGCTGTCTCGATAAGCCTTGCAGCGTGCCCGCCGGGTGGATTACGAAACACCGAGCCGCAACTTCGCAGCCCAAGCGGCTGTGTTTTTTTGCGGCGGTCCAACATCGTTTTCATGGTCTCCATGCTGGCCGTAACCTTCTCGTCGAACCGAAACGTTGCTTCGAGGAACCACTCATTTGGCGGCCCCGTGACGCTGCGGTAAGCAACCGTGTACTCGCCCGACGCCCGCTCATGTATTTCGCCAGCGCGGTCAATCGTGCGAACCGACTCGACTCGTTGCCAGGTTTCACCACCATGCGCGCCAGCATTCATTGCCAGCGCACCGCCCACGGTGCCGGGGATTCCGGCGAAGAACTCGGACGGACCCAGGCCCCGGCGAATGCACTCGCGCGCGAGCTGTGTGCAGGGCACGCCAGCGCCCGCGCGTATCACGTAGTGATCAACTTGCTCGAGATCACGCAATATTTTGCTCGCCGAGATTACGACGCCGCGCAAGCCGCCTTCGCGAACCAGGAGATTGCTGCCAACGCCAAACCAGAACACGGGCGTGTCATCGTCGAGCTCGCTCAGAAAGGCTTGCAAGTCGTCAATGCTCGCCGGAACGAAAAATAATTCAGCCGGCCCACCAACACGCCAGGAAGTATGGCGGCTCATCGGCTCGTTCGTCCGGAGCTCGCCCTGCACATCGATGTTGTCAGGCGCTGTCATCATGAGTGCAACTTCAGTGTCGGTTTGACCGCGAGCCGCTGTGGCAAATCGGCCGTGTAAGTGCCGATATCACCGGCGCCCATCGTCAACACCAGGTCGCCGTCCTGCAACAGATCTGTCAGCACGGGCTCCAGTTCCTCCAGCGCTTCGACAAACACCGGCTCGACCGATCCGCGTGAGCGAACCGCACGTGCAATAGCGCGACCGTCGGCTCCCGTTATCGGCGCCTCGCCGGCGGCGTAGACATCGAGTACAACGAGAACGTCGGCGCTGGATAGAGCCTGTGCAAAATCGTCCATCAGGTCGCGTGTTCGCGTATACCGGTGTGGTTGAAATACGAGGACCACCCGCCGGTTCGGCCAGCCGCTGCGCGCGGCCGCAAGCGTTGCCTCAATCTCGGTCGGGTGATGGCCGTAGTCATCGACCAGCAGGACTTTGCCCGCGGCCGTTTCGATTTCGCCAAGGATTTGAAATCGACGATCAATACCTTCGAATTCCTGCAACGCTTTTATGACGGCACTGTCACTTACCTGAAGTTCGTCTGCGACCGCAATTGCAGCAAGTGCGTTACGAACGTTGTGCAAACCCGGCAAGCCGAGTGAGATTTCGAGCGGCGGCCGATCGCCCGATCGAACAACATCGAATACTGTCAGCCCCTCGTCAAAACGAATGTTTTCGGCCCGCACGTCGGCGTCGTCGTTTAGCCCATAGGTCAATACTGTTCGACCGATATCGCCGAGAATTTCATTGACACCAGGATCATCCGTGCAGACGATGGCGAGGCCGTAGAACGGCAGGTTATGCAGAAACTCGATGAATCCCGCCCTTAACCGTTCGATGTCGCCGTCGTAGGTCGACATGTGATCCGCATCGATGTTGGTTACGATTGCGAGCATCGGCTTCAGATGTACGAACGATGCGTCCGATTCGTCGGCCTCGGCAACGAGGTAGTCACCCTGGCCAAGCCTCGCGTTGGCATCGGCACTCTTGAGACGGCCGCCGATAACGAAAGTAGGATCGAGGCCACCCTCGGCGAGCACACTGGCAACGAGACTCGTTGACGTAGTCTTGCCGTGGGTTCCCGCAACCGCGATCGAGTATCGAAAGCGCATGAGCTCCGCAAGCATCTCCGCGCGCTGCACGACCGGCATGAGTTTCTCGCGTGCCGCGACTACCTCGGGGTTGGTTTCATCGACCGCGCTGGAAACGACAACCGCATCCGCGTTCTGAATATTGTCCGCAGCGTGGCCGATGAAGATGGTGGCACCGTGTTTCTCAAGGCGCGTTGTCTGTTTGCCGGGCTTGAGATCGGAGCCCTGCACGGCGTAACCAAGGCTCAACATGACTTCGGCGATGCCCGACATGCCGGAGCCGCCGATCCCGATGAAATGAACGGTGTGGATTCGCCTCATCCGCGAGATCATGTTGCTACTTCCGCGAGTTCGAGACATATCGTTGTAATGCGCGAGACGGAATCCGGCGTGGATAATGCTCGCGCCCTTGCGGCGCGAGATTGTAGGGCCGATCTTTCGCAGAGCCACTCTACGAGGCAGTCCGACAGCGACTCGTCGGTCAAGTCACGCTCATCGACAATTACCGCGGCACCCGCGTCTGCCATGGGTCGCGCATTCGCCGTCTGATGGTCATCTACCGCTGATGGATAGGGGATAAACAGGGCCGGCAGTCCAACGGCGCAAAGTTCTGCCACGGTCAGCGCGCCCGCGCGGCATACGACGAGATCCGCCCAGGCATAGGCCGATGCCATGTCGTCAATATACGGCAGCAGCTCAACGTCGATGCCCGTGGCGTCATAGGCTTCGCGCGCCGTGTCGATCGTACGTTCGCCGCATTGGTGTCGAACGACAGGACGAAGGTCTTCGGGCAACAACGCCAACGCCGCAGGTACCGTTCTATTGAGAGCCAATGCACCCTGGCTACCGCCGAGCACGAGAAGTCGCAGGGGCCCCTCGCGCGCCGGGTAGCGTGCACCAGGTTCGGGAACGGCCGCGATATCGTCGCGCACCGGGTTACCAACGGTTTGCGCGCCGGCCGAGGGTTTAAAACTGCCCGGGAAGGCTTGCAGCACAACCCGGGCAAGACGCGCCAGAAGTCGGTTAGTCAGGCCAGCAACAGCATTTTGTTCGTGAATAACGAGCGGCCGACGCGCCAGCCACGCGGCGACGCCACCGGGACCGCTTACGAAACCGCCCATGCCCAGCACCACGACCGGACGTCGGCGGACGATGACCGCCAGCGCCTGAAAAAACGCCCACGCCATCTGCACGGGAGCAATGAACAGCGCGAGTACCCCTTTACGGCGAATCCCCCTGATGCTGATCCACTCGATGTCGATGCCAGCCTCGGGCACGACCCGTGACTCCAGCCCACGGCGCGTGCCAAGCCAGACGACTTCCTGTGCCTTTTTTTGCAACGCGCGCGCGACCGCGAGGGCCGGATAGACGTGACCACCGGTGCCACCAGCCATTACGAGGATTGGCCGCACGCTCATGATCGCTTGCGCCTCTTCCCGGCTCGGCGGTTCACCGGCTTCGCATCGACAACCAACTCGTGATGAATGCGCAATAGAATCGCGATCGCAACCATCGTGACGATCAGGCTGCTACGGCCGTAACTAACGAGTGGCAGGGTCAGGCCTTTGGTCGGCAGGATACCCATGTTCACACCGACGTTGATGAAAGCTTGCAAGCCCAGCCAGGTACCGAGGCCAATCGCGATGTAGGCCTCGAAGAAGCGCTCGGCATTAACGGCGCGAACCGCGAGATTGAAGACTCGCCATAACAGGGCAAGGAATACGCCGATCATGGCCAGCGACCCCAGCAGGCCGAATTCTTCTGCAAACACCGCGAACACGAAGTCGGTATGTGCCTCGGGGAGGTAAAACAATTTCTGAACGCTGTTGCCCAGGCCAACCCCCAGCCATTCGCCGCGACCAATCGCAATGAGCGATTGAGTGAGTTGGAAGCCTGAGTTAAACGGGTCAGACCACGGGTCCAGGAAACTCGTTAGTCGGTTCATGCGGTATGGCGATGCGACTGCCAGCAGAACCATTCCAACGACAGCAAGCAAGAAAAACAGCAGGAAATCGCGGATGCGTGCACCGGCTACGAACAACATCGTCAAGGCCGTGGCCAGCAACACCACGGCCGCACCGAAGTCCGGCTCGGCAAGCAGGGCCGCGCAAGCCAGCGACAACAGCAGCATCGGCCAGAGGAAACCCATAAACTTCTCTCGAACCGCCTTGTCCTGGCGCACGAGATAGCCCGCGAGATAGATGATGAAAAACAGCCGCGCCGGTTCCGAGACCTGCAGATTCATGATGCCGAACCGAATCCAGCGTTGGCTGCCATTCACTTCATGTCCGATGCCTGGAACCAGTACGAGCACCAACAGCGCCATGCCGGCGAGTGACATCAAAGGCCCAAGCACGCGCCATAGCCGCATTGGAATAAACAGGCAGATGAAGCCCGCGGCGGCGCCAACGATCGCAGCGATCAATTGTCTCTTGAGATAGAAGAACGGGTCCCCTGTGACGTTGTCTGACACCGAAATTGACGCCGATGCAAGAATGACGAAACCGCCGAACAGCAGGGCAAGTATGATCGTCAGTAGTACAGGATCGAACTGAAACGACGTTTTGAGTCGCGCCGGGAACGGGAAAGTTGCGCTGCTGATCGTCATCGCTGCAACGCACCCACTGCCTCAATGAACGCATTTCCGCGAGCGGCATAGTTCTTGTGCTGATCAAAACTCGAACAGGCAGGCGCCAGCAAGACCGTGTCATCGGATTCTGCGTACGCAGCTGCCTGTTCCACGGCGTCGATCATGTCGGTCGCAAAATACACGGGCATTACCGTGTCCAGTGCATCGGAAATTTTCTCAGCATCCTCGCCAATCAGGACAGCCGCACGCAGTTTGATTTCCATTGCCGCCGCGAGATCTGTGAAGTCGGCGCCTTTTCCGAGTCCACCCGCTATTAAAACCAGCATGCTATCGACGGAATTGATTGAAGCCACGGCGGCAGCCACATTGGTTGCTTTTGAGTCGTTAACGTAGTCGACAGCGCCGATGCGACTCACGAATTGCATCCGGTGTGGCAGCCCCGGGAATTCGATCAGCACCTGCAACATGGCAGGAATCCCGATACCCACCAACTCCCCGGCGGCGAGTGCCGCGAGTGCGTTCGCCTGATTGTGAATTCCGAATAACGCCAGGTCCTTTGTCGACAGCAGCAAAGTCTGACCTCGCGCGAGGAACGCGTCACCATCCAGCGTACGAATGCCGTAGTGGCCGTCCTCGGGTTCGTCAAGCCCAAAACTGATGACTGTTTTGATCTTCTTCACATAGTCGGCGGCGCTATCGTCGTCGCGGTTGATAACCGCCGCCTTTGCTTCACGATACACCCGGTACTTCGAGCTGCGGTATTCGTCTTCATCGGCGTGCCAATCGAGATGATCGCGCGAGATATTCAACAAGACCGAGACTTCGGCAGGCAATTTGTCGGTGCGCTGCAACTGAAAACTGGATAACTCGAGTATGTAAATATCCGGCCGGTCTTTTTCCAGCAGGTCGAGTGCCGGCTCACCGAGGTTTCCACCTGCATACACGTCGAGGCCCGCCGCTCGACACATATGGAACAACAACGTTGATACCGTGCTTTTACCATTCGATCCGGTTACGGCAACAAACGGTGCTTCCGCGTCACGAGCGAAAAGTTCGATGTCGCTGATGACGTCGAGCCCGGCGTCTCGTGCGCTCGCTATTAGAGGGTGGCTGTCCGGTATTCCGGGTGACGCGACTACGCGGGCGATATTTTTCGGCAGCCCGGTATCACCGAGCACGAGTTCGGCACCGGGCCAGAGTTCGTTCAGCTCGTCAACGCCCGGCGGTTCCTCTCGCGTATCAAAAAATACAGCGTTGAGATTATTGCGGCGCAGGTATCGCGCGATCGACAATCCTGTCTTTCCCAGGCCGAGGACGAGGTCTTTGGCAGGTGTTCTGGCCGCCGCGTTCATCGTATTTTCAGACTCGCAAGGCCGATCAGAACGAGGATGACCGTAATAATCCAAAACCGCACGATGACCTTGGGTTCGGCCCATCCTTTGAGCTCGAAGTGGTGATGAATCGGCGCCATGCGAAACACGCGCTTGCCGGTCAACTTGAATGACGCGACCTGAATAATGACCGACAGAGTTTCCACGACGAACACACCGCCCATAATCGCCAACACGATTTCCTGGCGAACGATAACGGCGACAACGCCGAGTGCCGCGCCCAGCGCCAGCGCCCCGATGTCACCCATGAACACCTGCGCCGGATAGGTGTTGAACCACAGGAACCCGAGCCCGGCCCCGGACAGGGCCGCGCAGAATACGAGGATTTCGCCAGCACCTGCTACATACGGAATGCCGAGATAGCCGGAGAAATTGACGTTGCCGGTAACGTAGGCAAACAGTCCGAGTGCGCCTCCCACCAGCACGGTTGGCATGATCGCAAGACCATCGAGCCCGTCGGTCAGATTGACCGCGTTTGAGAATCCGACGATAAAGAAGTACGTCACGACGACCTGAAAGACACCAAGGGGGATTAACAGGTCCTTGAAATACGGAATCAGCAACGAAGTTGAGATTTCGTCAGCCGCCGTGACGTACAAAGCGATGGCCGCAATGATTGCTGCGACCGACTGCCAGAAGAGCTTTTGTCTTGCTGAAATTCCTGCCGGATTCTGCAAAACGAGTTTTTTATAGTCGTCGACGTAACCAATGGCGCCAAACGACAGGGTGACGAACAGAACCACCCATACGAAGTGGTTTTCGAGATCCGCCCAAAGTACGGTACTCACCGCGATTGCAGTCAATATCAGAGCACCTCCCATCGTGGGGGTGCCAGCCTTGGGCAGGTGGGTTACCGGACCATCTTTGCGTACCGGTTGACCAACCTGATTGATCGACAGTTTCGCAATCATGCGTGGACCGATCACGAACGACAGAATCAGCGCAGTCAAGGCGCCGAGAATGGCGCGCATCGTCAGATAGTTGAAGACATTGAATCCGGTTTCAAACTGTGCGAGATATTTTGTGAGATACAAAAGCATACTCAAACTTCCCCGCTCAAAGTTTCAGACGACGCGAGTGCCTGTACGACTCTCTCCATGCGCATGAAACGCGAACCCTTAATGAGCAGGTTTACGTCAGATGTCACTGTTGCACGCAACGCGTCAATCAACATGTCAAGGGATTCGAACCAACTGGCGCAATCACCGAACGCCTCGGCGGTATTCCTTGACAGCTCGCCCGTCGCAAACAGCCGATCGACGCCAGCGCCTTTTGCGACAGCGCCCACTTCCCTGTGTAATCGTGCGGCGTCGTCGCCAAGCTCGCCCATGTCGCCAAGAACGAGCCAACTCCGGCCCTCAAGAGCTGCCAGGAACTCGGCAGCGGCCGCGACGCTCAGCGGATTGGCGTTGTAACTGTCATCGTAGAGCGTCGAACCGTTAAAGCCCTGCTTCGACTGCAGGCGACCTGCGACGGGTTTCACTGATTCCAGTGCACTCTGAATATGTTCCGGCGCGACCCCGAGTGAAGTCGCAATTGCTGCGGCGGCACAAGCGTTTCGAACGTTATGCCGGCCCGGCATCGAAAGCCTGACGTCGACCCGCGCGTCCGGCAGACGCAGTTCGAAACTGGAGCCGCCACCGTCGGCGGCGATGTCGTTTGCACCAACATCAGACTGGCCATCGATACCGAAACTTACGACGTCGATGTCTTTGACCATTGCCGACCAGAAATTAAAGTACTCATCGTCAGCGTTCAAAACTGCGACGCCAGGGCGCGATCTACCGCATAGAATCTCTCCCTTCGCTTTTGCTACGCCTTCGATCGAACCGAATCCCTCCAGGTGCGCTGCGCCGGCGTTTGTAATGGCGACGACGTCGGGTTCCGCCAGCGCCGTCAGATACTCGATTTCGCCGGCATGGCTTGCGCCCATTTCGAAGACCGCAAAGCGGTGGGTTTCATCTATCCGGGTCAACATCAACGGCATACCGATTTCGTTGTTGAGATTACCCTCGGTTGCGACCGTCGGCGCGGCTTGCGACAGGCAAGCTGCCGTCAGCTCCTTGAGCGTCGTCTTGCCATTACTACCCGTTATGCCCACGACGATAGCCGACTGGTCACGACGCCATGCGGCACCGAGCTGACCCAGTGCGAACCTGGTGTCATCAACGGTTATTTGAGCAATCCCGCCGTCGACTTTTGCTTTAACAACGGCAGCCGCCGCACCTTTCTCACCAGCCAGCATTACGTAGTCGCGACCATCGAAATTGGGTCCCTGCAATGCCACGAATAACTCACCGCTGCGTATCGTTCGCGTGTCCGTGCTAACGCCGTCGAAAATTCGATCGCCGCCGATCAATTGGCCGTGCATCGAGGTTGCTGCTGCGGAAAGCGTCGTCATCATTCGTTCGCCTCCCCCGCGAGTGCTGCGAAATGTCCGGCAGCGGCACCGTAGTCTGAGAATTCGATTCGATCGTCGCCGATGATCTGGTAATTTTCGTGCCCCTTACCGGCGATCAGGACGACGTCTTTTGCGCCGGCATGCGCGATCGCCCATGCGATCGCTGCTCCCCGACTCTCAATAATCGTCGCACGCGACATGTCTGTAAGGCCGGTGGCGATATCAGCGATAATTTCCTCGGGCCTTTCACCTCGCGGGTTGTCACTGGTAATGACCAGCGCATCGGACAAGCGCTCGGCGACCCGGCCCATCAGCGGCCTTTTGCCTGCGTCCCGATCTCCACCGCAACCGAACACACACCACAATCTACCGCGCGTATGTGTGCGTAGTGCACGTAGCGCCGCCTCAATGGCGGCAGGCGTATGCGCGTAGTCGATGTAGACGGCGGGTCCGCATTGCGCCGGTACTCGCTGCATGCGACCGGGCGGTGCGCTGACTTGTGACAGTGCATCACAGGCGTCCACCAGCGAGTTGCCGCCGGAGAGCAGATATGCCAGAACCAGCACCGTGTTAGCAACATTAAAATCTCCGGGCAGCGGCACGTTAATCACTGCGTCGCCCCAGGAACTCTCGATAGCAACCTCGGAGCCGCGCTCGTTCGCGACAACGGACCTGACGAATACGTACTGCCTGCCGTTGGCCACGCGATCGAAATTTGTCGAAACAGTAATGACATCCCCGCGACAACGAGAAGCAAGCCGTGTCCCGAATTCGGAGTCCAGGTTGATGATGCGCCTCTGCGCCGGATACTCGACGAACAGCTTCACCTTGGCCTCGCCATAGGCACGCATGTCACCGTGATAGTCCAGGTGATCCCGGCTCAGGTTGGTGAAAAGCGTGGAATCGAACCGGATGCCATCGACGCGCTTCTGATCGAGCGCGTGTGACGATACTTCGATAGCCACGACCTTCGCACCGGCTTCCACAAAGCCGGCTATGCGGCGATGCGTTTCGACAACGTCAGGCGACGTCATGTCGTCGTCGCTTTCGAGTTCGCCGACACCGTAGCCGAGCGTGCCCGCGTATGCGCAGGGCGTACCAAGAATGTTCAGGCATTGAGCGATGAGCCAGGCTACGGTCGTTTTGCCATTCGTGCCGGTGACGCCGACAACCTGTACTTGTTGTGACGGTGAGCCGAAAAATCGATTGGCGATAACGCCAAGTTTGGCCGCCAGGTTTGCAACTGGTATAAGCGGAATGTCGATGTTGTCTGGAGCTCGCTTTGCCGTTGACGAATCGAATGCGATCGCAACGGCGCCGGCCAGCACAGCCTGTTCGGAAAAATCGAGGCCATGGTTGTTCGCGCCTGCGCAGGCGAGAAACAGAAAGCCCTTGCCGAGCTGCCGGCTGTCCAAAGCGAGGCCGTCCACGGCGATCGCGGGTGCATCAACGATACCTTCGAAGAGCACTGACAGGACCGGTCGAATGTTTAGCTGTTCGGCCGGCATGCTCATCGACTTTTTTCTTGTGTTGTGGCATGTGCCGTCATCGCCTGTATCACACTGCCGGGATCGCGTGCCGGAAGCGCATCGGGCGGCACGGCCAGCAGCCTCAAGGACTCAGACATCACTTCGGCGAACACCGGGGCCGCGACATCGCTGCCGTAGTATAGCTCACCGCCCGGCTCGTCAATGATGACGACGGCGGCAAGACGCGGCGCACTTGCCGGCGCCAGTCCGGCGAAAATAGAGAAATATTTATTTTCGGAATACCCGCCGATTCCGGACTTCCACGCGGTCCCGGTTTTGCCGGCGATTCGATATCCCGTCACAGACGCCTTGGTGCCGGTACCGCCAGGGCGTACGACTTCCTCAAGCATTCGTTTAACGGCAATCGCCGTGTCCGGGGCGATTACCTGCTCGCCGTCGCCGGGCTGATCAATTGCCACTAGTGAAACAGGATGCATGTATCCCTGGTCACCGAGGACAGCGTAGGCCTGTGCCAGTTGCAGCGGCGTTACCGAAATACCGTAGCCATAACCAAGCGTCGCCTGGCTGATTTCCTGCCAGTGATCGTAGTGCGTGAGAAGGCCCGCGGACTCTCCCGGAAATCCGCTCGTCGTCAATGAGCCGAGACCGAAATCGGTCATCGTGGACCAAAGTTCGTCCGGCGGCAGCGACATCGCCAGTTTTGTTATGCCAACGTTGCTTGAGCGCGCAAGAATTGTTGTGAGGCTGATGCGGCCGAGGTTGCGGTGGTCCCTGATCGTCTTGGCGCCAACCTTCACGTAGCCGGGTGACGTGTCGATTATGCTGCTGGGGCGATACTGGCCGCTTTCCAGCGCCGCGGCTACAACCAGTGGCTTGATGCTCGAACCCGGCTCGAAAATATCCGTGATGGCACGATTGCGATAGCGTTCTGCAGCATATTGGGAGCGATCATTCGGGTTGTAGGTTGGCTGGTTGACAATCGCGAGTACTTCCCCGGTTTTCACGTCAAGTACAACGAGAGACCCCGAGGCAGCATTGTACGAACGGATCGCGGCTTTTAGGGTGCGATACGCGAGATACTGAATTCGAAGATCAATGCTTGAACGCAATTCCTTGCCGTGATGTGGAGGCCGTATACTTTCGACATTTTCAACAGCGCGACCCAGGCGGTCCTTAAGGACCCGCTTTGCGCCGGATTCGCCGGCGAGCCAGTGATTGAATGCCAGCTCCAGGCCTTCCTGCCCTTCGTCATCGATGTCCGTGAAGCCGATAAGATGTCCGGTCACTTCACCCGCCGGATAGTAACGGCGATATTCGCGCTGCACGTTGACACCCGGCAGTTTCAGAGCAAGCACTTCCCGTGCGCGTTCCGGGCTCAGGTGTCGCTTCAGGTACAGAAATTCCTTGTCCATGCTGCGCGTTATCCGGCGAATCAGCAGATCCGCATCCACACCCAGCGCGGCGGCAAGCTTCGGTACCCGATCAACAGCGGGGGCGAGCTCCCTGGGGTTTGCCCAGATGCTGTCGACAGGCGTGCTGATCGCAAGCGGCTCGCCGTTCCGATCGGTAATCGTGCCGCGATGGGCTGAGATTTTTTCGGTACGCAGGTGGCGCGTATCAGCCTGTTGGTTCAGAAATTCCTTGTCCAGGACCTGAAGGTGAACGGCACGCGCGACCAGTGACGAGGCAACCAGCACGAAACTTAACGATACCAGCGTGACCCTGCCGACGAATCGTTTTGCAGTTTGGTTTTTCGTCTCTGCTCCGCGTTTCATGGTCGCTCAATTACGAAAATTTCCGTGATTTCAGGACGCATCAACTGCAAATCGTCCGTCGCCACCTGTTCGATACGGGCGTGAGTTGCCCAGGTGCTTTGCTCGATCTGTAGCTGACCCCATTCGATATTCAGTTCGTCGCGCTCATCGGTGAGTTGCTCCAGTTCGACGAACAACTTGCGTGATTCGTGCTTCGTGTAAACGAGCGCTATGGCGCTCATTACACAGACCACCGCGAAAACAAACACCAGCAAAACCGGCTGTCGTTTTTCCCTCAGGATCATGCGATACGCTCCGCAACTCTCAGTCGTGCACTGCGTGAACGAACGTTGGCAGCAATTTCCTTATCCGTAGCAACAATCAGCTTTCCCACGAGTTGAAATGGGGGAAGAAATTCTTCGGGAATGTTCGGCATGCCGCGATACAGCTCGGGCTCACGCGAGTGGTCGCGCATGAAGCGTTTGACCATTCGATCCTCGAGCGAATGAAAACTGATGACGCAGAGTCGGCCGCCCTTTTTCAGTACGCGAAGCGATTGATCCAAAGCAAGCTCGAGTTGTCCCAGCTCGTCGTTGATTGCGATGCGAATGGCCTGAAAGGTCTTCGTGGCGGGATGCTTTTTCTGCCGGAATTTCGCCGGCACAACATCCTGCACGATGCGAGCCAGTTCGCCCGTGGTGCGAACAGGCTTGTCCTTGCGCTTCGACACGATGGCGCGAGCAATACGCGTCGCCATCGTTTCTTCCCCGAATTTCTTCAAAATATGGCGCAAATCTACCTCATCCACGTCTGCGAGCCACTGTGCAGCGGTTTGCCCGTGCTCGTTGTCCAATCGCATGTCGAGTGGACCGTCGCGGAGGAAACTGAAGCCGCGACGGGCTTCATCCAGTTGCGGTGAGGAGACACCGAGGTCGAGGAGCAATCCGTCCACATGCCCCAGGAGGTCTCTTTCACCCATAATTTTCTCAAGTTCTGCAAATTCGCCCCTGATCAGTTCGAATCGCGGGTCGTCAACTAACGCTGTGGGTGCCGATGCAATTGCCTGTGGGTCCCGATCGATGGCGATCAATCTTGCGCCTTGACCCAATTTCCCCAATAGCGCGCTGCTGTGTCCCCCGCGACCGAACGTGCCGTCGATATAAACGCCGTCCTTTTTAACCTTCAGTCCATCAAGGACCGGTCCCAACAGCACCGGCACATGCTCGTTGCTGCTCATCGGATGCCAGATAGCCTAGAAAGAGATTGACGCGAGATCCGCCGGCATATCGCCGTCGTCGTCCTCGGCGAGCCACGCATCCCGTTTCTCGATCCAGCTTTGTTCATCCCAAAGTTCAAACTTGTTGCCTTGCCCAATCAGTGTTGCGTCCCTGTCGAGAGCCGCAAATTTGCGCAGCTCTTGCGAGATGAGAATGCGTCCACTCGCATCCATTTCGACTTCAGTCGCATAACCGACCATAATCCGAACAATTGGACGGGCAATCTTGTTCAAACTGGGAAGTCGCACGAGCTTGCGTTCGAGCTCTTCCCAGTCAGGCAGCGGATAAACGAGGAGGCAGAGGTCTTTGTCCACAGTCACAATAATCTGGCCATCACAGCGGGCAGCCAACCGCTCCCGATACCGGGTCGGTATAGCCATACGCCCCTTGGCGTCCAACGTGACTTTGGTAGCCCCTCGAAACACTGTGGTAAGGACAAGCCGGGAACCGCTCTTCTGGCACGATATCCGGGCACAATGCCCCTTTCCTCCCACTTTTTTCCACTTTTCACCACTATAGGTCTGGCCCTGTAGAGCGTCAACAGACGCTTTCAATTAATGCTTGTTGTACAGGGACTTGGGGGCAATCCAGTGGCCCAAATCGGGCAAAAAATGGCAGACTTCGCGCTAGGAAAATCAAAAACTTAGATAGCTTTTCTCGACACTCCATGAAATTCGGGTCGGGAAACGCCGACAGCTGTGGTTTTTACGCGTGTCGGTCACCGGGTTGCGCGGAGGTGGAAATGCCGGAGCGAGCCGTAAGCCGGGTTCTGTCGAGGACAATCATTCATCTGGGACAGCCGTCACCGACTGCCTCAAGCAACCTACCCGGGAGTCCGCTCGGGACCGGCGGTGGTCGAAGCATTTTCAACACCCCTATTGGGGGGCGTTGAGCTTCGCCCGTACTCCCCTATTTGGTCTTGCTCCGGGCGGGGTTTACCGTGCCGCGAACTGTTACCAGTCGCGCGGTGCGCTCTTACCGCACCTTTTCACCCTTACCAACTCCTAAGCCGGCGGTTTGTTTTCTGTGGCACTTTCCGTGGGCTCGCGCCCCCCAGGCGTTACCTGGCGCCCTGTCCGAAGGAGCCCGGACTTTCCTCTGTGACTCAAGGAGTTACAGCGATTGCCTGGCCCACTCCGGCATTTCCGGGGCCGATACTACATCATATTGGGCCTGCCGGCGGTCGCTGCGCGCCTCATCATCATGGCTCGCTGCGCTGCGCTTTACTTCCGATGAGGCGCGCAACGACCGCCGGCATTTCGCCTACCTGTCGGACGTCTCCCCGGTCAGCTCCAGCATGCGCTGGTACATCGCGTTTCTTTTCAGGCCGGTCACTTTCGCGGCGATGGCCGCGGCTTGCTTGCCGGGTAGTACCGCCGCAAGTTCCGTTATCAACAGGTCGACATCAAAAGATGAGCCCCGCTCCTCGTCGGCGCCATGAACGATAACAACGAACTCGCCCTTGCTGGGAATGGACGCGGCTGTGAGTTGCTCGCGAAGCTCTGCGAGTGACCCCTGTATGCATTGTTCATGCAGTTTCGTGAGTTCACGGCCGATGAATGCACGCCGGTCCGCACCCAATATTTCAGCCATATTGGCCAGACTTTCCCGAATACGATGCACTGATTCGAAAAAAACCAGGGTGCGTGTTTCGCTCGAGAGGGAACGCAGCCAGACATCGCGCGCGACACGTTTTGACGGTGCGAAGCCCTCAAAACAAAATCGATCGGTTGGGAGGCCCGCTGCAGACAATGCCGCGGTCACTGCGCTCGCTCCCGGTACTGGCGACACGGCAATGCCGTTGTCGTGCGCCGCTAAGACTAGCCGGTATCCGGGATCGCTGAGGAGCGGCGTGCCGGCATCGCTAACGAGCGCGATGTTTTTGCCCTCTTTCAATTGCTTGATTAATACCGGCAAAGCTCTGGATTCGTTGTGATCGTGCAGCGCTTTTTGCGGTGTTTTCACGCCGATAGAGAATAGCAATCGACCGGTATGGCGGGTATCCTCGGCAGCAATAAGGTCCACTTCCGCGAGCGTCTGGCGCGCCCGCGGTGTCAGATCGTCGAGATTGCCGATGGGCGTTGCCACTATGTATAAAGTGCCGCTCATGGGTTCTCCTGTCGCTGAAAGATTTGCCCGATTGCTATGCAAATCGATATACGAATTGAAATGCGGATAAACAATTTACCAAGACATCCTGCCCGCGAACGCAGCACGCTGGCAAGCACGTTAATGCTCCTGGCTTTGCTGTTTGTACTGGGTGCGTGTGAAACGCCCGGCGGCGGCAGCGTAACGTCGTTATCCGGCGAGGGGCGTGCGGAGCGACTCGCGCAATTGGGCGAACATGCCGATGCCGCCGACATCTATGCCCGCCTGGCAAGTACCCGCACAGGTTCCGGGCGAGACCGGTTGACGATGCTCGCCGTCGAGCAATGGTTGTACGCAGGGAATATCCCGCGCGCGCGCAATGCTTTTGGAAATGTTGTACACCCCCAGGCCGGCGAACTCCTGTGGCTTTACGACAGCAACAAGGCGGCCCTGTCCATCGTCGCCGGCGATCCCGACACAGCGCTGAGTCTGCTTGAGCCGCTGAGCCGGCAGTCGCTGACAATCGAACATCGATTAAGGGTTGAGGCGCTGCGTGCCGACGCCTGGGTGCAAAAAGGTGATCCGGCGCGCGCTGTTGAATTGATGATTCAGCGTGAGAACTGGTTATCCGGCTCTCGCGAAATAGAGCAAAACCGGCGCCGACTCTGGCAGGGCCTTGTGGTCGGCAACCCGCTTGAGCTTCGAGCCGCCGCTGAGCTTTCATTGGACCCGGTCATCCGGGGCTGGCTGACGCTGGGTTCGCTCGCGGCGTCGACGGGTCAACAGGGAATCGGGTGGTCAAACGGAGTTGTGCGCTGGCGCGACCTGAATGGCCGCCATCCGGCGATGACGATCGTCGACGATCTTCAATTGCCCGATTTTCAACTGCTGGACTACCCGCGACAAATCGCTTTGTTATTGCCATTGTCGGGAAATAGTGCGGCTGCGGGCCAGGCCATTCAAAACGGCTTTCTCGGCGCCTATTTCGCGACCGCTGGCGGCCTGGATGACCGTCAGACATTGCGCGTTTATGACGTCAACGTCGAGGGTGGCGCGAGCGCTGCCTACGCGACCGCTGTCGCCGACGGTGCCGAGTTTGTTGTTGGTCCGTTGCTGCGCCAAAACGTGCGGGAACTCGCGAACGATATTCTCGTTCCAGTGCCGGTTCTGACACTCAACTTCCTGCCCGATAATACTTTGGCGCCGCCAGGTCTTTATCAGTTTGCATTGTCTCCTGAGGACGAGGCTGTGGCAGCTGCAGAACGCGCGATCGCCGACGGACATTCTCGTGCATTGGCGCTGGTCCCGAATAACAACTGGGGTCGTCGCTTGTTCAATAATTTCGCGACGGCGTTCGAATCGATGGGCGGCACCGTACTCGATAACCGGCGCTACACGACCGGCAATCCCGACTATTCAAACTCGATCGAAGACCTCATGGCATTGTCGGGCAGCGTGCGTCGATACCAGCGTTTGCGAGCCAATATAGGTGGCCCGCTTCAATTCGATCCCCGCCGAAGACAAGACGCCGACCTTATTTTTCTTGCCGCCGATGCGCCGGCAGGCCGATTGCTGAAGGCACAGCTCAAATTTCATTATACCGGCGATCTGCCGGTGTACGCGACGTCAAAGATTTACGCGATGGACGGCCGCTCGGACAGTGACCTGAACGGCGTAATGTTCGCGGACGCTCCGTGGATTATCGGGCCGCAAAGCTGGATTCAGCATTTACCCGCGCTCTACGAGCAACAATGGCCGGAACAACGGCGACTCGGCCGGTTGCACGCGATGGGATACGACGCGTACTACCTTGTGGGCTCCTTGTTCGCTGCCCGCGGCGGCTTAATGGATGAAATCGACGGCGCGACCGGCGAGCTTTACCTCAAGCCGGATGGCCGCATACATCGGCGTATGGCCTGGGCCCAGTTTCAACGCGGGTTACCGGTATCGTTGCCAGACCCCGATCCGGTCGGCGGCCCGATTCATGACATGAGCGAAGACGGTGAGGTTTTGCCACCCGACGCAGCGGATGCGGAATCGTGGTACGAGCCTCTACAAGACGAGTAGGCCTCGGCGCCGAGCAGCTCGCATTTCAGTTCCTTCTGGAAAAAGGCCTGAGGCCCGTTCGACGTAACTTTCGTTGTCGGCGCGGCGAGATCGATCTAATCATGCTCGATGACCGGTGCCTGGTGTTCGTCGAAGTTCGTTCTCGAACCGCGACGAGTTTTGTAGAAGCAATATTGACTATCGATTCTCGAAAACAGCGCAAACTCGCGAATGCTGCCGCGATGTTTCTCGCAATGAATGAGACGTTCGGCGATCATGTCTGCCGTTTCGACGTCATTGGCATTGATCGTGGCGCCAGTGGCGAAATTGCGATCGAGTGGATGCAGGACGCCTTTCGGCCTGGTGGGTAAGCTGCAGCAATCGGCCTTCTGATAGACTTGAGCTTCCTGCAACAAGCAGTGACATTCGGAGCAACCATGGATTCAGTTACGCGCGTACGCGAGCATTTCGCCGAGAGCATTGCGACCAAGCAAAAAGCTGTCGACGCGATCAGTGAAAGTATTGCTGCGGCTGGTCGGGTCATGAGCCGGTCGCTGCTCGACGATGGCAAGATTCTGAGTTGTGGCAACGGTGGGTCCGCCGGCGATGCCCAGCATTTTTCGTCCGAGCTACTGAATCGCTTCGAGAGAGAGCGCCCCGGACTTCCGGCGATGGCGCTTACGACGGATGCATCGACAATAACGTCCATCAGCAACGATTATGCGTACGAAGAAATCTTTTCCAAGCAAATCCGTGCCCTTGGCAAGCCGCAGGATGTACTGCTCGGCATTTCGACGTCAGGCAATTCGGAAAATGTTTGTCGCGCGATTGCGGCTGCGCACGAACACGGCATGAAAGTCGTCGCTTTGTCAGGTCGTGACGGCGGGCGTATGGCCGATATGTTTGAAGAAGGCGACGTTGAGATTCGAGTACCGGCGACGCGCACGGCACGCATCCAGGAGGTACATCTCGTAATTATTCACGCGCTGTGCGACCTGATCGATACGGCGTTGCTGGGCGACGCAAACGACTAATCAGCACTTTTCTCGATCAGTCCTTTGCGAGCAACCTCGGTCATGATCAGCACCGTGCACGGTGGGAACTGCTCAAGCAAAGAATGCGCACGAATATTTGTCCACTCAGCTACAGGGTCAAAATCCGCACGGCTCAACCAGTTCTGTTCCCTGATCCCAACCAGGCACTCACCCTGCATTTTCGCCTCTTTGACACTCCTTGAATCGAGCTGCGTATCGGAATAACGCTTCGCTATTTCCTTGTAGCTGAACTCCTGCGCATGAACGCTTGAAACAATGGCGAGCGACGTTATCGCAAGAAACAACACGATATTATTCATGAGATGGACTCCGTTTGATGCCCCGGTTGCATTCCGGGGCTGCCCTTACTTGATGACCCGGAGGTGAGAACGCGCGCGAGTCGAGTCGATGTCATCCGGCGCCGGCTCCGGTACAGCAGCCGAATCTCCGGCCGATTTTTCGACTGTATCCGAGTCATGCGAGAAGATCATGCCCTGCCCGGTTTCGCGTGCGTAAATGCCGAGTACCGAGCGCATCGGCACCCACACATCAAACGGCACGCCGCCGAAGCGTGCGCGAAAACTCACAGCGTCATTGCTTAGCTTGAGGTTGTGTGCCGCCGACTCACTGATGTTCAAGATGATTTTTCCGTCCTTGATGTGTTCGGTCGGAACCGTGACACCATCGACGGATGTATCGACAACGATATGCGGCGTATTACCGTTATCGGCCATCCACTCATGCATGGCTCGAATCAGGTAGGGGCGTTTGGATCGGCTGGGATTGGACAAGGCGAATATCGTGCGGCTGTGCTAGTTAGTGAACAAGCTTACCATTGTTCGGCTAATCGTTTTGAAAGATGACATAACGCCGTCGTCACATCCGCATTTCCTGTTCGAGTTCGGTTAGCGCTTGCTGGAACGAGCGACGCGCAAACACGCGCTGCATATACGCATCGATCTCCTCGAACTTGTCGCCGAGATCGATGCCGTAGACCGGTAGACGCCACAGAATTGGCGCGATACTGCAATCCACAAGCGAGAACTCTTCGCTCAGGAAATACGGCCGCGCGCCGAATAGTTCGGCACTTTGCAGAATGCTCTCGCGCAACATCTTCTTGGACTTCGCACTCAGCCTGCCGTCCGCCGAATCCGCCTCCTCAGCCAGCGAGTACCAATCAGTTTCGATGCGGAACAACGCAAGCCGAAATTGCGCCCGCGTTACCGGATCGACCGGCATCAGCGGCGGGTGAGGAAATCGTTCGTCCAGATACTCAATGATTACGCGCGAATCGTAAAGCGTCAGATCGCGATCAACGAGTGTCGGAACCGAGTGGTATGGGTTCAAATCCATCAGGTCTTCCGGAAGGTCGTTGCCCAGAATACTGGTGATCTCGATGTTGATATTTTTCTCAGCCAAAACCAGACGAGTCCGGTGGCTGTGTATGCCCGTTGGCCGCGAAAACAACGTCATTACCGAGCGGCGATTGGCGATCACTGCCATTATGTTACATCCTTCCAGATTTGTTTTTTCAGCATCGCCGAGATGACGAGGAAGAAGACCAGGAACATCAGCACCCAGACACCAAGCTTGCGCCGCTCAGAGCGAATTGGTTCCGCAATATAGGCCAGGAAGTTTGTCGTGTCACGGACAAACTCGTCGTAGCCCTCGGCGTCCATCGAACCCCCCGTTACGGGTTCGAAATGCCCGAATTCGCGAGTAACTGTGCCATTGTCCTCGAACTCCTCGAAGACCTCTTTCTGGAAACCCTGCAGTTCCCACAGCACGTGCGGCATGCTGGTTCCCGCGACTATCCGGTTGTCCACACCGGTAGGACTGTCCGGGTCAATGTAGAAGCTTTTCAGGAAATTGTATATGTGGTCGGCGCCACTTGAGCGCGCCATCAATGTCAGATCCGGTGGTGCCATGCCGAACCAGCGCTCGGCATCTTCCTGTCGCATCGACACATTAATCGTTTCGAAGGTATTTTCGGCGTTGAACATCAGGTTGTCGATCAGCTGATCTTCCGACAATTCCAGATATTTGCCGATCGTCTTGTAGCGAACGTACTTGGCCGAGTGACAACCAGAACAGTAGTTAATAAAATTCCGGGCGCCGCGCTGCAGCGAACTAATGTTGTCTCGATCGATTTTCGATTCTTCGAGATCGGCACCGCCGCCAGCCGCGAACGCGGCGGCAGAAAGAAAAACAACGCTCAATACAAAAAGGATTTTCTTCCTGTTACCCATGGTAGACCACCCTTTCCGGCACCGGCTTCGTTTTGTCGATCGTCGTGTAGTACGGCATCAGCAGGAAAAAGGCAAAATAGATCACCGAAAAGATTCTGGCTGCCAAAACATAGACATATTCAGCGGGTTGCGTGCCCAGCCAACCCAATACAACGAAACTGATCGCAAACATGCCCAGCGCCGACTTGTACAACCAGCCGCGGTACCGAATCGAGTTGACACGGGACCGATCCAGCCACGGCAGGAAGAGCGGTAAAACAACCGCAAGCGCGAACAATATGAAGCCCCAGAGCTTGTCCGGCACCGCGCGAAGGATTGCGTAGAACGGTGTGAAATACCAGACAGGCGCGATATGTTCCGGCGTCGCACGCAGATTCGCGGGGTCGAAGTTGGCATATTCGAGGAAGTATCCGCCCATCTCGGGCGCGAAGAATATGACCGCACTGAACACCATCAGGAAAATGATAATCGCGACCAGGTCCTTGGACGTGTGATACGGATGGAATGCAATGCCATCGAGTGGTACGCCGTCGGCTCCTTTGAGTTTCTTTATCTCGATGCCGTCCGGATTACTTGATCCCACTTCGTGCAGGGCCACGATATGGACGAACACGAGTCCGATTAACGCCAGTGGCAATGCGAATACGTGCAGGGCAAAAAATCGATTCAACGTAACGTCGGAGATCGAATAGTCACCGCGAATGTATTCGACAATTGCGTCGCCGACCACGGGTATCGCCCCGAATAGCGAGATGATCACCTGCGCGCCCCAGTAGGACATCTGACCCCAGGGCAGCAGGTATCCGGCGAAAGCCTCGAACATCAGCACGAAGAAAATCAGCATGCCAATAATCCAGAGCAACTCACGTGGCTTTCGGTATGAGCCGTATAACATCGCTCTGAACATGTGCAGGTATACGACGATGAAAAAGAAAGACGCGCCGGTTGAATGCATGTAGCGAATAAACCAGCCCCATTCGACGTCGCGCATGATGTACTCGACGGATGCAAAAGCCTCGTCCGCTGACGGCTTGTAATTCATCGTGAGAAATAAGCCTGATAGCAGCTGGATAATAAGCACGACGAACGCGAGCACACCAAACACGTACCAGAAATTGAAGTTCTTGGATGCGTAGTACTCGGTAGCGTGGTACTTCATCGTTTCCGTGAACGGAAAACGATCGTCGATCCATTTCATGAAGCCGCCCTTTGGCGTCCCGACTTCTGCTTCGATTCTCGCCATTACACTGCTCCCGTATCCTGCCCGAGCAGGATCAGGTCATCTCTGACAAATCTGTGCGGAGGAATCCGCAAGTTGGTTGGTGCCGGAACGCCCTTGAAGACACGACCCGCCAGGTCGAATATCGATCCATGGCAGGGACAGAAAAAACCGCCACCCCAGCTGTCCGCTGGCCGGACTTCAAAATCCTCGATCGGGGCACAGCCCAGATGCGTGCACGCGCCCTCGACGACGAGGAACTCCGGCTTCACGGAACGGGTCGCATTGGCTGTGTAGTCGGGCTGTTGCTCGACTACTTCGGAATTCGGATCGCGAAGCATGGCTATACTGTCATCCAGATGCTCGAGCATCCCGTCGCTGCGGTGCAAAACAAAGATCAGCTTGCCGCGCCACAAAACGCGAACCATCTCACCCGGCTCAATCGAGCCGATTGGCACTTCGACCGGTGAGCCCAATGCCTGCGCCCGGGCGCTCGGCTGCAACGACGCGAGAAACGGATAGAACGCCAGTCCGGCTCCGGCAAGACCGGTAACCGCAGTCGCGACACCAAGAAAATGACGTCTGTTTCGATCAATCTGATCCAGGTCGTCGTCAGTCATCAGGCACTCCTATACGCCCGGCTATTGGAAAGTGTGTCAGGCGGCATGCCCGCCATGTTCTTAATCACAAGCTTTCTGTCAGCACGTTTTTGCTTTGTTTCAAAACTGGTGGATTTGCAGCAGACCCTGATTCCCGTCAGGATGTCGGTAGCCCCGGTACTTGGTGCGGAACCAATGGCGCATTATACACGGGGCTCGTCGAAATTGGCTAGATGCTAATGACGACGAATCTTCCAAACTGGGGCCAGTCGAGGCGAGTTTGAAGTCAACTCTCGTTTTTCTGTTGCAATCGGTCGTCGTCGGCCTCGCCGTCGCCTTTTTAGTCGTGCTGTTGCGGCCGAACCTGTTACCAAATATCGGCGTCCGGACGGCTGGGCAGCCGTTCAGTTATGCCGATGCCGTTGATATAAGCGCGCCTGCAGTAGCCAACGTATATACCAAGAGGCTGGTCCGGGACTCCGCCTCTCCGACGGCCCGAACCCGCTTCCGCATCAGCACAAACTTTGCATCTGCCGTCATTATCGATGCCGAAGGCTATCTGGTCACCAACTACCATGTCGTAGCCGAGGCGGCCGAGATACGCATTCAACTCAGCGACGGCCGGGTCGCTGAACCTGAGACGGTGGGCATTGATCGCGAGACTGATCTCGCACTACTTAAAGTCAACCTGGGAACGTTACCGGCTGTTCCGATGGGCAACTCATCGCAGCTTCGAATTGGTGACGTGGTCCTCGCGATCGGCAATCCGTACGGCCTGTCCAAGTCTGTAACGCAGGGCATCGTCAGCGCAATGGGGCGAGGAGGCTTACTCGATCTTGTGACCTTTGAGAACTTCATCCAGACCGACGCCGCTATAAATACCGGCAATTCCGGCGGTGCCCTTGTCAACGCGCGCGGCGAGCTTGTCGGCATCAATACGGCCGTTCTCGCTCAGGACTCGGGTACCGCGGGTATCGGCTTCGCGATCCCGATCGACCTGGTCCGCGGTGTCGTTGAACAGATCAAGTTGAACGGTCGAGTGATTCGCGGCTGGATGGGCCTGAATCCCGATGACCTGACGACGGCTGAACGCCTGGCGCTCGGACTGGACGATAATTCGGGCATTCTGCTTGAATCGGTATACGAAGACGGGCCGGCGTTTCTTGCCGGCCTGCAACGCGGAGACGTCGTGCTCACAATAAATGCCGAGCCTATCCTGTCCCGGCGACAGGCCTTGTTGATCGCGGCCGGCACAAATCCCGGTGATGAAGTTCCAATTACCGGAGTACGCGACGGCGAGCGCTTCGCCGTGACCGTGATCGCCGGTGAGCGCCCCGAAATATTGTAGG
>CAYLTW010000008.1:0-36696 GCA_964386735.1 uncultured Woeseiaceae bacterium
GGTAGTTCCGGCGGTAGTTCCGGCGGTAGTTCCGGTGGCGGGTCCGGAGGTGGATCGAACGCGCCCCCGGGCGGTGACCAGGGTACGCCCCCGACTGACGACTTCGACGACGACATTCCATTCTGAGCCAACGCTGCGTCTCGCTTGACGCTGTGACGGGGTCGTCGGACAGGGCGATTTAGCCCGCACATATTCCAGTAACTTTCACATGTCTTGAGGATTGAGATTTATGGGCGTTGTTAAGGAGCCGCACGGCGGCGAGCTGAAAGACCTCTATTTGCCGGCGGATGCAGCCGAGGCGGAGTTGCGGGCAGCACGTGATTACGTCTCCTGGGACCTGACCGAACGCCAGCTTTGTGACGTCGAGCTGCTGCTGAATGGAGCGTTTTCACCGCTCGAGGGTTTCCTCAACCAGGATGACTACGATTCGGTCGCAAAAACGATGCGCCTGACATCAGGTGTGCTTTGGCCTATGCCGATCACGCTTGATGTCAGCGACGAGTTTGCGGCCAGCATCAAGTCCGGCGACAAGGTTGCGTTGCGTGACCTTGAGGGCATCATTATTGCGACCATGGAGGTCGGCGACATATGGACGCCCGACAAGAAAGCCGAAGCCGAAAGCGTTTATGGCTCGACTGACGAAACACACCCCGCGGTGCATTACCTGAACAATATTGCGAATTCTGTTTACGTGGGCGGACGGTTAAGTGGCATCGCGCCGCCGACGCATTTTGACTTCAAGCACCTGCGCGATACTCCAGCGGAAATGCGAGATCGCCTTGAAAAGCTTGGCTGGAGCAAGGTGGTCGCGTTCCAGACTCGCAACCCGATGCACAGGGCGCACCAGGAACTGACGTTGCGCGCCGCAAGTGACGTTGAGGCCAACCTCCTTATTCATCCGGTCGTCGGCATGACCAAGCCGGGAGATGTCGATCATTTCACGCGCGTACGTTGCTACGAGCATTTGCTCAAACGCTACCCCGAGCAAACGACGATGCTGAGTCTGTTACCACTCGCCATGCGCATGGGTGGTCCGCGAGAGGCCATGTGGCACTCGATTATTCGCAAGAATTTCGGTTGCACGCACCTGATAATCGGCCGTGACCACGCAGGGCCGGGCAAGGATTCGAAGGGCAAGGACTTTTACGGACCCTACGAGGCTCAGGACCTGCTCAGGGAGCACGCCGAGGAACTCGGCATCACAATGGTGCCGTTCCAGCTAATGGTTTTTGCAGAAAATCGTGCGCAGTACGTATTGATCGACGACACAAACGATGACGATACAGTACTCAATATCTCGGGCACTGAATTGCGCCGGCGTTTGGCCGAAGGGCTGGATATCCCGGAGTGGTTCTCGTTCCCGGAGATTGTCGAAGAATTACGGCGGACACATCCGCCGCGTCACAAGCAGGGTTACACAGTGTTCTTTACGGGATTGTCCGGTGCGGGCAAGTCGACAATTGCCAACGCATTACTGACCAAACTCATGGAACTTGGCGGCCGGCCGGTCACACTTCTCGATGGCGACATTGTGCGCAAGAACCTGTCGAGCGAACTGGGCTTTTCGAAAGAGCACCGGGATATCAACGTAACTCGCATCGGATACGTAGCGAGCGAAATAACGAAGAACGGTGGTATCGCAATATGCGCGCCGATCGCGCCGTATGCGGGTGTGCGTCGAATCGTACGCGAGACGGTCAGCCCGGTCGGTGGCTTCATCGAAGTACACGTCTCGACACCGCTAGAGGTTTGCGAGGAACGCGATCGCAAGGGCCTGTACGCCAGGGCGCGCGCCGGAATAATCAAGGAATTCACAGGCATTTCAGATCCTTACGAAATACCGGAGAATGCCGAGATGGTTATCGATACGGTCGGAATCTCACCGGACCTGGCCGCACACCGGATTCTCGTGAAACTGGAGGCAATGGGGTACATTCGGTAGGCATATGGGCAAGAAGCTTTACATCAAAACCTTCGGCTGCCAGATGAACGAGTACGACTCGCAAAAGATGGCGGACGTCCTGCGTGAATCGCACGGCTACGAGCTCACGCAAGTGGTTGATGATGCCGATTTGCTACTCGTCAATACCTGTTCTATTCGCGAGAAGGCACAGGAAAAGGTGTTCTCCGAGCTTGGACGCTGGCGGCAGCTCAAGGAGAAGAAAGACGGTGTCATGATCGGCGTCGGCGGTTGTGTCGCGAGCCAGGAGGGCGACGGCATTATCAAGCGGGCGCCGTATGTCGACGTCGTGTTCGGTCCGCAGACCTTGCACCGCCTTCCCGAGATGATAGACAGAGCCCAGGCAGACGCTGTTTCCGCTGTCGATATTTCATTTCCGGAGATTGAAAAATTCGACTGTCTTCCGACGCCGCGAGCGAAAGGACCGACGGCGTTCGTGTCCGTCATGGAAGGGTGCAGCAAGTATTGTAGTTTCTGCGTCGTACCGTATACGCGAGGCGAAGAAATCAACCGGCCGCTCGACGACGTCATCGTTGAAGTCGCGCAGCTTGCGGAGCAGGGCGTGCGCGAGGTGAACCTGCTTGGCCAAAACGTCAATGCGTATCGCGGTCCCATGCACGATGGCGGGATCGCCGATCTTGCCACGCTTATTTACTACATTGATGCGATTGACGGCATCGATCGCATTCGTTTTACGACCTCACATCCGGTCGAGTTCACTGGCAGCCTCATCCAGGCCTACGCGGAAGTACCGTCGCTGGCCAATTACCTGCACCTGCCTGTGCAGCATGGATCCGACCGGATTCTCGCGGCGATGAAGCGCGGTCATACGACGCTCGAGTACAAAAGCAAAATTCGAAAGCTGCGCGCGGCGCGCCCCGGTCTTTCGCTTTCTTCGGATTTCATCGTTGGCTTCCCGGGTGAGACCGATGCGGATTTCGAAGCGCTCATGGATCTCGTCGCGGAGATTGGCTTCGATCAATCGTTTTCATTCATCTACAGCGCGCGGCCCGGTACACCGGCGGCCAGCCTGACCGACGACACACCCCTAGAGCTCAAGAAAGAGCGGCTATGGATACTACAGGAGCGGATCAGGCAGCAGGCTATGGATATCAGCCGTGGCATGATCGGTACGACGCAGCGGGTCCTGGTTGAACACAGGTCGAAGAAAAGCGTGAACCAGGTTTCGGGCCGCACCGAGAACATGCGTTGGCTCAACTTCGATGGCAACGAGGCGCTAATCGGCCGGTTTGTTGACGTCGTGGTTACTGAAGCCCTCCCAAATTCGCTTCGGGGTCGCCTGGTCAGGGACAAGGCAGCCTAGTCCGTCACGTACCCTTCCCACGGTGCTTGTCACGCGGTAATCTAAAACCACTTTGAACGCTCTTCAAATCTCACGGGACATCGTTCTCGAACCTGCCGACAATCAGCGTCTTGCCAATCTCTGCGGCCAGTTCGATGAGCACCTTCGACAAATCGAGAATCGACTGGACGTGGAAATTGCCAGTCGTGGCAATCATTTCCGAGTGACGGGCAGGCCGGGCGCCGCAGAACTCGGCAGTGATGTCCTCGAAACACTTTTTGAGTTGACGCGCCGTGAGCATCTCGACCCGGAACGCGTTCATATTTATCTGCAGGGGTCCGAAATGAATCAAAGGCCCGCGAAAGGCAACAAGCAGTCGTCCGAGGAATCGAATCTCGTGGAAAGTGACGATGCGTCCAAGAATGTCGTGCAAACGCGTCGCAAACAGATTCGCCCACGTGGCGAAAACCAGACGAACTACCTGAAAAATATTCGGCAGCACGACCTGGCATTCGGCATCGGCCCTGCCGGCACGGGGAAAACCTACCTTGCCGTCGCTGCGGCCGTGGAAGCGCTCGATAATGAGCAAGTGCGCCGCATCGTGCTCGTTCGCCCGGCCGTCGAGGCCGGTGAGCGATTGGGATTTCTTCCCGGCGACTTGTCGCAGAAAATCGACCCGTACCTGCGTCCAATGTACGACGCACTGTACGACATGGTTGGTACTGATACGGTTACGCGATTGATCGACCGCAATGTCATCGAGATTGCGCCGCTCGCGTTTATGCGAGGTCGCTCACTTAACGACTCATTCGTTATTCTGGACGAAGCTCAGAATACGAGTGTCGAACAAATGAAGATGTTTCTGACGCGTATCGGATTCGGATCGCATGCCGTAGTCACGGGCGACGTGACGCAGATCGATTTGCCTGCAGACAAACAGTCGGGACTAAAGCACGCGACGCGAATTCTGGACAAAGTCGATGGGGTCGCATTTACGTTTTTCTCGCCAGGTGACGTCGTTCGGCACCCCCTCGTGCGGCGCATTGTCGAGGCCTATGAAGCGGAGTGAGTTCGAAGGGCATGACTCATGTTGATGTGCAGTTGGCCTGCGATGATCCGGATATACCCGATGCGGAGCGCATTCGCGAGTGGGTCGTTCTTACACTCGCGGCGGTCTCGATTTCGCCGGAAGGCGAATTCGAAGTGTCGGTGAGAGTCGTCGGTGTCGGTGAAATGCAGACGTTGAATCTCAAGTATCGGAACACGGACAAGGCCACCAACGTGCTGTCATTTCCGGCCGGTGAGCTTGCGGGCGTGCCTGACGATGATGTTCGGGCGCTGGGCGACCTGGTGGTTTGCGCGCCAATCGTCCGCGACGAGGCGGCCGTGCAAGACAAGGTGATTGCTGACCACTGGGCCCACATGTTGGTGCATGGAACGCTACATTTGCTCGGATATGACCATATATCGGACGAACAGGCGGCGGAGATGGAAGGCCTCGAGCTTCGGATATTGACCTCGCATGGCGTCGCCGACCCGTATAGAGTCTAATGATTACAAGCTGTTACAATTCTTTTAAATGAGCGAAAAACCGCCAGGTACCAGCGGCACCGGCAACACCGGTTTGTTCTCGCGCGTAAAACGCGCGATCAGGGGCGAGCCCTGGAGGCGCGATGAACTCCAGGACCTGATTCAACAATCCGGAATCGAGCTGGACGCCGAGGAGAAAAGCATGCTTGCCGGCGTTCTCGAAGTGTCCGAGACGCAGGTGCGTGATGTCATGATACCGCGCTCACAGATGGTCGTTATCGACATCGAGCAGGACTTCGACGAAATACTGAACGTCATCGTTGAGTCGGGACACTCTCGTTTCCCCGTTATCGGTGAGGACCGCGATGAAGTTCTCGGCGTCCTGCTGGCCAAGGATTTGCTGCGTTCTTTCGGAAAAGACGAAGCAAAAGATCTGCCAATTTCCAAATTGTTGCGCCCCGCATCCGTTATTCCGGAATCAAAACGGCTAAACGCATTGCTGAAGGAGTTTCGCGCCAGCCACAATCATATGGCAATCGTTGTCGACGAATACGGTGGTGTCGCGGGGCTGTTGACGATCGAGGACGTACTCGAGGAGATCGTTGGTGAAATCGACGACGAACACGATCATGAAGAGGCCGAATTCATCAGCGCTGACGGCGATCGCAATGGCAAGCCGAGCTTTGCCGTTCGTGCGCTGACGCGTATCGAAGATTTCAATGAGTTTTTCGGGTGCGAGTTGGACGAAGAGGAGTACGACACGATCGGCGGCCTCGTCATGCATGAGCTTGGCCGGCTGCCGCGGAGGGGTGAGCGGGTCGAGTTTGGTGGATTCGAATTCGCTGTGACCAAGGCCGACAAACGTCGCATCGATTCACTGCAGGTGCAACGAGTCGGCACCTGAGCGAATGGCTTACGCTCCGAGATTCCTGACACTGCCCGCAGATAAGCCGCGACTAAGTCGCGCGATCTGTTTCGTACTGGGTTGCCTGACGACGCTTGGCTTTGCGCCTTTCGGTTTGTCGGCGCTTATTCCGATCCTGTTGATTCCGATCCTGTTTGTCTGCCTGACGGTCGCGCCGCGCGATGCAGCAGGACACACATTTTGGTACGGCTTCGGACTGTTCCTGACGGGTACCTACTGGATCTACATATCCGTCGTCGTGTTCGGTCAGGCACCGACCTGGATCGCCGTGATGTTGATGTTGGGTCTCACGGTAATCATGTCGTTCTGGCTGTTCCTGGCAGGCTGGGTTATCAGCCGGCTGACGCAAGGCGAGCCATTGCAGCTGCTGGCTACGGCGCCGGCAGCCTGGGTGCTGGTCGAATGGTTGCGTGGCTGGGTGCTCACGGGATTTCCGTGGCTCGCGTTCGGTTACGCGAATATTGATTCGGCGCTGGGAGGCTACGCGCCGCTTGCGGGCGTCTACGGCGTATCGTTCGCCGTTGTTCTGACGGCTGCGGCAATTCTCGCTGCAATTATGGACCGCGGCACCCGGCGCATCATCGCTGCGGCGTTCGTATTCATACCCTGGATTATCGGCGGCGCGCTCTGGTCCGTAGAGTGGACCGACGAGGCCGGCAAGCCGGTTCGTATGACAATTCTGCAGGCGGGCGTCGCGCAGGACCAGAAATGGCTGCCGGAACAACGACAGTTGATACTCGACTTCTATCGTGATGAAACGCGCATTGCGCGCGACAGCCAAATCGTTGTCTGGCCCGAGGTCGCGATACCGTCGCTAACAAGTCGTGAAGCGGCCTACATATCGCAACTGGAATCGGACGCCCGCGAAAACGGACAAATGATCCTGTTCGGCATCCTCGAAGATGAGGAGCTGCGGGGCGAACGGTCGATCTATAACAGTGTCATTGCTCTGGACGGACAGCGTCGCCAGTCGTATCGCAAGCGGCACCTCGTACCTTTCGGTGAGTACTTTCCGGTACCCGCCCAAGTCCGGGAGTGGATGCGCATGATGAACCTGCCTCATAGCGACCTGACGGCGGGCGAGGACTATCCAGACCTTATTGAGACACCCGACGGAGAGCGTCTTGCCGTGGCGATCTGCTACGAGGACGCCTATGGGTTCGAACAGTTTTACGCGCTGCCCGATGCCGGAATCCTGATCAACGTCAGCAATGATGGGTGGTTCGGTAAATCGATCGCAGTACATCAACACCTGCAAATTGCGCGAATGTTGTCGCTTGTTTTCGGTCGTCCGAGCGTCAGGTCGACCAATACCGGCATCAGTGCCTTCATCAGCCACAAGGGGGAGCTGCTAAAAACCGGTCCGCAGTTCCGCGAAATGGCGTTGACGGCGGATGTGATGCCGCGCAGAGGCGCGACCCCGTACGCGAGTTTTGGCAACAGCCCGGTCGTCGGACTGTCGCTTCTCGTACTCGGTCTGTTCTGGGTCCGTACGCGCCTATAAGTCCGTTCGGTTACTGCCATTTTCGCCCTGTTCATGTAGGCTTGCGGGTTTTCGCCGACCGCCTCTTCCGAATACTTCAATGAGTACTGACTACAACCCCGAAAGCGTCGAAAAGGCCGCCCGTGAACAATGGGACGCTTCACGATGTTTTGAGGTAAGCGAGGACACTGACAAGGACAAGTTCTATTGTCTGACCATGTTTCCGTACCCGAGCGGAAAGCTGCATATGGGCCATGTGCGTGTCTTCACTATCAGTGACGTCATTGCGCGTTACCAGCGCATGCAGGGCAAGCACGTTCTCCAACCGATGGGCTGGGATGCATTCGGCATGCCAGCCGAGAATGCGGCCATTCAGCGCGGTGTACCGCCTGCGAAATGGACCTACGACAACATAGACGACATGCGCAAGCAGATGAAGCGGCTGGGTTATGCCTATGACTGGACGCGCGAGGTTACGACTTGCCGGCCCGAGTATTACCGCTGGGAACAATGGCTGTTCACGAAAATGTTCGACAAGGGTCTGGTCTATCGCAAGAACTCCGTCGTCAACTGGGACCCGGTCGATCAGACCGTGCTCGCGAACGAACAGGTAATCGATGGTCGCGGCTGGCGCTCCGATGCGCTGGTCGAGCGCCGCGAGATTCCGCAATGGTTCATGAAGATCACCGAGTATGCCGATGAGTTGCTCGATGAGCTTGACCGCATGCCCGGTTGGCCCGAATCGGTCAAGACGATGCAACGCAACTGGATCGGTCGCTCCAAAGGCGTCGAGCTGTCATTCGATGTGCAGGGCGAGGGCGATCCTCTAACGGTTTACACGACACGACCGGACACACTATTCGGTGTTAGCTACATGGCCGTCGCGGCTGAACATCCGCTCGCGAAAAAAGCTGCCGCTCTTGACGCCGACGTCGCGGCCTTTGTCGAACAATGCAAGAAAACAGACGCGGCCGAAGCCACGCTCGAGACAATGGAAAAGAAGGGTATGCCGCTCGGAATTTCCGCGATTCATCCAATAACGGGGGAGGAAGTGCCGTTGTGGGTCGCTAACTTCGTGCTAATGAGTTACGGCACGGGAGCCGTGATGGGCGTTCCTGGCCACGACGCGCGCGACTGGGAATTTGCCAGGAATAACGGCTTGCCGATTACGCAGGTAATCGCACCGGCGGATGGCAGCGACATCGATATCAATGAGGCCGCCTACCTCGACAAGGGCGTGCTCGTGAATTCTGGCAAGTATAACGGCATGGACTTCGATACGGCGTTCGACGCGATCGTGGATCATTTCGAGAAATCAGGTCGCGGCAAGCGCACGGTTAACTATCGCCTGCGGGATTGGGGCGTCTCGCGGCAGCGTTACTGGGGTACGCCGATTCCGATTATCTATTGCGATGATTGCGACGCGGTTCCGGTTCCCGAGGCCCAGCTTCCGGTCGTGTTGCCCGAGGACGTCGAATTCACGGGTGTTGGCTCGCCGCTCAAAGACATGCCCGAATTTTATGAGACGAGCTGCCCGAAATGCGGCAAGGATGCGCGTCGCGAAACCGATACATTCGACACCTTTGTCGAGTCGTCCTGGTACTTTGCGCGGTACGCGAGCCCGGATGCGGATAATATGATGCTCGATGATCGCGCTGCCTACTGGATGCCGGTCGATCAATACACCGGCGGCGTAGAGCACGCGATTCTGCACTTGCTGTACTCGCGATTCCTGCAGCGCGTGATGCGCGATGAAGGCCTGAGCGGTACTGCCGAACCGTTTACGAACTTGCTTACGCAAGGCATGGTACTCAAGGACGGCGCAAAAATGTCAAAGGCGAAGGGCAACACCGTCGATCCACAGGAACTGATTGCCCGGTACGGGGCCGACACAGTTCGTTTGTTCATGATGTTCGCGGCGCCGCCGGAGCAGGCGCTTGAGTGGTCGGATGATGGCGTTCAGGGCAGCTTCCGCTTCCTGAAGCGATTCTGGGCTGCTGTTCAGACTCATGTCGAGGCCGGTCCGGCCCCGGACGTCGAACCATCAACCCTCGATGACGCGCAAAAAGACCTGCGTCGCAAGACCCACCAGACCATTGCCAAGATTTCCGACGACATCGGCCGGCGGCACTCCTTCAATACGGCCGTCTCGGCGTCGATGGAGTTGTTGAACGCGGTCAACAAATTGCAGGACAACTCGAAAGACGGGCGCGCCGTCAAACGCGAGGCACTCAAGGCCGTCGTGTTGATGCTGTCGCCGATCGTGCCGCATATTTGCGATGCGCTCTGGCGGGCGCTGGGACACACAGAGCCCTTGATCGACCAGGCATGGCCCGATTTTGATGAGACCGCGCTCGAGCGAGACACGGTAAATATAGTTGTCCAGGTCAACGGCAGGTTGCGTGCCAGAATTTCGGTCGCCGCCGACGCTGAGAAAGACGAGATTATCGAGCAGGCCCTGGCCGATGAGAATGTGCAGCGATTCATCGATAGCAAGAAAATTCGAAATGTTATTGTTGTTCCCGGACGCCTGGTGAATGTCGTTGTCTAGGCTCGCAATAATTCTGCTGCTCGCAGCTTGCGCTCAGTCGCTCGGTGCATGTGGATTCCAGCTGAAGGGGGCTATCGAATTTCCCGAGGAGATGGAACGAACCTATATTGACGCGCAGGACCGGCACAGTCTCTTTTATCGGGCTTTGCGTATTGAGCTGCAGGCAGCCGGCGTCGTCATCGTCGATTCGCCGGAAGATGCAACGGCGATATTCACTATCTACTACGATCTGACCGACAAGCGCGTGTTGTCAGTGTCAGCGCGCAATGTACCGACGGAGTACGACGTTTATTACACGATTCAGTATGGACTCGTGAGCGGCGAGCTTACCTTGCTCGAAGTTCAGGACATGACCCTGACTGAAGATTATACTTACGACTCGACGCTGGTTCTCGGCAAAGCGAAAGAAGAAGAGCTCATGCGAAAATCGGTCGTGCAGGATCTTGTTCGCATTGTGCTCAAGCAAATTTCGGTGCAGTAAACGCTTCGATGAGCGAGGTGCTCAGGATATCCGACATTCCGATTGATCCGGTGCGGGCATTACTCGATCGATTTCGTATAACCCTCGAAATGCAAACGGACGGTGAAGCCATCCGTGGCAGTTTCTGGGGCGCGCCTGAAGCCGGCATCGTCGGGACGACCGTCTATGTGCGAGGCGACACGCCGATTCATTCTCTGTTGCATGAATGCGGCCATATCATCTGCATGACCGGCAAGCGCCGCGCTGCATTGGATCGCGATGCGGGCGGTGACGATCTCGAAGAAGCGGCGGTCTGCTACCTGCAAATCCTGCTCGCAGGCCACATCGAACTCGTCGGCAGCGCCCGACTGATGCAGGACATGGACAGCTGGGGCTACAGCTTTCGCCTCGGTTCCACACGTCGCTGGTTCGTGGAAGACGCCGACGATATGCGGGCGTGGCTGCTGCTGCATGGGCTCCTTGACAAAGCCCTCGGGATTACCTTTCGTCTTCGCGTGTAGGCGCACAAAAACGTTCAAAAACAGTTCGTTGGAGCAAGGCCGCGGTGCCGGTGTATAGTTCCCTATGGCCTGGATTCGGTACTTGTTGTACTTTCTGCTCATCGCCGTGATCACGGCGATGCTAACCCGGCTCGAGGCCGCCTATCCGGGCAGTTTGCGATTGCAGGTGTTCACGAGTGCATACGATGTACTTGGCACCAGCGAGTTCTCGCCGGTTGAGATGATTCAACCGTTGATTCTGATTGTGTGTGGACTGTTAATGGGCTGGGTTGCGTTGAACTACGCCCCACAGCGGCCTGTCGCATTTCCGTTCGGTGGCCTTGCGCTGGCGTTCCTGATCCAGGAGCTCGATTATTTCCTTGATCGCTATTTGCTCGACAATCTCTGGCAGGCGCTTATCGCGATTGTGGGCGCTTTTGTCATTGTTTACACCTACCGGCACCGAAAACGCCTGAACATCGCCCTCGGCCGGTTGTGGCCGTCACCGGCACTTGCGCTGCTTTTCGCCGGCACTGTAATTCTGTTCGTCTTTGTTCGGCTTGTCGGATCGGAATCGCTGTGGCAGGCAATTCTGGGTGATGATTACCGGCATATCGTGACACTCGCCGTTGAGGAATTCATCGAGCTGCTCGGCTACCTGCTGTGGTTGATTGGCTCGATTGAGTACACCTACCAGGTACGTTCGATGTACCTCCGGGATCCACAACCGGCCGCCGTGAAACGACGTCAAACTCAACGCAAGGCGGGCGCGTAGGCGGGCAATATTGGTATGATTGACCGCTATTCGGAGCGCTTCATTTGCGTTTTTTTTGTGCTGGCCAAACACGGAAAACAATGACGATCAGGTTGCACGACACCAGGCGAGGCAAAAAAGTTGTCTTTGAGCCGCTTGAAGAGGGCAAGGTGACTCTGTATCTCTGTGGTCCGACTGTCTACAACTACGCTCATATAGGCAACGCGCGCCCGGCGGTCGTGTTTGATCTTCTGGCCCGCGTACTGAGGCGGCACTACGAACTTACATTTGCTCGCAATTTCACGGACGTCGACGACAAGATCAACGCGGCTTCGATCGAGACCGGCAAGCCCATTGACGAGATTACCCGGCGCTTCAAGAATGCCTACAATGAGGACATGGCTGCGCTCGGTGTGTTGCCGCCCGACATTGAGCCCTGCGCGACCGACCACATCGCTCAAATGATCGCGATGATCGAACGGCTTATCGACAAGGGACACGCGTACGAGGCCGATAGCCATGTATTGTTTGATGTGCACTCGTACGATGACTACGGCAGCCTGTCAAAGCGCGACCTCCGGGAGATGATTGCGGGATCTCGGGTCGAAGTTGCGCCGTACAAAAGAGCGGCCCATGACTTCGTACTCTGGAAACCGTCGACGCCCGAACTGCCCGGCTGGGATTCGCCGTGGGGGCGGGGCCGCCCGGGTTGGCACATCGAATGCTCGGCGATGGCTGCCGTACACCTGGGTACGACAATCGATATTCATGCCGGTGGGCAGGATCTCGTATTTCCGCATCATGAAAACGAAATGGCACAGTCGACCTGTGCCCACGATGGCGAAGTGTTCGCGCGTTTCTGGCTGCACAACGGGTTCCTCAGTATGGATCACGAGAAAATGTCGAAATCACTCGGCAATGTCTTGCTTGTACACGATTTGATCAAGCAAATTCCCGGTGAGGTCATGCGTCTCGCATTGATGTCTGCGCATTACCGGCAACCACTCGATTGGTCCGACGAAACAATTGAGTTGGCACGCCGAAAGCTGGACCGGCTCTATGGCGCATTGAGGGGCATAGAGATTAGCCACGTCGTTCGCGACGCCGCAGAACCGTCCGAGGCTCTCGTCGCCGCGCTCGAAGATGATCTCAACTCGCCTAAAGCGCTGGCGGAGTTGTTTAGACTCGCACGTGAGTTGAACAAGACCGACAACGCGGAGGAAAAACAGCGTCTGGCCGCAATTATCCATGCTTCCGGCGATCTGTTGGGCATGTTGCAAACTGATCCGAACGAATGGTTTGCCGGGTACGGCAAGAGTCAGATTTCCGTTGATGAGATCAATGCGCTTATTGAACAGCGAAAATTGGCCAAAGCGGACCGCAACTTTGTCGATGCCGACCGTATTCGCGACACGCTTGCCGATGCCGGTATTCAGATTGAGGACAACCGGGCGGGCACGACATGGCGACGGTCCTGAGTTACTGCGCATGAGCAACGATGTCGCCAGCGCACAGCGAGAAGTTATTGAAGAATTTCGGTTTTTTGATGACTGGATGGACCGTTACCAGTATCTGATCGACATTGGCCGGCGCCTGCCCGAGTTTCCCGATGAGTACCGAATCGATAGCAACAAGATTCGCGGTTGCCAGTCGCAGGTTTGGTTCGTGGCCAATAACAGTGGCGGCAAGCTCGAGTTTCAGGCAATAAGCGATGCGGCGATCGTATCGGGACTGATTGCGGTACTGCTGCGCATCTATTCAGGCAAGCGACCGCGTGACATTCTCGATACGCCGGCGGACTTCATCTCTGCGCTGAATCTGGAGAGTCACCTGAGTCCGACTCGCAGCACGGGCTTGCACGCGATGTTGAAGGCTATCCACGACTTTGCTGCCGAAGCGGCGCAGGCCGCGTGATGCTGAACGCGCTGGGTCGACTATTCGCGTGGCCGTTGTTGCTGCTGGTGCGCATATACAGTTATGTGATCTCACCGCTACTCGGTACCAATTGCCGCTACCTGCCGACCTGTTCGGCTTACGCCGTCGAATCGCTGCAAAAGTACGGTGCGTTTCGTGGCACCGCACTTGCTGCCAGACGCATCGCGCGTTGCCACCCATGGGGGGGGTCGGGCTACGATCCGGTACCGGGTGAGCCGTCGGAGAAAAACCACTCCGAGCCAGGCGGATGAGCTTTGGCGAGTACCTTCGCGAGCTTGCGTACCCGGCCCGCTCGCTGGGAACGATGATTTCGCTGGTCACGTTTTATTTGCTGGTTCAGCTGGTTTCGGCAGCGGGTTTGATTGGCATCTGGCTCGCGGTCATCGTCGTGCCGGCGATGTTTCGCTACCTGATTTTGCTGGCGCAGGCCCGCGCACGGGGTATTGAGGCGAAGACACCCGGTATTGAGTATTTTTCGCCGGTTGGTAATTGGTGGACACTGTTCCCCGTGATACCGATATTTGCCGCCGCCCAGGGTTGGGAGTTTTTCACCGGCGCTTACGGCGATAGCGCCGGTGTACTTTTTGGTCTGCTTGCTGCCGCTATTGTTCCGGCAATCATGGCCGTGCTGGTTATTACACAATCGCCCGTGCAAAGCCTGAATCCGGTCGCGCTTCTTACGCTCGTTCGTGAAAGCGGCACGGTGTACTGGTACGCGCCGGTCACCCTGGTTCTGCTGTTTGTTGTAATGACGATTTTGAACAGCTTGCCGAACTGGCTGCGATCGCTTGCCGAACTTTACCTCGTATTTGCGTTTTACGCCGTGGTCGGAGCCGTTACGCGACACAAGAAGCTGATCGATGAGGTGTACATCGAAGAATCGACGGAACCCGATGCCAGGCAGATTTCGTCGGATCTGGACAGGCAACGATTGTCGGCACTGAATCATGCTTACGGTTTCGTGAGTCGCGGTAACCGGGCAGGCGGCCTCGAGCATATTTATGCCTGGTTGCAACAGGATCCGGATCCCGACAACGCGTGGCCCTGGTTCTTCGAGCACATGTTGAAATGGGAGCATGATGAGCACGCGCTGTTTTTCGCGCAACGCTACCTGTCCCGCTTGCTGGCAGTCGACGATCCTGTCAGGGCGACCAAACTGATGTTGCGCTGCAAGCTGGCGGATGAGCGATTCCGACCCATCCGGGAGGATTTGCCGGCCGCCATTGACGTAGCTGAGCGTTGCGGCAACACTGAGTTGGCAGATGCCTTGAAACGCTTGTAATACGAGCACTCTCGTGGTGTGATCAGGGTACGAAATCTATGGAAAAACGCCTCCTGAATATCCTGCGTTGCCCGGTAACGCACAAAGGCCTGTCTCTCGCAAAACGCGAGATGCTTGCACGGGTCAACGGCGCCATAAAAGCCGGCACGGTAAGCAATCGAGACGGAGCTGTACTGGCTGAACCACTCGCCGAAGCGCTCATCACTGACGACGACAAACTGCTGTATCCGATCGCTAACGGTATCCCGGTTTTGCTTGAAGGCGAGTCGATCAGCCTGGAACAATTCGAATGACGGAGATGCGTTGAAACTCCACGCCAATCAACTTTCTTCCCACCTAAAAAACAATCTGGCGCCCTGCTACCTGGTTTCTGGCGATGAGCATCTGCTCGTCGACGAGGTGCTGGATCAGATTCGTGCTGCGGCGCGAGAGCAGGGTTTTGAATCACGGGAATCGCACGTTGTGATGGCCGGATTCAATTGGTCGCAACTGGCAGCTGTCGGTTCCAATCTGTCCCTGTTCGCTGACCGCCGAATTATCGAATTGCGGATTCCGACCGGTAAGCCGGGCCGCGAAGGCAGCGCAGCAATCTGCGAATTCATCGAGCAGCTGAGTCCCGAATTGATGTTCATTGTGATCACTCCCAAGCTCGAAAAAAAATCGGCCAGTGCAAAATGGATTAAATCGCTGAGCGCGACAGGCATTAACCTGCCAGTCTGGCCGATCGGGTTGCGCGAATTACCGGGCTGGGTCGCAGACCGGATGCGTCGCGCCGGGCTGGAGCCGGATCGCGAGGCCGTCACGATGATTGCAGATCGCGTGGAAGGCAATCTGCTGGCCGCGAACCAGGAAGTAGAGAAACTGCGGATGATTCTCGGCGAAGGCCCTGTAACGGGCGAAGACGTCAGCACCGCTGTAGCTAACAGCAGTCGATACGACGTTTACAAACTCGTAGACGCGGCGGTCGACGGTGACGGAAGCAGGGCGATGAAAATCTTAAACGGATTGCGGGCCGAAGGTCTGACGCCAGTAATCGTCATGTGGGCGCTGACCCGGGAACTACGCTCGCTGGCCAGGCTTGCGGATATGGTCAGACAATGCATCGACCTCGGCACTGCGATGAAAAAGGAGCGTGTCTGGAGTAGTCGCCAGGCCATGGTTCGCGCTTGCATCGGCCGCCATCAGCACATCGATTTGTATCGCCTGCTCAAAGCGACGGGTCGTGCGGACGCGGCCGCAAAAGGTCAGGCGGCGGGCGATCCATGGCAGCTTGCCGCCGATATCATCCTTGGCCTGTCGGTCGGCGGAAGAAGGGCGGCATGAAGCCCATCGGTGTCTTCGGTGGCACTTTCGACCCCATTCACTATGGGCACCTGAGAACGGCATTCGAAATGTTGCAGGCGTTGCGCTTCGATCAGGTTCGGTTCATTCCCTGCGGCGATCCGCCGCATCGCGGCGCGACTTACGCCAGTGCCGGGCAGCGACTCGAAATGGTTCGGGTTGCGGTTGGCGGGCTGCCGGGTTTCGTTGTTGACGACCGGGAACTCCAGCGTGACGGTCTTTCCTATTCGATTGATACATTATTGATGTTGCGCGGGGAATTTCCGCAGCGCTCACTGAGTCTCATTGTGGGTATGGACGCGTTCCTTGGTCTGCCGACCTGGCATCGCTGGCGCGAGATTCTTGATGTTGCACACATAATCGTTGCGCACAGGCCGGGCTGGCGGGCTCCGGATATCGGCCCGCTGGGCGATATGCTGACCGAGTGCGGCACTCATCGCATTAGTGATTTACACGAGCAGACGCATGGCTGTGTTCATATACACGCCGTAACACAGCTCGAAATATCGTCCACCGAGATTCGCGAGCTTGTAGAGGCGGGCCGTGATCCACGGTTTCTTATGCCCGATGCCGTGCGCGATGTGATCGCGGCGTCAAAATGCTATGAAGTTCTACAAACGCAGGCGATACACCCGTAGGAGCCCGCCATACGGGCGACATGAAAGGAGACACACAATCTATGACCGAAGAGATGCGCGCATGAACAGCGAACAGCTAAGCAAACTTGTCGTTGACGCGCTCGATGAAATCAAGGCACAGGACATTGTCGTGCTTGACGTACGTGAGATGACGACCGTGACCGACCACATGATCGTTGCAAGCGGAACGTCGAACCGACACGTAAAGGCCTTGATCGACAACGTTTCCGAGAAGGCAATAGAGGCCGGCCGCAAACCCATCGGACTGGAAGGCGAGGACGGGAGAGAGTGGGTTCTGCTCGACCTCGACGATGTAATTGTGCACGTCATGCTGCCCAAAGTGCGAGAGTTTTATAACCTGGAGAAGTTATGGTCGTTCGGTGCCGTGACCGTTGCGGCGACCGATGGTTAGTCCGTGCACATCAGGCTTCTGACCGTCGGCGAGCGGCAACCGGGCTGGGTCGACGACGCATTCAATACTTATTCGGGCCGGTTTCCCCGCGAGTGGCGCTTTCGTCACGACACAATTGCAACGGCAAGGCGATCGAAAAATGAAGCCGCGAGACGAGCAATTGACAAAGAAGGGGAGCTGTTGCTTACCAGCATCGGGGCCGACGAGCATGTTGTACTGCTCGATGAACGAGGTGAACATTTGAGTAGCAAAGCGCTCGCGAGACGCCTGTCCAAATGGCAGTCAGATGGCCGCGATCTGAGTTTCGTCATCGGCGGACCCGATGGCGTTTCCGCCGCCTGTCATGAGCGAGCTAATTTTACCTGGGCTCTGTCGGACCTGACGCTGCCGCATGGACTCGCCCGCGTTTTGCTGGCCGAGCAGCTGTATCGCGCTTGGTCGTTGCAGTCTGGTCACCCATACCATCGGGACTGAGCGGGCCGAAATCTCTCATGTCCGGGCCATCACTAATACTGGCTTCATCCTCGCCGCGCCGCAGAGAAATTCTGGAGGCCATGGGCGTTGACTTCACTATTCGAGTGGCAGCGATCGACGAGGCGCGTCTGCGGGGGGAGCTTGCCGCCGATATGGTATTGCGACTTGCAGCCGCAAAAGCCACGGCGATCGCGGTAAAGCCGGGGCAAATAGTCATCGGCGCAGACACGGCTGTCGTCCTGGGCAAGGAAATCTTCGGCAAGCCCGAGGATGCCGATGAAGCTCTCGACATGCTCTCGAGACTCTCCGGTCGAACCCACCAGGTCCTGACGGGCCTGGTGGTAGCCACGGTCGGCGCAGTGAACTCCGCTTTGTCGGTCACAGACGTTCGATTTCGGGAGATCGATCCGGACGAGGCCCGCCGCTACTGGCAAAGTGGCGAACCCCACGACAAGGCTGGCGGGTATGCGATTCAGGGGCGCGGCGGTGTGTTCGTTGAGGCTATCATGGGCAGTTACACTGCCGTTGTGGGCCTGCCTGTTTTCGAGACAGCTCGCCTGCTTCGTGAGGCTGGCTTCGAAACGTTGCCAGCCTTGCGGCCGGACACCAAGAGTGGCGCATGAGCGACGAGTCGAGCAAAGAAGAAATTCTGATCAATGTTACGCCCAGCGAGGTGCGTGCGGCATTGCTTGAGAATGGGGTCTTGCAAGAGGTTTTCGTTGAGCGGGCCGCCAAGCGCGGACTGATCAGCAATATTTACAATGGCCGGGTATCGCGGGTATTGCCGGGCATGCAGGCTGCTTTCATTGATATTGGACTCGCGCGCACGGCGTTTTTGCATGCATCCGATATTGCTCGCCGCAACGGCTCCGATGATGCATTGGAAGACGAAATACCGAGCATTCGCGAGCTCGTCAAGGAAGGCGACGATCTGTTGGTACAGGTCGTTAAAGACCCGCTGGGCAACAAGGGTGCTCGCCTGACCACGTTCATTACGCTGCCGGCACGGCATCTCGTGTTGTTGCCCCGTAGCGAGAGTGTCGGTGTCTCCGCGCGTATCGAGGACGATGAGGAGCGCGAGCGGCTGCGAGGTCTTGTGGAGGGCCTGCTTGGCGAGACTGGCCTTGAATGTGGCGCCATTGTTCGGACGATGGCTGAAGGCAGTGACGGCGAAGGGCTGGCTGCAGACCTGAAATACCTCGTTCGATTGTGGGAGGTCGTTCAGCAGCGGTGCAGCAAGAAGCTGGTAAAAACGTTGATACACGAAGATTTGCCGCTGCCACTGCGCGTCCTGCGGGATCTCGTCACAGGCGATGTCGAGCAAATCCTCGTCGACAGTGAGCCGGACTTCGATGCCATGCGCGAGTTTGCGGAGACGTTCTTGCCCGAGGTCGAGTCAAAGCTCGAACTGTACAAGCGGCGCCGGCCGATATTCGACCTGCACGGTATCGAAGACGAGATACAAAAGGCGCTGGACCGGAACATTCCACTCAAGTCGGGCGGTTACGTGATATTCGACCAAACAGAATCGATGACAACGATCGACGTCAATACCGGTGGCTACGTTGGCCATCGAAACCTCGAGGAGACTATTTACCGAACCAATCTTGAGGCTGCAGTGACGATTGCGCGACAACTGCGCCTCCGTAACCTGGGCGGGATCATCATTATCGATTTCATTGACATGGAAGAGGCCGGGCATCGTGAGAGCGTATTGCATGCGCTGGAAGATGCGATGCAACGTGACCATGCACGCCATCAGATTACGCCCGTTTCGCCGCTCGGGCTTGTCGAGATGACGCGCAAACGCACACGCGAGAGCTTGCAGCACATTCTTTGCGAGGATTGTCCCGGCTGTAACGGCCGTGGCTTCGTAATGACGGCGGAAACGGTTTGTTTTGAAGTATTTCGCGAGATAATCCGGCAGGCGCGCCAGTTCGATTTCGACGAGGCGCTGGTCCTCGCGCACCAGGATGTAATCGAGCTGTTGCTGGACGAGCAGGCAGCAAGCCTGGCGGACCTCGAGGAGCAGACCGGCAAGTCGATTCGGTTACAGACCGAGTCGCTTTACCTGCAGGACCAATTTGACGTCGTGCTGGTGTAGTTGCCGCAGGAATGGCTGAAACCCGGATGATGAGACAACTGATTCAACGTTTGCTGAAATTCGCGGCCTACGCTACGGCAGCGGTTGTCATATTACTCGCGGTCGCCGTCGGGTTATTTCGACTGTTCCTGCCGCGACTGCCCGAGTACCAGGAAGAGATCAAGGGCTGGGCCAGTGCCGCGATCGGCTTGCAGGTGGAATTCACGGGAATGGACGCCCGATGGGGATTGAGCGGCCCGCAGCTGAAATTCTACGACGCGGAACTAATCCGTCCCGGGAGCCAGGTGCGGCTCGTTGCGGCGGCGGAGGTTGATGTTGGTGTTTCGCTCATCCGCCTGATGAGAGACCGGACACTGGTCGTCGATACGGTAACGGTCAGGGACACGAGCGTCGAACTAAGGCAGTTGAGCGATGGCCGTTGGCAGATCCAGGGATCCGACCCCCGCGACTTGTTGAGTGTGAGCCCGGCCGATTCGGGAGGCATTGGGTCGATCGACGTCGATGGCGTGAACATTGAGCTGCAGTTGATTCGGCCCGGAGATGAACGCCCGACGTTCTTCAATATTTCCCGCGTGCAACTGCGTCGTGACGATATGCGAATCGCAATAGATGCCAATATTCGCCTGCCCGAAGAAATCGGCCGGGAGGCGACCGTATCGGCAACGCAGATTCTTGCCGGCGACGAGCGTGCGTGGAACGTATCCATTGAATCCGACGACCTCGACCTGGCCGGCGCGTCGGGGCTGCTGCGCGATGAGCACTACCGCTTTGGCTCCGGGCAGGGCGACATAAGTCTGGCGCTCGCTTATGCCAACGAGCGCGTCGGCAGCGCCACGGCGAGCGTCGACTTCAAGAATCTGTCGCTTGGCGACGGTCCCGTGTTCGACATCAGCGGGCGATTCGACGTTAGCAACGACGTCGACGGCTGGCTGATTGCCGCCGACGAGCTACGAATGACAACGCCGTCGGGCGAGTGGCCACGATCGTCGTTACGGATCGAGGCGAGTACCGGTCACGAAGGCGACATCATCATGCTGGATGCGCGCGCATCGTTCTTAAATCTGGCTGATTACGAGTTATTGGTGGAATGGCTTGACGACGAGCGTCGCCAGTTTCTCGATGAGTTTCGCCCCGATGGTATCGTTCGCAATGCGCAAGCGACGCTTTCAGACCTGGACACTGATATACCGAGATACGCGGTCGCCGCAGACCTGGATAAAATCGGATTCGCCGCGAGCGGAGCAAGACCCGGGATACGCGGATTCTCAGGCAGCGTTCGAGCAGATCATTCCAGCGGCTTGCTCGAGATCAAGTCGGCCTACCTGAGCCTGAGCCTGCCGGCGTGGCTGAGCGAGCCGGTCTATATCGACGCCGCCGATGGTACTGTCATCTGGCGCCGAAGCGGTCAGCGCACGACGATCCTGTCCGACAGCATTTCAGTGCGGAACTCAGTAGTCGACAGTCAGAGCGACATAGAGATCGTCATCGATGGTGATGCGTCTCCGGTGATCGACCTTGCGAGTATCTTGAGCATTGAGGACCTCAGTGCGGCCAAGCGCTATATCCCGAGGGCAATCCTCAAGCCAAAACTCTACATGTGGTTTCAGGACGCTCTCGTCTCGGGTCAGATACCGCGAGCCACGGCGAGATTCAACGGGCCACTCGACAAATTTCCTTTCGACGGCGGTGAGGGGCGGATGCTCATCGAAGCGACATTTCAAAACACAACGTTGAAGTATTTGAAACAGTATCCGGCCGCTGAGTTCAGCGACCTTGAGGTCGTTGTAGATAACACCCGGTTCTTCAGCGATAGCAATCGATCAGTCCATCACGGCAACTCTATTGTGGACGCTGTCGTGGAAATTCCAGACATGCGGCGGCCGGTTCTGACCGTAAATGCCTTCTCCACAGGCACGCTCGAGACAATTCGCGACTTCAGCGCGAGCAGCCCGATCGGCGCCGTTTTCGGCGGACAGCTGGATCGATTGACGGTATCGGGAGATGCGTCTTTCTCACTTGACCTCATGGTGCCTATCCTGGACTGGCAGTCGTTTGAATACACAGTTCACGTACGAAGCAACAACGGCACACTCGCGATCGAAGGGCTGAATCCGCCGATTACGGACCTGAGCGGCGCTGTAACTATCGAAAAAAACCTGATCGGTAGCGAGTCGCTGGGTGGGCGTTTCATGGGTGAGCCCGTTGCGATCGAGTTGATGAATGCGTCGCCTGCCGATCCAGCCTACCAGATCGTCGCGCATGCGAGCGGCGTCGCGACTGCGGAGGGCCTGGTTGAGCAACTCGGTGTGCCGCTCGCCGGGAGACTCGATGGTAAGACGGATTACACGGTCGACATATTCTTTCCGCGGGCAAGCATCGAAGCACCGGCGCCGCTTAGCGTGCGCGTAAAATCGGTTCTGCAAGGAATGAAACTCGACTTGCCGATGCCGTTCACCAAGCCGGCCGAGGAAGCACGCGGTTTTGCCGGCGTGCTGGATTTTATGCCGGGCGGACAACGAATCGAAAGCCGGGGCAAAACTGATGGTGCGTTTGCCTGGGATATTGCCTTCGTGAAAGAGGCCGAAGCCTGGGACTTTGATCGGGGCGTGCTCGTTCTGGGCGACGGGCAGATGACCGAGCCCGATGTACGAGGTCTTCATATTCGCGGGCAGGCCGGTGAGCTCACGCTGGAGGACTGGTTGCGATTTTCGCGGTATGGGGAGGCGCAGCTCGGAGTAGCGGAGCGTATCCGTTCAATTGATCTCGGTATCGCCGACCTGCACCTGCTTGGGCAGCATCTTCTGGATCATCGGGTCCGGGTAGATCGAAGTGCGCGTGACTGGTTGGTGCAGTTCGACGGCGACAAAGTGTCAGGCTCCGTGTTCGTTCCGTATGATTTCACCGTGACGGGACAATTGAAACTCGACATGGAACGACTGATTCTGCCGGGTGACCATGCGTCGGAGGAATCGGTGCCAATCGCGAACCACACGCCGATAGATCCGCGCGGCTTGCCATCGATCTCGGTCAAGGCCGCGGAATTCGGGATCGGCGAGCGCATGTTTGGCGTGGTCGAGGCGGAATTTGCACAGACGCCTGAAGGCCTGGTCGCCGGCAGCATCATCGCCCGCGACCCGAGTTTCGAAATAGTAGGCGACGGCCGCTGGGTTGTGGATGAAAATGATCCGAGTGGTTATCGCAGCTTCCTGACGGCGACATTTACCAGCAACGATGTCGTCCAGACGATGCGACGTCTGAATTACCAACCCGGGATCGTCAGCGACGACATGGGCATGTTGATCGACATCAGCTGGTCAGGCGGTCCGCGGATGGACTTTATGGACACGCTGGATGGAGAGGTGCAGGTGCGCTTCGGAACCGGCCAGCTTGACGAGGTAGAGCCAGGCGCCGGGCGCATGTTTGGCCTGATGAGTATCGCCGCGTTGCCAAGGCGCTTGTCGCTGGACTTTCGCGATGTATTCGAGCGTGGCTTCGGCTTTGACAAGATCGAAGGCGCATTTCGCATTGACGACGGCGAGGCGTACACCTGTAATTTGTCGCTGGAAGGACCGGCAGCGGCGATCGCAATCGTTGGCCGGGCGGATCTCGTTGGTCGTGACTATGAACAGACAGCGGTGGTTAGCGCGAACGTCGGCAATGCGCTGCCCATAGTCGCTGCTGTTGTAGCGACGCCGCAGGTGGCTGCTGCGTTGCTGCTTTTCTCACAGATTTTCAAGAAGCCGTTGCAGGACATGGGCCAGGTTTACTACAACGTGTCCGGTTCCTGGGACGCACCGGATGTCGAATCGTCCAATGCAGAGGCCTTTGCTGCCTCGGCTCGACTGGCACGTTGTATTGATGACTCAGAGTAGTATTCAGCCTGATCGTTCCGGAGGAGCAACGCGATGACACGAGTTGCGGCTATACAGATGAACAGCGGTGCGGACGTCGCGGCCAACCTGGCGCAGGCGGAGCGACTTCTGGGCGACGCTGCGGCGGACGGATGCACGGTCGCCGTTCTCCCCGAAAACTTCGCGCTCATGCCGGCCCGCGGCCGGGACAAGGTGAAGCATGCAGAGGAGCCTGGCAAGGGTCCCATTCAGGAGTTCCTCGGCGACGTGGCTCGTCGCCACAAGCTTTGGGTCGTTGGCGGAAGTATGCCGCTCGTCTCGCCGGAACCAGACCGTGTGTATGGAGCCTGTCCGGTTTTTGATCAGGAAGGCAAAAAGCGCGCTATTTATCGCAAGATTCATCTGTTCGACGTCGACCTTCCCGACAGTGACCAGTCCTATCGAGAATCTCATTCCATGTACGCGGGCGACGATCCGATAGTTGTCGAGACACCTGCCGGTATCCTCGGCTTGACGATTTGCTACGACCTGCGCTTTCCGGAGCTGTTCCGGCAACTCGTTAACGGTGGCGCCAAGCTGTTTTCGGTTCCGGCCGCGTTTACAAACGTAACCGGCATCGCACACTGGCACACGTTGTTGCGCGCGCGCGCGATCGAAAACCTTGCGTACGTGGTCGCGGCTGGTCAGTATGGCCAACATCCGGATGGCCGCACCACGTTTGGGCACTCCCTGATTGTTGACCCCTGGGGCAAGGTGCTTGCCGAGCTACCCGATGGTGCCGGTCATTTGGTGGCCGATATCGACACAGCGAAACTTGAGAAATTGAGGAACGAATTTCCAGTTCTCAAGAATCGACGACTATAAGGAGGCACGGTAATTGGGACATACGAACGACACGATCGAGACAGTTATGTCCCGCATGCTTGAGCCTGCGGGTCTTGGGGAGCAGCACCTAAATCGAACATTGGGCGGGATCATGCAGGGAGGGATCGACTACGCCGATCTGTATTTTCAGGTCAGCCGTCAGGAAAGCTGGATGCTCGAGGACAGCATCATCCGCGAGGGCAGCTTCAGTCATGATCAGGGCGTCGGTGTGCGTGCCGTGAGCGGTGAGAAAACCGGCTTCGCTTATTCTGACGAACTGTTGCTTCCGGCGCTGGAGCAGGCAGCAGGCGCGGCTCGGGCTATCGCGAGGCAGGGTGATAGCAAGGCACTTCCAGCGTGGCAACGCGGCAATTCAAAGCCGCTGTATCCAATTACCGACCCGACCGCAAGTATCAGTGACAAGCAAAAGACAGAGCTGCTCGCGGGGCTTGAGGAGGCGACGCGCGCCTTGGACACGCGCGTGGAGCAAGTGATCATCAGTATGAGCAGCAGCCAGGACCTCATACTCATTGCGGCGTCCGATGGCACGCTTGCGGCCGACATGCGGCCTCTCGTTCGCCTGAACGTAAGCGTCATCCTCGAGGAAAACGGCCGTCGTGAACAGGGGTACTTCGGCGGTGGTGCACGCTCGGATCTTGACTACTTCCTGAGCGGCGACCTGCCGCTGGAATACGCGCGCGAGGCAGTGCGGCAGGCGATTGTTCAACTGGAGGCTGTGCCGGCGCCGGCGGGCACGATGCCGGTCGTGCTCGGCGCGGGGTGGCCAGGCATCTTGTTACACGAAGCCGTTGGCCACGGCCTCGAAGGCGACTTCAATCGCAAGGGCACCTCGGCGTTCTCGGGCAGACTCGGGCAACAGGTTGCGTCATCGCTTTGCACCATCGTTGACGATGGCACGATCCCCAACCGCCGCGGGTCGCTCGCGATCGATGACGAAGGCACACCCGGACAATACAACGTACTCGTCGAGAAGGGCGTTCTGCGCGGCTACATGCAGGACAAGCTCAATGCGCGTCTGACGAACGTCAGGCCGACCGGCAATGGTCGGCGCGAATCATACGCCCACGTGCCGATGCCGCGTATGACCAATACCTACATGCTGGCCGGCCCGCATGAAACTGAAGAAATCATCGCGTCAGTCGACAAAGGGTTGTTCGCGCCGAATTTCGGCGGCGGTCAGGTCGACATCACGTCTGGCAAATTCGTATTTTCCGCCAGTGAGGCCTACCTGATCGAGAAAGGCAAAGTGACGGTGCCGGTCAAGGGCGCCATGCTCATTGGCGATGGGCCGGATGCGCTTACGAAGATCTCAATGGTTGGCAAGGACCTGGAATTCGATTCCGGTGTGGGTACCTGTGGCAAGGACGGGCAGTCGGTGCCGGTGGGTGTCGGGCAGCCAACGTTGAAGATCGACGAGCTGACTGTAGGCGGAACTGCGTAGGAGCACGCGTCAATCCGGGCTGCAACGATTCGACATAATTTGGGCGTGCGATTCAAGGATCAGGGTGAGAGATACGACACGGCGTTGATCATATCCCTACGGTAGGGTATGGCCATCAAACGAAAGGATTCGATCGATGGCAATGGAAAACACAATAACCGAGCTCGACATGGACCCGGCGTCACGGAATATTGAGCAGGGATTGCGCGGCGATAGCGCCGATTTCGAGCCTGATCTTGTCGTTGATGGCATGTCGGAATCGATTCTTTCGCGTCTCCTCGGATTGTTCGGCAGCAGGGGTTCCTGAGGCCCGACGCCGCCAGCAGGTTCATTTCTGGATGACGAAACCCGGCCTGGTGCCGGGTTTTTGGCATTGCGGTACTGACCGGTTGTACTGGACGAGGGGCTGGCCGCTATGGACAATGGTTTGCCCGGAGCCTGGGAACAAACGACATGTGGGTCTCGAAACCGATCTACGAGAGCTTGCCGTATTTCTACCTGCTGGTCGGCTTGCTGTTGCTATCAGCGTCGATGTACGCAACCTACTGGTACTGGCCAACGATTTGTTTCGCACTTGGTTTGTTTTGCCTGGTAGCAGGTCTTGTCGTGTTGTTGAAACGACGTGACGCGCGAACCAAGGACCGCAGGGGACGATCTGCGTAGGACCGTATTTGCTACGTTCCTGTATGCGACGCTTCGTCTGTGTCTTCATCCGCCGAGTTGAGCGGCTCCTCGGCCTGACGCAGGTCATGGTATACGAGCCGATGCACGCCAAGTGACACGATGTCGCCATCCTGCAGGCGGCGTTTCTTGATCTGTTTCTCATCCAGAAAGACGCCATTGGTGCTGTTGAGGTCTTCGATTATGCAGCCCTCGTTGTCGCTGACCAGTTGTGCGTGGTGACGGCTGACAAATTTGCTCTTGATATAGATCTCGTTATCCGGCGAACGACCTACGATGACCCGGCCTGGTGGAAATGACTGAACAGAGACAGTTTCGCCTTCGGTTTGAACTTCGATCTGTGTGACGTGTTGCTCAGCCGCGTGGCTGATCGCAATATTGCGCACCGCACCAAAAATGCCGGTGTTACTTGCGTGTTCCTGCCAGCCAAGCTCCTCGATCGCCGACAGAAAATCGTCGGCCTCGACATTGTCCTTTTCGTCGGCGAAGGCGCACAGTAGTGCCGTGTCGCAAAGCGTATTGACCAGTCGGGGCACGCCGCCGGCATATCGATAAATAATCTCGAAGCACTCATCGGAAATCAGGTTATTCGATTCGCGGCCGGCAACCTTCAGGCGATGTTCGATGTATTCGCGCAGCTCATTCTTGTCCAACGGCCCCAGGTGAAATCGCAGACGAATGCGTTGCACCAACTGTTTGAGAGTCGGAGAATCCAACGTATCCTTGAGTTCGGGCTGGCCGGCAAGAATGATTCGAAGAACCTTTTCCTTGTGCGTTTCGATACCGGACAGCATGCGAATTTCTTCCAGTACCTTTTTCGACAGGTTTTGCGCCTCGTCGACAATTAGTACAACTTTCTTGCCATTGGAGTATTGCTCGATCAGGAACATATTGAGCATGTCGAGCAACTCGACCTTGCGTTTTTTGAACGGCTTGAAACCGAACTCTGTCAGGACGGCCTGCAAAAACTGCGTGGCCGTCAGTTGGGTTTGCGAGACGACCGCGTAGACGATATCGTCCTCAATGTCGGCCAGGAAGGACTGCAATAGTGTGGTTTTGCCGGAGCCGATTTCGCCGGTAATCACGACGAAGCCGTCGGCCAGCCAGATCGTGGATTCCATATACGCCTTGGCCCGCGCATGCTGCTTGCTCCAGTACACGAAGTCGGGATCGGGCGTCAGCCGGAACGGCTGCTCTGTTAAATTGAAATGATTAACATACGACATAGTGATTTTGTCTGCACCGCCTGGTTTCGAGTTGGTTGAGCGCTTTGTTTTGGTGATGCAATCAGCAGTTTACCTGCTTTTTCGGGCCATTCGCTAGGTCGGGTGTCCTTAGCGGCGAGTGGACTGCGTCACACTTTCAACGATCTGGTGGAGTAGTTTGTCGCACTCCGCCCTGGAATCAGCGATGACCGTGATATGGCCCAGCTTGCGGCCAGGGCGGGGCGTTTTGCCATAATCATGCAGGCAGGCGCGAGAATCGGGGAGGCGGGCGACAAATTCGGTGACGCGTTCGGGTATGGAGCCGATGAGATTGACCATGCCTGCATACGCTGCGCAGGCCGTTGAGCCTGTCGCCTGGCCCGTGATCGCGAGCAGGTGACTCGTAAATTGGCTGGTTTCGGCGCCCTCGATCGTCCAGTGTCCCGAATTGTGGACGCGCGGCGCAATTTCGTTGGCCAGCAGGAGATTGTCGGCGACGAACAGTTCCAGGGTCAGGACACCGACGTAGTCGAGATGCAGTAGCAGGCGATGCATGTAATCTGAGGCCCGCTCGAAAAGCCCGGGATCGTCGACCGGCGCGCGCGACATTCGCAAAATACCGTCGGCGTGCTCATTTTCCGTCAGTGGCCAGATCGCGATGTCGCCGGCAGGATTGCGTACGCCGATCGCGGAAACCTCGTAATCGAACGGAACCCAGGCCTCGGCGATGAGCGCGTGCTCGCCCAGCTTCTCCCAGGCAGATTCCGTCTGCTGCTGCTCGAGAATAATAATCTGCCCCTTGCCGTCATAGCCGAAACGTCGAGTCTTTACGACGACGGGTAAACCCAGCTCAGCAACTGCCGCCTGAAGCTGTTGCAGCGAATCGACGGCGCGATAGGGGGACAAAGGTAAATCCAGATGGTCGAAAAGGCGTTTCTCTTGTAACCGGTCCTGCGCGACGCGAAGCGCCTCCGGCGGCGGATAAACCGGTACACGATCGGTGATCGCAAGAAGCGCATCGACCGGGACGTTTTCGAATTCGTAAGTCACGACGTCGCAGCTTGCAGCAAGTTCGCCCAGGGCATCGAGGTCGTCGAACGGTTTCCTGATGACACGGCCGACGCTTGTGGCGGGCGGCGATTCCGACGGATCGACGAACAGGCATTCGTGGCCGAGATCACTGGCCGCGATACCCAGCATCTGGCCGAGTTGTCCCGCACCCACTATGCCAATGCGCATCGGGGACGGATTCAGTCTCTGGGATCCGAATCCGCGAGTACGCGATTGCTTTGATCCTGCCGGTACTGGTCAAGCGCGGCCGCAATGTCGGCATCCTCGTTCGCGAGAATCGCGGCGGCGAGCAGCGCAGAATTCACGGCGCCAGCACGACCGATGGCCATCGTACCGACCGGTATGCCCGCCGGCATCTGCACGATCGACAACAGGGAATCCTGGCCACTGAGCGCCCTGGATTGTACCGGGACGCCAAGGACCGGGACGCGGGTTTTGGAGGCCGCCATGCCGGGCAAATGTGCGGCGCCGCCGGCGCCGGCAATAATGACTTTCAGTCCACGCTCGACAGCGGTTTCCGCGTATTCAAACAGGAGGTCGGGCGTACGGTGTGCCGAAACGACCTGCACGTCGTGAGCGATGCCCAGTGTGTCGAGTGTCTCACTCGCGTGGCGCATTGTGTCCCAGTCCGAGCGGGACCCCATGATTATGCCGACTTTTGCGTTCACCGCGAAATTCTAACCATCCCGCGAGCGAACGGCCAGTGTCTCGTACACCTGACGAAATATGTTGCGGCGTATCGTGCTTTCCATTCGGTCGTTGAGTGCGCGATCAAGCTCCCTGAGTAAGGCGGCAAGTTCAGCATGGGCCTTGGCAGTTTCGGCCTCGAATGCCCGCAACGCCTCGTCGCCCTCTGTTACGAGGCGGTCGCGCCAGCGCTCGGCATTGGCGAAAATTCGTTTCTGATGCCGATCATCGGCCCGAAGTCGTGCAAGCAGTGCATGGATGGGCTCCGGGTCGATATCGCGCATGAGTTTGCCAATGTATTGCCGTTGTCGACGCTGCGCCTCGTGCGACTTCATTCTCCTGGCCCCGGCAATGGCATCGGATAGTCGTTCGTCGAGCGACAGGTCGTCGAGAAGCTCGGTGGGGAGCCCGATCAACTGCTCGCCGAGGTCTTGCAGCACCGCCTGAGCTCGTTTTCTCTGACTTTTGCTGGGCTTTGAATCGGTCACCGGCTAAGCTACTCCGCGGCGTGGCCGTTGTGTCAACGGCGGCGCAGTCTAACACGCAGGAATTGACGGATCGTATGAACGAAGTGACGCGCAACGAATTGCCTGGGCCCGGGAAGCTTGAGGCGCTTGTGCAACTGGCGCTCGACGAGGCGGCCAGGCTGGGAGTTGATCAGGCCGAAGTCGCGGCAAGCCACGACACGGGTCTGTCGGCGACAGCACGGCTCGGTGAGGTCGAGAGTCTCGAATACACGAACGATCGCGGCATATGGGTAACGGTCTATCGTAATTCCCGCAAAGGCAGCGCCAGTACATCCGAGACCACGCCGGACGCGATCCGCGAGGCTGTGGCGAAAGCCAATTCGTTCGCATCATTCACGGCTGCGGACAAACATTCCGGGCTCGCCGATGCCGAGCTGATGTGCACCGAGATTCGCGATCTCGACCTGGATCATGTTTGGGACATTGATGCGACGAGTGCGATAAGGATAGCGATTGAGTGCGAAGCTGCTGCACTTGGCTTCGACAAGCGTATCAATAATTCCGAAGGCGCGACAGTGTCGAGCAATCGAGGCGTGCGTGCCTACGGCAACAGTCACGGCTTCGTCGGCAGTTTTCGAAAATCCAGTCATAGCATCAGTTGCATCGTTCTTGGCAGCAAGAACGGCGACATGCAGCGCGACTACTACTACAGCAGCGCCCGTGATCCCTCCGAGCTTGAGGACGTTGTTGAGATCGGATTGAAGGCTGCGCGTCGCACAGTTGGTCGGCTCGGTGCCAGGAAAATAAAAACGACCAAAGTACCCGTCATCTACATTCCCGAGCTCGCCGGAGGCTTTATTGGTCACGCCGTGGGGGCCATCACGGGAAGTGCGCAGTATCGTCGCTCGTCGTTCCTGCTGGACGCGGCAGGTGAACAGATTTTTCCCGATCTCGTGACGGTGCAGGAGCGCCCGCACTTGCCGAAGGCGATGGCAAGCACCTCTTACGATGCGGAAGGCGTGGCTACATGGGATCGCGATATCTTCTCGGCTGGCGTGCTACAGGACTACGTACTGGGAAGCTACTCGGCGCGACGCCTGGGTAGAAAAACGACTGCCAATGCCGGGGGCACGCAAAATCTGATCGTTCCCGGCAACGCTGCCGATGTCGATGCGCTGCTGGCTCAGATGGGAACCGGTTTTCTGGTTGAGGAACTGATCGGGCAGGGCGTTAACGCAGTTACGGGCGACTATTCTCGAGGCGCCGTTGGCCAGTGGGTGGAAAACGGTGAAATTCAGTACCCGGTGCACGAGGTTACGATTGCCGGCAACCTGAGGGATCTTTATAAGCGCATTGAGTTAATCGGTAACGATCAGGATTTGCGCGGCGGTATTCGCTGCGGATCGCTGCTGGTCGGCGAGATGACTGTCGCCGGGTCATAAGAATGACCCCATTCTTACTACGAACCAGCGTCGTCCAGCAAATCGGACAAGGTTCGTTGCCCGACCGTATTGGCCAATGCGGTGTCGATTTGTGCGCCGAGGCTCGCAACCTGAGCGGCCCATTTGGGATCGCGATGTGATCCGGTCTCGCCCTCAACGCGCACTACGGACAAGATGTCATTCAGCGTGATACGCGACATGTCACGACCCGGTTGTATTTCTTCGGACTCGGTCAAAGTCAGCAACCCGTTTTGTTCGAGTCCAATGGCAATCGGTGTGATCGCGATTGACGGGATCTCCAGTGCCGCACTCAGGTCGTGCATGGTTACGCGCTGCTTCAGATTTCGAAATGCACTTCCGACCAGAAACATGATATTCAGAGCAAGTCGCTCACGCATGTCATTCGACAATCGTGGATCGCGACGACCATCGCGCAGATACGCGGGATTTTGATGATAGAACGCGAGCTGTGAGCCAATCAGCAAGACCAGCCAGTTCATGTACAACCAGATCAACGTAACGATTGCGATCGCAAAGCTGGCGTAGACCGCTTCCTTGCTTCCGGAGTTCACGACAAACTTCGTGAAAATGACACCAACCGTTGCCCAAAGGAAACCACCGGCCAGGCCGCCAACCAGTGCCGATTTCAATTTCACTGACGTATTCGGCATGAACATGTAAAGAAACGTAAACAAACCGCCGACGATCAGGTAGGGAGTTAATTTGCTGGTGGCGGTAAGGATCGGCCCAATCGCCGCGTTTTCCGCAAGGTATTTTACGATGCTATCGTTTTGCAGGGTCGTAATCAGGCCCATCGCGATGACAATAAACAATGGTCCGACTAGCAAAACCAGCAAATACTTGGTGAAACGCCTGGAAAAATTATGCGGTTTCGATACGTACCAGACGTAGTTAAAGCTCTCTTCGATTTTTTGCACCATCGATATCGCGGTGTAAAGGAAAAATACCAGCGCCGTCGTACCGAGGGCCGCGCCGTTGACATTGTTGACGATAGTCATCAACTGGTTCGTGATTTCGACGCCTTGCTCGCCCAGGGGCTCGAGCACCAGGGAGAGGCGCGCTTCGAGTTCCTTGTGGACCCCAAGACCCTTGAGAACCGAAAAACTGAATGCCAGCAAGGGTACGATCGATAACAACGTCGTGTAGACGAGGCTCATAGAACGTAGCGTCAGTTGCCCGGAAAAAACGTCGCGTAGTACGGCGTAAAGGTAGCGCAGCACCGTGGCCAGTGTGCGTCCCGGCAATCCATACTTTGCCAGCATGTCGCCCCAGACAAGGGCATCGATCTGTTCACTAAAATTCATCGTCATGTGAGGCATTGTACACTGCGATCATCTTTCCGAGCCGACGAGTCGCGTCATTGCCTCCCGATACTTGTCTGCCGTCTGTTGCAAAATATCCGCGGGAAGTTCGGGACCCGGGGTGGTTTTGTCCCAGTCAAGCGTATCGAGGTAGTCTCGAACAAATTGTTTGTCAAAGCTGGGCGGGCTCGTGCCAACCTGGTAGTTGTCCAGCGGCCAGAATCGTGACGAGTCGGGTGTCAAAAGCTCGTCGATCAGGTGCAAACGGCCTTCGTCATCCAGGCCAAACTCGAATTTAGTGTCCGCGATGATAATGCCTCGCTCAAGCGCGAAACTGGCCGCGCGCTCATAAATTCGAATTGCGGTATCGCGTACCTGTGCCGCGATCGTCTCTCCGACGAGACCGACGACTTCGTCATAGCCGATGTTTTCATCATGGTCACCGGCCTCCGCCTTGGTGGCTGGCGTAAACAGCGCTACGGGTAATTTCGCGGCCTGCTGAAGTCCGGCCGGCAACTCAATGCCGCTCGTCTTGCCGGTCTCCAGATAGTCTCGCCAGCCCGAGCCAATCAGATAACCTCTGACGACGGCCTCTATGGGTAGCGGTCGAAGTCGCTTGACGACTAATGACCGGCGCCGCAGCATGTCGCACAGGTCCTTGTCGTTGATGACATTATCGACGGTCAGTCCGGTCAACTGGTTGTCAATTACCATCGCCATCCTGCGGAACCAGAACAAGGAAAGTTCTGTCAGAACTTCGCCCTTTCCGGGGACCGGGTCCGGCAGGATAACGTCGTAGGCTGACAGGCGATCAGTTGTAACGATCAGAAGATGATCGTTGTCGACGTGATAGACATCGCGGACTTTGCCGCGACCGATAAGTGGCAATTCCGGAATCGCGGACTCGAACAGGGCGTCAGCAGCGCTCATTGGCGGGAATTCACTCTGTTGTGGTGACGTCATTGCGGATGATCGCCGTTCGCCCGCGACGAGGCAAGCCAGAGGCATAGGAATAGCACTCGGCAACCGTTAGGATTATTAGCTGACCCTATTCAGGCGGTGGCTATGAAGCCCTTACTCGTGCTCCTTGGCGCGTTCGTTGTATACCAGATCTTCCGAAGTTTCGTCGCGGGCTATCGGACATTTCAGCAGCATGACATTGGCAGCCGCGTGCTCAATGATGGGTTCACGCGCGCGCTTTTTCAGAGTATGGGGTATCTCGCGAAAGTGGATGGGCGGGTCACCGAGGACGAGATTCGCGCGGCACGCGCCGTGATGCACCGTCTAGGATTGGGCCCGGCCGCCGTCCGTGACGCGATCGACTGGTTCAATGAGGGTAAAGAAGCCGGGTTCTCGCTGGTTCAGGCAATGCGCAAATTGCGCCGCGTTGACGCCCGTATGGCCGAGGAGCGAACGATGTTCCTGCGGCTCGTGCTGGAAGTGTCATTGGCGAAAAGCAGGCTGCACCAGAAAGAGCGTGCAGCAATCTGGACGATGTGTACCGAACTTGAAATCGGGCGCGTTGAACTCGCTCAATTAGAGGCGATGATTCGGGCGCAGAGAGGCTTTCGCCGATCGCCCGCGGGCGATGCGGACGCAGCGCGCATCAAGGCCGCCTATGAAGTGCTGGGTGTCCGGCAAGATGCCAGCAATGACGAGATCAAGAAAGCCTACCGGCGTCTCATGAATCGCAACCACCCGGACAAGATTGCGCCGAGCAAACCAGACGCCGCCGTGCTCGCCGAGGCCGAGCGCCGAACGCGCGAGGTGCGCCACGCTTACGATTTGCTCAAGGCGCGTCGCGCAATTCGGTAGAGAGTTTGTCGTATTGGTACGAGCTCAGGTACATTAATATTTCAGCATAAGGATGACGCCGTGACACCACTGATTGCTCCATCGATTCTTTCCGCGGACTTCGCCAGGCTGGGTGAGGACGTACAGGCCGTGATAGATGCCGGCGCTGATATTGTCCATTTCGACGTAATGGACAATCACTTCGTGCCGAATCTCACAATTGGTCCGATGATCTGCGATGCGCTAAAAAGTTTCGGCATTCGAGCGCCGATCGACGTTCACCTGATGATTGAGCCGGTCGATCGCATCATTCCGGACTTCGCGAAGGCCGGTGCGAGCTACATCAGCTTTCATCCCGAGGCGAGTCGCCATGTGTACCGTACGCTGTGCCTGATCCGGGACGAGGGTTGCAAGTCCGGACTGGTGTTTAACCCCGCGACGCCGCTGTCGTGGCTGGAACATGTGATGGACAAGGTCGATATGGTGCTGATTATGTCGGTGAACCCGGGATTCGGCGGACAGGAATTTATTTCCGCGTCTCTCGACAAATTGCGCGAAGCGCGCAGGCTGATCGATAGCAGCGGCCTCGATATCCGACTCGAGATCGATGGCGGTGTCAAAGTGGACAACATCGGCGAAATTGCGGCGGCCGGCGCCGATACTTTCGTCGCAGGCTCAGCGATTTTCGGAAGCGACAGCTATGCCGAAACGATTGCGGCCATGAAATCGGAAATCGCATCCGCAATGTCGTAGGAGCCCGCCATGCGGGCTTGGGGGCCGATCCTATAGCTTGCGGTTGGGTCTCGCGCCGTAGACGACGATTGTCTTGCCGCTGGCGGAAACCAGGCCCTGCTCCTCAAGCACTTTCAATACTCGACCCGCCATCTCACGCGAACAGCCGACGAGCCTGCTGAGTTCCTGACGACTGACCTTGATCTGCATGCCGTCAGGGTGCGTCATTGCGTCGGGTTCGTTGCAAAGATCCATGATTGCGTGCGCAACACGGCCTGTGACGTCGACGAATGCAAGGTCGCCAAGCTTGCGGTTGGTGCGATCCAGGCGAGTGGCAAGCTGGGTCGCGAGCTCGAACACCAGGCCCGGACTTTCGCTCGCAATCTGGCGGAAGCGTGGGTAGGTCATCTCGGCGATTTCGCATTCCGTGCGAGTCCGCACCCAGGCGCTTCGCGTGGGCTGCTCATAGAACAGCCCCATTTCACCGAAGAACTGCCCCTTGTTGAGGTACGCCAGAACCATTTCGTTGCCGTCTTCGTCCTCGATCATCACCTCGACGGATCCGTCGACGATGTAGTACAGCACATCGGGCAGATCGCCGGCATGAATCATGACGGTTTTTGACGGGACGGTGCGTACGCGGCAATAGCTCAAAAATCGATTTATCGCCGGCACATCGCTCAGGGTCTTGGCATTGGATTGCATGAATCTTTCCCTCTTCGCTCAAGCGCCCCCCTTTTAATACAGTTCGTGAAGAAGGGCAAGCTAAGTCCGTGTTTTTTCTATTAAAGACCTGTCAAAGACCTACTATATACGATATGCGCTGGTCGTCATCACTTTCGCGGTCGCGCGCATAAGCGTCTTCAAGGCCTGCGGCAATTCGGCAGCGCCTGCGTCAACGGCATTCTCGCCATGCTCAGCTTCCTCCTCGCGCATGGTTGCTACGATCGCGCGGCTACGGGCATCTTCGGCCGGTAGCTTGTCCAGATGGCCGTCAAGATGATCACAGACCTGTCGTTCGGTCTCGGCGATGAACCCCAGGCTCCACTTGTCGCCAAGGACTCCGCTCAAAGCGCCGATCGTGAACGCACCGGCATACCAGACCGGGCTAAGGCGGCTGGGCTCTTCGCCGAGCTCGGCCAGGCGCTGCTCGCACCACGCCAGGTGATCAAACTCTTCATTGGCGGCGTTTTGCATCTGCTTTTCGATGTCCCGGTCGCGCGCAAATAGGGCGTGTCCCTGGTACAGCCCCTGTGCCGCGACCTCTCCGGCGTGATTGACACGCATCAGACCGGCGGAGTGCGCCTTTTGCATCTCGCTCAGATCGGCCTCATCGATGTCGGCCGCGGGATTTGTCCGTGGCGTTTGTGCGGCCGGGGCTGCAACGGATCGCAGCGCATTATTCACTCTCGATAGCAGGCGATCGAGCGGTGTCAGGATTCGCGGTTGCATAGACGACATTATAC
>CAYLTW010000008.1:36796-38580 GCA_964386735.1 uncultured Woeseiaceae bacterium
CTCGCCTCGATTGGCGCAGCGATCGCTTCTCGACATACGAGACGCAATTGTCACAGACGCTGGGCTACGGCCGTCGATTGATCGAAAACGAAAAACACAGTCTGAATCTGGAGCTCGGCGCCGGCGCCCGGCAATCAGACCTGGCCGACGGTAGTTCGGAGAGCGAGTTGATCATTCGCGGTGGTTTGCACTATGTCTGGGCGCTCAGCGAGACGGCGGAGTTCAAGCAGGACCTGTTGGTCGAAGCCGGCGACATCAATACTTACGTGGAGTCGGTTACAGCCCTGTCGGCCAAGCTCGTTGGCAATCTTGCGCTGGTGGCGTCGTATACGGTTAAGCACAATACCGATGTCCTGCCGTTCACGGAGAAAACCGATATCTACACAGCATTGTCGCTTGAATACCTGTTCTGAGCGGCTATTCTCACAGTGTTGCGCGCTAAGACGTTGAATAGTATAGAGAAACAAAGATCGAGGCGGGTCGCCGTTTCCGCCAAAAAAAGCCCCGATAGCATTGCAATACGGGGGCCCGTACAGTAAAATTTCGCGCCTTTCGGCCTCCCGGCAGCTTTAATCCTGCGCGGCGGGCGGGTATAGCAACTTTTGAATCCCTACCAAATTGAGATCATGGAATTAAGATCATGAAGACGTTTTCCGCGAAGCCAGCAGAGGTTCGCCGCGACTGGTACGTCGTCGACGCAACAGGCAAGACCCTGGGCCGTCTGTCGACCGAGATCGCGCGCCGTCTGCGCGGCAAGCACAAGCCCGAATATACGCCGCACGTTGATACGGGCGACTACATCGTTGTTGTAAATGCGGAAAAAATCCGTGTCACGGGCAACAAGCTAAAAGACAAGATGTACCATCACCACACAGGCTACATCGGCAATTTGAAGTCGATTCCGCTCGAGAAGGTGCTCGACAAGACGCCGGAGCGCGTTATTCAGCATGCCGTCAAGGGTATGCTGCCCCGCGGACCGCTCGGTCGACAGATGTATTCCAAGCTGCGCGTTTTCGCGGGACCCGAACATACGCACACGGCACAGCAGCCGATCCCACTTGACGTGAACGCTTGAGAAGCGGGCATAGACCTGAGGCAAAATAGATGAGTGAAGTTTTTTACGGTACCGGTCGTCGCAAGACATCAACGGCTCGTGTGTTCATCCGGGCTGGTGGCGGCGCCATCAATGTCAATAATCGCCCGTTGGATACATTCTTTGGGCGCAAAACGGCGCAGATGATCGTGCGGCAGCCACTTGAGCTGACCAGCCTGACGGACAAGTTCGACATCAAAGTAACCGTCCGCGGCGGTGGTACGACCGGTCAGGCCGGTGCTATTCGCCACGGCCTGACACGTGCGCTGATGAAATATGACGAGTCGCTGCGCTCGTCGCTGCGCAAGGCCGGTTTCGTTACACGCGATGCCCGAGAAGTTGAACGCAAAAAGGTTGGACTCCGCAAGGCGCGCCGCGCGACGCAATATTCGAAGCGCTAGTCCGTAGCGGCCGTTTTCGGTTAATGAGTCACCCTGTTTGGGGGATCGTCTAGTGGTAGGACTACGGACTCTGACTCCGTCAACGGGGGTTCGAATCCCTCTCCCCCAGCCAAAAAAAGTATCGGGCCCCATACGGGGCCCGTTATTTTTGCCGGGGAGATGTGGATGAGAACCCCTGGTTCGACCCGAGGCACGCGGAGCGTGCCGACAGTCGCCGTCGCGAAGCGACGCGACCATCCCTCTCCCCCAGCCAAAAAAAGTATCGGGCCCCATACGGGGCCCGTTATTTT
>CAYLTW010000008.1:38680-48480 GCA_964386735.1 uncultured Woeseiaceae bacterium
CGACCATCCCTCTCCCCCAGCCAAAAAAAGTATCGGGCCCCATACGGGGCCCGTTTTTTTTGCAGGGGAGATGGCGGTTACGCTCGCATCTCCCTGACACCGTCGTTACTCGCAATGAGCAGGATGTCGGCGGGACGATTCGCGAAAATACCCACGGTCACGATACCCGGAATCTGGCTCAGGCGACTCTCGAACTCGACAGGATTCGAAATTTGCAAATCATGCACGTCGAGAATGTGATTGCCGTTGTCAGTGACGAAACCCTCTCGCCATACGGGCTGTCCACGCAAATTGAGGAGTTTGCGCGATACGAATTCCTGGGCCATCGGCAAGACCTCGATCGGCAGTGGAAATGAGCCCAGCATGCCGACGAGCTTACTGTCGTCGATAATGCAGATGAAGCGTCGGGCGGCGCCAGCAAGCACTTTCTCGCGCGTCAAAGCGCCACCACCACCCTTGATCAGGTTCAGGCGCTTGGTCGATTCGTCAGCACCGTCGATGTACACATCTATAGCGCCAGCCTCATTGAGTGTGATTACGTCGAATCCCTGCGCCTCGAGTAACTCGGTGGAAGCCCTGGAGCTGGATACCACGCGATCAATGCGGTCACGTATCGTTGGCAACATCTCGATCAGGCAATTGACCGTAGAGCCGGTTCCAACACCGAGTGCCGTGCCAGGCTCGATAAATTCAAGGGAGGCTTTTGCCGCGTTACGTTTCTTTTCGTTTGCGTCCATCTGAAAAGAGTCTATCGAATTCGATGGGGCCCGAGCTTAGCCGATCGATTGACCGACTGCCACGTCCAAAGCCCCGTTTCTGGTCCCGAAATAAAAAGTGCCCGCAAATGCGGGCACTTTCTACTTGCTTTGGAAGAAGGCTGAGGCAGCTCAATTGGAACCACCTCACTTCCTGCCAGGCGAATCTAGCGCCGTTACCGCCGCGTGCTCTTCCTCTTTTTCTTCGAGGCTTTCCGCCGCTTCGTTTTACGCTTCGCTACTTTCCTTTTAGCCTTTTTCTTGGCTTTCCGCTTGGTCTTGCGCTTCGCTTTCTTTTTAGCCTTTTTCTTGGCTTTCTTCTTCGTCTTGCGCTTGGCTACCTTCTTTTTGGCCTTTTTCTTGGCCTTACGTTTTGTCTTGCGCTTCGCTTTCTTTTTGCCCTTTTTCTTGGTCTTCTTTTTCGCTTTGCGTTTCGCTACTTTCTTCTTAGCTTTACGCTTGGCGACTTTCTTTTTCGCTTTCTTTTTTACTTTCCGTTTTTTCTTTTTGGCGGTAGTTTTACGTTTCGCTACACGCCGTTTCGCAGTTTTCTTGCGAGTTACTTTCCGCTTCTTGGCGACTTTGCGCTTCGAAGCTTTTTTACGAGACTTCTTTTTGGTAGCCATGCTTTTCTCCGTGTCGGGTACCCGGCGTTGAGTATATACAACAAAACCAAAAAATCCAGCAAGTTAAGTGACGTGGTTCGCGCTTTGCAACACTAGCGAAAGTGTATTTTATCGTGTCAAAAAAGCACAAACAGTGTGCGAAGTTTTGTCTCCGCTATGCGACAGCTGCAAAAAGAAACTTGCGAACGATGAATGTGCGCGCGCAATCGTTCAAAAGTTCCTGCGCTTGCGGCTGTTATTCACCTCCGTAAAAATGCGATAAAGCCGTATATCCCAAGGATTTGGGCTTATTTTCTCGACTTTCTGGCAATCGAAAGCAATACCCGCAAGCTTCGGCCGAAGCCACTGTCGTTTGCGGCGAAGAAAGCTAAAGCAACGGTCGAAATAGCCACCGCCCATTCCAATTCGATTCAGGTTTTCATCGAATACGACCAGCGGAGTCACGACGACATCGAGAGTTTTTGGAGAAATGACAGCACCGGAAACAGGCTCCCATATGCCGAATTTATTTTTTTTCAGTCGCGTATTGCGCTCGATTCGAACGAATCTCATTTCGCATTCGTTTTCGATCACCGGAACAAAAATTTGTTTTTCAGCCCGCCATGCTCGCTCGAATATCATGCTCGTATCGACTTCGCCTGCGAACGGCAGGTAACACGCGATCGTTTTGCCGCGGAAGAAAAGACCTGAAGTCAGGAAGCGCCGACAAATATTCACTGAATGTATCGCGCGGGCTTCGTAGGCGAGGTTTTGACGTGCGCACAAGCCACGCTTGCGCAAATCATTGGTAGACAAGTTTGTCATACGACTGGCTTATCCTGATGTTGCGACGGCGGGAATGGGAATGACGCCTCCCGCGTGTGCCGTTACCGAACCGTCGCTCTCGAACCGGAGCAACAGGTGGGGTCAGCCGTGACAGCAACAGGCTTTCCGGTTTCCCGGTCTTGCACAAATGCTGCCGACAGTGCACGACCCCGAGGTGAAAAGTTAGGGTCGAAAGGTATCCAGGTCGATATCGAACACTGCAGGAGGCGTCAAATTAGTCACCATGCCTCAGAAGTCCAGCTGCTGGGTATTACCCAACGCACTTTCGACACGGTCGGAAATAAGTTTCAGGCGATCACTAATGCCGCCCTCGAGCGCTTTGTCACGCTCTTGCGCGTGCAACAGGTCATTCGCCATATTCAGTGCGGCCATGACGGCAATTCGATCGAGGCCGACAATTCGGCCACTGTCACGTATCTCGCGCATCTTGGCATTCAGTACTTCGGCGGAATCCAGCAAATCAGTTCGTTCGGCGGCCGGGCAGGCTACCTGGTATTCCTTGTCCAGAATTCTGACACTGACCTGGGCATTTGCTTCATTCATTTAGGATCCTTGCTCCATTGCTTTGAGCCGGCCAATCATTGCTTCAACTCGTGCGCGCACTTGCTCGTTTTTCTGTAGCAGATTGGCGCGCTCCGCCGTGAGCACATCCTGGCGTTGCTTGAGAGATTTGTTCTCGTCCTGTAACTGGTCGCAGACGCGAACCAGAGCGTCGACTCTTTTTTCGAGGCGTTTGAGTTCGTGCTCGAACACCGTGTTTACATCGTCTGCCATGAAACCAATATAGTCAGGCGGCGAGGCAGAATCAATCGCCAATGTACGGGAATCGCTGCGAACATGGCCTGATTTCGGATTACATGGGATCATTGGCGTCCTCCGACCACGGGCGGAAACCATAAAGTGAGACCTGACGCAGATCACGACGTATTGAGCGATGTGCTCAGGCGCTGCGGCGCAAGCTGGAGCGCCGCGCAGACGCAGGGTTTGCTGTCCAGCCGGCTTGCCGTAGGCGGTGCGCGCAGCGTTGCCGAGGCGCGCGCGCACTGGTGCGAGGGCTACCTGCACGGACTGGTGCCCGGACAGCTCCAATGAATCTGAACGAGTTCGTCAGGCGCAGAAAACAACTTATGCAGTTGGTCGGACAGGACGGTGTCGCGATCCTGCCCGCAGCGCCCGTGCGCATGCGCAGCCGCGATGTCGAATATCGCTTTCGACAGGACAGTGATTTCTATTACCTGACAGGTTTCGCCGAGCCCGATGCCGTCGCCGTACTTGTGCCCGGTCGGGAGAACGGCGAGTTCCTCCTGTTCTGTCGCGAACGGGATCCCGACAAGGAGCTCTGGGATGGTTCCCGTACGGGACCGAGCGGGGCGGTCGAGTATTTCGGTGCAGACGACGCGTTTCCGATCGACGATATCGACGACATTCTTCCCGGCGTCATCGAGTCCTGCACGCGTGTCTATTACACGATGGGCATGTACACCGATTTCGATTCGCGTATCGCCGAATGGATCAACTCGCTGCGCCAGGGCGAGTCACGCGGGGTGCACACGCCACAGGAATTCGTTGCGCTGGATCATTTGCTCCATGACATGAGACTTTTCAAGAGTCGTGCCGAAATTGCGGTTTTGCGAAAAGCTGCGAAAGTCGCTGTAAAAGCGCACGAACGCGCGATGCAGAGCGTCCGACCGGGATTGTTCGAATATGAAGTTGAGGCAGAGTTTCGACACGAGTTTCGGCGTAACGATGCGTGGGTGTCATACAATCCAATAGTGGGCTCGGGCGCGAATTCCTGCACTCTCCACTATGTCGAAAACAATTGTCAGCTCGTGGATGGTGACGTGCTGCTAATGGACGCGGGTTGCGAGCTCGACTACTACGCGTCAGATATCACTCGCACGATACCCGTCAACGGAACATTCAGTCCCGAGCAACGAGCCGTTTACGAAATCGTACTGGAAGCGCAGCTTGTGGCGATCGAGAAGACACGCAAGGGTAATCACTGGAACGAGCCGCACGACGCAGCGGTTAAAGTCATTACGCGGGGCCTGAAGAATCTTGGCTTGCTGGACGGCTCGCTTCGAAAACTGATCAAAGATGGCGCCTACAGTGAGTTTTTCATGCATCGGACCGGCCATTGGCTCGGTATGGACGTCCACGACGTCGGTGACTACAAGGTTGGCGATCAGTGGCGCCTGCTCGAGGCGGGCATGGTCACGACGGTCGAGCCGGGCATTTACATTCCGGCAAGCAGTCGGATCCCGTCGCGCTTTAGAAACATTGGTGTGCGGATTGAGGACGACGTTCTTGTCACGGCAAACGGAGCGGATGTATTGAGCAAGGGTCTGGTGAAAGAGCCCGATGCCGTCGAGGCTTTGATGGGGCGCTGATGACAGCTTCTGACACAAGCCTCGACTATGACGTCGTTATTGCTGGCGGCGGTATGATCGGCACAAGCCTGGCGCTCGCGCTGGCGCCGCTCGGCCTGCGGGTAGCCGTGGTCGAGGCCATTGCGCGAGGTGCGACAATGCAACCCAGTTTTGACGATCGCTCGACAGCGCTATCTCGCAGTACCCAGCGAATGTTTGAGGCAATGGGCCTGTGGGACAGGATTCGGTCAGCCTCGACGCCCATTCGGCAAATTCATGTTTCGGACAAGGGTCGTTTTGGCTTTTCTCACATCGACGCCGAGGAACAGAAGGTTGAAGCGCTGGGATACGTCGTCATCAATCGCGTCCTTGGCGATGTTCTTCAGGAGGCGCTTTCCGGTAACAAGTCAATCGACATTATTTGTCCTGCGAAAATTACCGCTATTAGTCCAGAGCGGGACGTGTCGATCGCAACCTTGCTACACCAAAGCGGCGAGTCGCAACAAATAAGCGGTCGTTTGATCGTTGCCGCGGACGGCGCAAATTCGTCCGTGCGTGACATGATGGGTATTACGGCGATGCAAACTCAGTATGGACAGCACGCGGTCATCGGCAACCTGCTGCCGGAAAAATCGCTCGAGAACGTGGCTTACGAACGATTTACGGAGCCTGGCACTCTGGCCTTGTTGCCCGCCGCGGGTGAGCGTGCCGCATTTATCTGGACAGTCGCCGAAGAACATGCGGCTTCGGTGCTGGCGCTGGATGACGAGGCATTCCTGAGCGAATTGCAATCAGCATTCGGGTATCGCCTGGGTACATTTTCGCGGGTTAGCAAGCGAGCGGCGTATCCGCTGGCGCTGAGCAAAGCACTTCGACTTACGGCAACGCGTAGCGTGCTTGTAGGCAACGCGGCACACGGCCTTCATCCCGTGGCCGCGCAAGGATTCAACCTCGGCATGCGGGACGTCGCCGCTCTGTGCGACTGTATTGCCGATGCCTGTGCCGAATCAGATGCGGACATCGGTAGTCAGGAATTGCTAAATCGATTTGCCAGTTGGCGCAGGGAAGATCAGAAGAAACTCGTGCGCTTTACAGACAGTCTCGTAAGGCTTTTCTCATCAAACAAGACGCCGGTTCGACTGTTGCGCAACGCAGGCATGCTCGCGTTCGATTTTGTACCTGGTGTACGTTCAGAATTCGCAAGACACACAATGGGCCTGGCCGGCAGATTACCGCGGTTGTCGCGTGGCGTACCGCTAAAATGAGGGCAGGCCTGGACATCGTTGTCGTCGGTGCCGGTGTGACCGGACTCACGGCGGCGGCTTTGCTGGCTCAGAGTCAGTGCGCAACAGACTTGCGTATAACGATCGTCGATGCAGCCAGGCGACCGGCCTGGGATTTGAATAGCGATGTTGCGCTGCGGGTCTCGGCGATATCCTGTGGCTCTGCAGTGTTGCTGGATCGCATCGGCGCGTGGTCAATCATTGAAGCATCGCGTGTCTGCCCGTATGACCATATGCGCGTGTGGGATGAGGCGGATGAGCCGTCGGGTGCGTCGACATTGCGCTTCGATGCCGAAGAATTCGCTGTTCCGCATCTGGGTTACATCGCCGAGAATATTCTCGTCCGACACGCATTACTTGCGGTGCTGGACGACCTGAACGTCGATTTGCTCTTCGAAACGCCAATAGCCAGTGTCAATATCGGTGCGACACGTCATAGCGTGGTTTTGCGATCCGGGGCGACGCTGGAAACGGATTTGATTGTAGCTGCGGATGGCGCTCGGTCGCTGGTCCGGGAGTCTGCTGGAATCGGGGTTGATCGTCTGTCCTATGCTCAGACAGCGTTCGTCACACACTTGAAGCCCGAACACAGCCACAACGGCACTGCATGGCAACGATTCCTGCGGGACGGACCGCTTGGCCTGTTGCCGCTCTCCGACGGTCGAATTTCGGTCGTCTGGTCAACGACACCGGGCACTGCCGAAAGCGCGTTGCAATGCAGTGACGAGGAACTCGGGACAATGCTGACCGAGGCGTCTGACAATGTGCTCGGCAAGCTCGAAGTGAGCGGCCCCCGGGGCGCGTTTCCGCTGGCCGCGCAACAGGTCGACGACTATGTCAGGCGCGGCATTGCATTGATTGGTGATGCGGCGCACACCGTGCATCCGCTTGCCGGTCAGGGCGCCAACCTCGGTCTGCAGGACGCGAGGGAGCTTGCGGCCGTCATTCTCGCCGCGCTGGACGCCGGTGAGCATCCGGCGGACCGGCCCGTCCTGCGTCGCTACGAGCGTGCACGCAAGGGCGCGAATGCGACGATGATGCACGTAATGACTGGTCTCAATCGCCTGTTTGCTTCAGACTCCTCAGTCCTCGGCGAGCTCAGGCGGGCCGGCATGCAGCTGTTCAATAACAGTGGGCCGGTAAGAGAACGGGTTGTCGGCGTCGCGCTGGGCGTTGGCAGACGATGATGAGCCCGCTCGGCGGTATTGGGGGATACCATGAAGCAAAGGTACGTCTTCGCTCTTGCGATTTTGCTGACCATCGTCGGTACGAGCGTATTCGCCTACAAGTGGCGTATTCTCGGCTTCCCGGTTACTGCGAATCAGGAAACCCCGGTCTGGACCATTGAATCTGCGATCAGTTTTGATAGCGGCCCCGGTTCCATCAAGGTCAATCTGCTCATACCGACACTGACACCCGGTTTTCGCAAGTTGAACGAGAACCCCGTGTCGCGCGGTTACGGTTTCAGCCTGAATTACGGCAGTGGCGGTCGCGAAGCGCAATGGGCCGTGCGTCGCGCGGACGGACCACAGACGATTTACTACCGCATCTCGATTTACGAAGACTCACAAGTAGATCAGCAGGATACGACGCCGCCGTTTCCGCCGCGACCCGTAATCATTGAGCCATTCAAAACCGCCGTTGATGTAATCGTCAGTGACGTACGCGAACAGTCGGCGGACGCCGAGTCTTTTACGTCGGAGTTGTTACATCGCATGAATGATCCGTCGCCAGATCCGAATATCGATTTGTTGCTGTCGGATGTGTCGAATGATACCGATTTCGTGGAAGTAGCCACGATGCTGTTGGCCGACGCGCGAATTCCCGCACGAATGGTGCATGGTTTTCCGCTGTCAGGTCGGCAACGACACGCACAGCCCGTTACGTGGCTGGAAGTACACGATGGTGACCGCTGGCGTTATTTCAATCCGGCAACCGGCGCGGAGAATATGCCGGATCGTTTCCTGATCTGGTGGCGTGGCAACGAAGCGCTCGTGAACGTCGAGGGTGGCAGCAATGTGAAGGTCGAATTTGCCGTGCAGGAAAACCATGTTGATGCGATTGCAATCGCCAGGACCCAGGCCAGCCGGGACAGTTCTCCGTTGATCGACTTTTCACTGTACACCCTGCCTATCCGAACGCAGGCGGTATACGGAGTGTTGCTGATGATCCCGATTGGCGCGCTGGTAATGGTCTTGATGCGCAACTTTATCGGAATCGATGCCTTTGGCACGTTCATGCCGGTCCTGATCGCGCTGGCGTTTCGGGAAACGAAATTGATCTGGGGCGTCATCCTGTTCACATTGCTCGTAACGCTCGGGTTGAGTATTCGATTTCTGCTTGAGCGATTGCGACTACTGATGGTGCCCCGGCTAAGCGCTGTTCTGATCGTTGTCGTGTTATTGATGCTGGTCATCAGCCTGGTGTCGCACAGACTCGGAATGGAAACAGGATTGTCAGTCGCCCTTTTCCCGATGGTGATTATTGCCATGACCATCGAGCGAATGTCAGTCGTGTGGGAAGAGCGCGGCGCCGCGGATGCATTGCGCGGTGCGTTCGGCAGTTTGCTGGTTGCGGTTGCAGCTTACGTTGGCATGGGACTGACGTGGCTCGAGCATCTGATATTCACGTTTCCGGAACTCTTGCTGGTCGTTCTGGCGTTGGTGGTGCTGGCGGGCCGCTATACGGGGTATCGATTGCTCGAACTGAGCCGTTTCAAGGTGTTGGCGGGCAACTAATGTTTCGCGTCGCCAAACAACTCCGTGACGCAGGCGTTCTGGGGCTTAACGAGCGCAATGCCGACTTCATCATGCGGCTGAATCCACGCAGCTTGTATCCGTGCGTGGATGACAAGGCAATTACGAAGGAACTCGCGCTTCAGGCCGGAATGGCTGTGCCGGATCTATATGGCGTTATCCGCAATCAGGGCGAGGTTCGGCGATTCGGCGAGATCGTCGAGAATCACGAAAGTTTCGTCGTCAAACCCGCGCAGGGCAGCGGTGGGGACGGGATCCTGGTTGTAACAGGACGAAGTCTGCGCAAGCGTGACAGTTTCCGGTTGTCGAGCGGCGTGTTGATCTCGGAAGCAGAAATTCATCACCACATCGCAAACACTATTAGCGGCCAATACAGCCTTAGCGGAAATTCGGACAAGACGCTGATCGAGTATTGCGTCAGCTTCGATCCGACATTCGCGGCGGTCAGCTACCAGGGTGTGCCGGACATACGGGTGATTGTATATCGAGGCTATCCGGTTATGGCAATGGTCCGCCTGCCGACTCGGGCGTCGGATGGCAAGGCGAATCTGCATCAGGGTGCGGTCGGTACCGGCGTTTGTATGTCCAGTGGTGAAACGCTGACAGGTGTACTCGGCAATGTCGTTGTCGATGAGCACCCGGATACAGGCGCTCTGATTTCGGGTCTCATCATCCCGCAATGGGACTTCATTTTGCAGTCTGCGGCACGTGGTTATGAAGTAACCGGTCTTGGCTACCTCGGTGTTGACATGGTGATCGACCGCGACAAAGGACCGCTGATTCTCGAGATGAACGCGCGGCCGGGACTCAATATTCAGATTGCCAATTGCACGGGTCTTGCGTTGCGGCTTCGGCGCATCGACGAAATTCACAAATCCAATGATTCACCGGAGCAAAGGGCGCGAATTTCGCGTCGCGAATTTCCGGCTAACCGGCAAACGTCAATGAGGTTTGATATGTAACGGGTCGTCACGGGCCCCTACGGTAGTTGCGACACGGAAGCAACGGATGCGCGAGACGACGCGGCGGAACCTCCGAAGGCGATCTCATTCGAGGACGCGCCACGCGGCGTCTATCAGAAGCTGGTCGTTACGGGGGATGGTCGACAGCTGCTGGGCGGGATCCTCGTCGGCGATGCCGACCGGTACCTGCCGCTTTCGATCATGGCACGCGATCAGCGTGAGCT
>CAYLTW010000009.1:0-17271 GCA_964386735.1 uncultured Woeseiaceae bacterium
GTGTCTCAATCTGTGCTGATGTTGGTCCGACATGTATAGTGCGGGTTCTGCCTCGAATGCCTCGCGGCATATCTTCGCGCAAAAATAGTACGTTTGGCCCGCATAGTCGAGCGCCTCGGCTGCGGTCTTATAACTGACCTCCATGCTGCAAACTGGATCTTTGAAGCTTGGTTCATCGCATTTTTGTTTCATCTCAGACTCCTACTAATCCCCGTGGATACGCGGCCGCTGACATGACATCAGCCTGACGCGTGAGGTTGGACCTTCGTCCGCATCTGTCGTGCCGTTGACTCGCACGAACGGGCGGCGCTCAATCCACTTTACTCAACCGTCGCTTCTTGTACGCTTTGATACTCCATCATTTGTTCCGTCATTAATCGCATCAGTTCCATTCGCTGCTCCATGCAAACGTCGTCTCCTGAACCGTGCGGCACCATCGGCCGGTCCATCGTATGCATAGTCATCATCGCCTCGCGCATGCTTTGCATATGATCGTGCATCAACCGGTGGCGCTCGTTGGCATCTTCGGTTCCGTGAATGTTTTTCATCTCTTGCTGAATCACCTCCATCCGCTCATGCATTTTCAGAGCCATCGGTGTCGCTTGCTCGTGGTGTTTCTGGTGTTGACCATCTGCTTCGGCCGCAATAGCCGGCCGCCCGATCGGTATGAAAGCAATCAAGGCCATAAGTACTAATGTCGTTTTCATCGTGTCTTCCTCCATTTTCGCTGTGTTGATTTGATCGTCGTGTTTTTCCGGCGACCGATAATTTGTTCCGCAATTAGTTTGCCACTGAGCTAACGCCACGCGCCCTTAGCAGTGCGTCGGGCGCCTGCGCAAATCGCCGCCGGCAAGCGTCAGAGCAAAAAAAGTAGCTGTCACTACGCCATGTCGCCCTCGGCGTCTGCGGCGTTATCCGGATCAGTGCCTGACACGAGACGTCCACGTACTCGTCGCCACGTCGCGGCATACCGGAAGGAATCCAATGCAACTGGTGAGTGAACATATCAAGCGTTGGTAAGCTGGGCATGCGCTGGCGCGCTGCCGCTATCTCTGAATATTTCCTGGGGTGGGATTCAGACCCACGAGCAATCGACATGAGCAACCTCCTGGCAAAACGAACCGGGTCAAGTAACGGTATATTTGCGCGGGATCGCTATATTAGAAATACACAGTGTCGAATGTTGAGCGGGGGGGCACTCGGATAGGAGAGATTGATTGGAGTGAGCGAGCGCACCGGATCTTTTGTTCGAACGAACTGGACGGTTGGCGACGACTCCGCGATCAGCACAGGAGGCGATGCGTCCTGAAACTTGCGCAGCTGGGCGCGAACACTCGAACTAATGATGGGCGTATTGCTGCTGCACGCGGCCGCGAAGAAGCTTGTGGCACATGCATTGTAGCTATCGCCCATCGCCGGTGGGCGGTCAACATAGTAGAAGCTGCTTGAGTGACCGGCGTGGGACGAGTGACCCATTTCCGTCGTTGCATCTGCCGGCAGCTCCATCGCCATAAGACGGGTCTGCACCGCGAAATTCAACCACATAACAACAAAGGCAGCCAGTGCGACGCGCACCCAGGGCCTTCTTTGATGCCATGTTTTAGCCGAACTACTCAAAATGCACACTCTTCAGTCCTCGGTTTGGAACAATAAGATCACAAGGTGTAGCGTGGAGAAATTGTGGGTTGTACCTAGGAATAATGAATCAGCAACCGAAATCCCTAACAGGCTGAGTGGACCAGAAATCTCGGGCTTGCCAATGCGGCAGCGTACCCGAGCGGCGTTGCGGGCTTTTAGTCAATAAATGTGACCGATGAGAATCTGACACGGGCACTCGGGGCTAAAGCCAGGGTCACGAACCAGGAATGGCCGGCACGCGGTCAAGATAACGTCATGGCCGACTGAAGGCGATCGGGACGTTTCAGCTCAGTCCGTCATCAACCTCAATATTTTCGGGAGTCAATTGCATCCCGGAGGCCTCTGCCTGGAGTTCCAGCAGAATCCCAAAGTCACAATCTGTATGGCCAGCGTCAATCGCTCGCTTTACCAGTTCGCGGGTAGCGGCTGCGATCGGCATGCTTACTCCGAGCCTTTCCGCCGCGGACAGGCCGAGGTCCATATCCTTCTGCAACAATGGAGGTGTAAAAGTCGGTGTCCAGTCCAGGTCGACGAACGCCGGTGATTTATAGCGTGTGAACATCGATCCCATGACGCTGTTATTGATAAAGTCCAGCAGGGCGTGACGAGATACGCCACCTTTTTCTGCCAGCACTGTAATTTCCGCCAGGCTTTGAGTTACGACGCCCAGCAGAACGTTGTGACAGATCTTAACCATACGCGCCAGTTCACCCTCACCCACGTAGGTCACGCCTTCACCAATCACTTCCAGGTATTTCCTGGCCAGTTCGAAAGCTGACATCGGACCAGATACCACAACGGTAAGTCGTCCAGCCTTGATAACCTTCGCATTGCCGCTAACGGGTGCCGACAACATATCGCAACCACGTTCCTTCAGAGCCTCTCTGACCCGACGCGAACCTTCCTCGGATACGCTCGAGCAATCGATCAATAACTTTGGCGCCGTAGAACCGGTCAACACACCATGATCACCGCAGATGACGCTGAACAAATCATCAGAACCGGAGACCATGGTGAATATAATGTCGCGATCTGCAAGTTCAGCGGGCGTATCGACGATCCTGGCACCGTGCGTTTGAAGCGGTTGCGCTTTGGCGCGTGTACGATTGTAGACGCTCGCGTCACAACCAGCCTCCAGTAGTTTTGTTGCCATGGCGTAGCCCATGCGGCCGGTGCCAATCCAACCCAGACGTTGTGACCGAAGATTTTGCTCTTTTTCCATTTGTTGAGCGCCTTGATGCGATGTAGAATGGAATTAACGCAATCGATTGCATCCTATTATAGTTAATCATTGACTTCAACCGAGAGTAAGGAGTGATCCTGATCCGATTCAACAGACAATTCCATACCCAAGCAATGACACCTGACAACAACGGGTCAGAGAATTGGATTTAGGCGCGATCAGCCTCGGTTTGCTGGCCTCGGCGATTCTCGCCATTGGCGTTGGCTCTCTCGTTAAGGGTATTACAGGTGTCGGGCTGCCAATACTGGCTATACCGGTTCTGGCATCTTTCACCAGCGTCGAGGAAGCCGTAGTTTTGATGGTGCTGCCCAGCGTAGCGGCGAATGGCTGGCTAATCATCACGCACAGAAAATGGGCCGTTTTGCGTCGACATCGCGACTTCCTGATATCCGGCCTTGCGGGCGGAGTACTCGGGACATGGCTCTTATCCATTCTGAATGACCACTGGCTAAAGCTGATACTTGCCATTTGGCTGGGCGTCTACCTACTCCAGTATTTCTCCAGGCGATCTTATGACCGGTATTTCAGTGGTCACGATGGTATGGGGCCAGTCCTGGGTATCGCAGCTGGAACCGTTCAAGGTGCAAGCGGAATATCTGCGCCAATTGTGGCGCCTTATTTTCACGCCAATGGCCTGACCCGGGAAGCCTATGCCTTCGCAACCGCATTTACATTCCTGCTTTTTAGCGGTGCCCAAATCGCGACAATGTTCAGGCTGGATCTACTGACGCCGGAAAGAACGATGGTCGGCCTCATTGCGGTCGCGCCGACGCTCCTGTTCACGCAACTGGGAATACGTTGGGCGCGCAGAATTAGCGAAACGACATTTCGTGGCATTCTATTGGCGCTTTTCATTGCCATGGAGCTCAAGCTATTAATCGATATACTGTATTCAATGACTACGTAAGACCGGCCTGCTCGTTGAAGTCGAGGCAGCTGACCTGTAGATTCGGCTCAATTTTGCGGACAATACGGAATATGAGACGTAACTCGTCCTTGCGTAAGCGGTAATGGCTAAAAGAAAGGTCAACATTAAGGATGTCGCCGCCAAGGCAGACGTCCATCCATCCACGGTTTCTCGTGTTCTTAATCCTGAGACTCGATCGATGGTTTCCGCGGGCGTGGCTGATCGGGTCAGTCGTATTGCGAATGAAATGGGTTACGCGCGCAGCTCGCTCGCCTATGGTCTGCGCACAGGGCGAACGCAAACGGTCGGTGTCGTCATACCTGATCTGACAAACCCGATGTTTCCACCAATTATCCGACAAATCGAACGGAAGCTGGCAAAACAGGGCTATATCGCGATTTTGGCCGATTCCGACAATGATCACGAATACGAAAAAGCGATCGTACAGTCGCTAATGTCTCGAAATGTGGACGGACTCATTTTAGCCACGGCACATCGCCTGGATTCCGTTGTAATTACTTGTATTGAGGAGAACATTCCGCTGATACTGGTCAACCGAACGATTGATGCACATTCGGTTACAGCTGTGATCAACGATGATATGCATGGCATTGAATTGGCGGCATCTCACCTCACGGGACTGGGTCACAAATCAATCGCGTATATTGGCGGGCCGCAAGATACGTCTACAGGACATGACCGCTTCCTGGCATTCAAGAAACTCAAGAACGCCGGACGTTTTAAGTCTCACCCGGACTTGATTCTCAATTGCAAAGCATTTACCGAGGCCGAAGGCCACCGGGGTTTTCTGACATTGCTAAAGAAAAATCGAAAATTCACCGCCGTTGTCGCAGCCAACGACCTGTTGGCTCTGGGGTGCTATGACGCGCTAATCGAGCTCGGCCTTCGCTGCCCGGACGATATTTCGGTGACCGGGTTCAATGACATGCCGTTTGTAGATCGATTGTCTCCGCCACTGACGTCAGTGCACATCCCGCACGACGAGATCGGAAATCAGGCCGCCGATTTGCTGCTCGAGAAAATTCGAAACCCGCAGTCACCGATCAGGATAGTCAACATCCTGCCAGAATTGATTGTCCGAGGATCGACTGCAGCACCGTCGTAAATGTCTGCGTCTGTGACGATACCTGTCACCGCTTACGCGCTTCGATACAGCTTGGTCATTACAAATTCCTTGTGACCCAATGCCTCCGCTGCAGTCATTCGGCCGTTGGCTGTCTTGACGATCATGTCGATCAATTTGTCACCGGCCTGGTCCATCGTCAGTGCACGCGTTAAAATCCCCGTTACGTCTACGTCTATATGTTCCGACATCGTACGCATGGTTCGCGGGTTCGCAGTTATCTTAACGACCGGCAAGATCGGGTTGCCGATAATGTTTCCCTGCCCGGTAGGAAATGCATGCACGACGAATCCGCCGGCCGCCATGAGCGTCACGCATTCGGCGGCCGCAGAGGACGAGTCCATAAAATAGAGTCCCGGTCCTTTTGTCGGTTCCTCGGCCGGACCCAGTACATCGATGAACGAAACCTGTTTGCCTATTTTCTCCAGATTTCCAAAAGCTTTCTCTTCGATTGTAGAAAGACCGCCTTCGATATTTCCCTTGGTTGGCTGGCTATCGGAAAGATCGGTAGTTTTGTGCGCTTCTATCACGTCATCCTGATAGGCCTGAAAAGTCTGCATAAATTTTTCGCCGACTTCCGGGGTCGCGGCTCGCTTTGCACACAGGTGTTCTGCACCAGTAAGCTCTGAAGTCTCTCCAAACACACCACAGATTCCCCTGGGAATGAGTTTGTCGTACATGTTGCCCACTGTTGGGTTGGACCCAATGCCCGATGTGGTGTCGGATTCACCACATTTGGTGGATATCCAGAGATCAGAAATATTGCATTTTTCACGCTGGCATTCCGTGGCCCAATGAACGAATTCTTTTGCTTTGCGTGACGCTTCGGCAATCGTCGTAATATCGCCGTTCTTCTCGATAGCGAAACCAGCGACCGGCTTGCCTGTTGTCGCGATGCCGTCCACTACTTGCTGCGTCCAGATCGGTTCGATTCCAATAACAACGCACGCTGCGACGTTCGGGTTGGATCCTGTGCCGATCATGGTTTGAAAATGCAAATCCAGGTCTTCGCCGAACTGCAATCGGCCGTAGGCATGCGGTAACGCAATCGTGCCTTGAATATTATTTGCTACAGCCTCGCAGGCTGCGTTAGAGATATCGTCCAATGGCAAAATTGCCACATAGTTGCGTACACCGACACGGCCGTTCTCGCGCCGATATCCCATAAAAGTATTATGCGTCGACATTTTAGTCCTCTCCTCACCAGCGCTTCGTTTTTAGATTGTGAACATGAACGTGTTCACCGGTAGCGAGGGGTGCGACAACTCGGCCGATGTCCTCACCATATTTGACGATCGTATCTCCTTCCTTAAGATCGGTCAGTGCAACCTTATGGCCAATGGGTACATCGTGCTTCACGAGTAGCGTGAAATCGGAGTTGTCCTCAGTGAGGACACAAAACATTTCGTCTCCCGCTTTCAGATTTTCGACGACAACAACCCCGACATTGTCGCGTTTGTCATGCACTAGCAATTGTGGAACAGCCATTTGTCAGATCCTTTTTTACTTGAGATATCGTTTACGCTGTCGACGTGAATTAGATAAGGTCCAGGCTAGGTACGATTCAGTTTGAGAAGCCCGGCGAGTGTTCCACCCAGCATGGCCGCTCTCTCATCATCGGTCAGGCCCGGGACACTTAATATATGTGCGACCGCGTTGCGATTCTGCATACCATAAGGGTAATCGGTACCCAGAACGATCTGGCTGACGCCTGCCTCAGCAATCAATTGCTGAAGATTCTGAGTCCGGTAGACCAGTGAATCAAAATAGATTTGCTTGAGGTAGTCGCTCGGTGCCTTCTGCTCTGCACCCCGGCAACCACGATCATTGCTGCTGTGACAATGATCAGATCGGCCAATATACGCCGGCAGGAAGCCGCCGCCATGTGCAGCCACCAATTTCAGACCAGAGTAGCGATCGAGCGTCCCTTCAAAAATAAGATGCGACAAAGCGACCGTGGTCTCAAGCGGATTGCCGATGATATTCGACAAACGACCGTTGCCTTCAAGCCGCGACGCTCCCTCAGCAAATCCTCGTGGGTGCAGAAACACGACGACACCAAGTTCCTCGGCCTTTGACCAAAACGGATTGAACTTCGAATCGGCCAGTTCCAAGCCGTTAATACTGCATGTCAGCATCACGCCGCGATGCCCTAATTCTTTGACCGCGTACTCAAGCTGGGACGCGGCAAGATCGGGGTGCTGCAAGGCGACCGCCCCGATCGGAACAAACCGGTCTGGATACGCGGCACTAAGCTCGGCGAGTTTTTCATTCTGCAGACGGACAATTCTTGCTGCCAGATCGGGGTCCGCCCAATGAAAATACTGGCCAACTGAAACACTCAGTGCCTGCACGTCAATGCCGGTTGCATCCATTGCCTCCAGGCGCACAGATACGTCAGTTGCACCCGTCAGAGGATTGGGGTCGTACGGGTTGTCTCCTTCCAGTGCCGGGTGACCTTCGATCAGCGACCAGACGTCGGCAACTTCGGTGTGAGCATGAATATCGACCGTTAGCATGCGTGTGCCATTCACCACCACAGGCCGAGGAAAAGCACTTTTGAGGGTGTCGGGATTTCTCGCCACCTGCGTTTCAACCGCTGTGTCAGTTCGTGCACTGCAGCCTACGAAGCTGATGCCTGCACCGGCGACAAGAGCCCCTTTGAGGAATTCACGCCGGTTCGCGCCTGACTGTTTTTTCTCATTCCTATCGTCCACGTCATCATCCTCGCTAGTATCGCTGACGTCTTGCTACGGTATTATTCCTGCGTAGGAATCACCGGCAGCAACACATAAGAAGGCCGATCGCCGCCAATATATATACTATTGTTCTTCAACTTGTACGCCGCGAAATAATGCTCACCATCATGCGGCTGCACGTCGAGGCGGATGCGATGGCCTTTCTTAAACACCATGCTCGTTGCCCAGATCTCGATCTCAATGGGTACGACTTGCCCTGGTTGAAGTTTTTGCTCCTCATCGTGCGTGTGGTAGGGTCGGTACGGTTTGGAAAGCTCCGGGTCAAGTTTGCGGTGCGACACTTTCAAGATACCGCGGGTAGCTGTTTCGACACTGCCATCGGGAGCCATGTTCCGCAGATAGGCGAACACATCCATATCATCGGTTTCCGAGGAAACCCAAAGCATGAGTTTGATATGGCCAGTGATTTCAACATCCGCTGTTAGCGGCTCTGTCACAAAGCTCACCATCGGCTGACCACTGCGGCCTCTCCGATAGGCCTCTGGCCCCGACGGAAAAGTTATCTCGCCACCTTCCACGGGCGGCGTCATGCTCAGACTCAGATCATGCATCGCGTTTTCGACGGCGCCTGCATCCTGTGTACTGAGGTAGTACTTCGTATACCGGGTGCGTTCGAGCGGCCATTCATTCTCGAACCGCCAGTTACACTCATCGATGCTTGTACGAATACACAACTTCACCGGAGGCTCGTCCATGATTCCCGTATCTTTGCCCTTCAGCCAGTAGTCATACCAGCGCAGCATTTCAGTCTTGCCTTCCTCCGAGTAGAACGCATCGGTATGACCGCCGATATGAATTTGCAACTTCTTGTGTGCGGATGCCGAACGCACATAGGCTTCCACATTACCGCGTAGATGGTGATTCCAGCCTCCCCAGTTTCCCGAGCTGTAGAACGGCACAGTGATCTGATCGAACTGTGCCCGCGATTTGACTTCGTCCCACCACGGACTGTCCGTGTGGTGAGTCATGAAATTCCACATCAGGTTTTCGTCGAACGCGGCAGAATTGTCGGCACGCGTGGATTCCAGCAACTGCTTGCCAACTACGTCAGTCCACCAACGGCCATAGAAATTCTGGTTCAGGACACCGCCGTGAAAAACTGAATCACGGTAGAGGTCTGACCAGCCCTCCCACGGCACCATGGTCGTCAGCGACGGCGGCCGAAGACTGGCAACGTTCCACTGGGTGATGGCGTAATAGGAGACGCCGGAAAGCCCAACCTTGCCGTTGCTCCAGTCCTGCCTCGCTGACCACTCGATGGCGTCATACAGGTCACGGGCCTCCTGCATGGACCAGATATCGGCCTTACCCGGCGACGTTCCTGTGCCCCGGGTATCGATGAAAACCAGAATATAGCCCCGAGCTGTCCACCAGTCAGGCTCAGGTCGCTCCACATGGGTAAACGGCCGGATGTGCGGTAATATTCGATCCATGCTCTTTTGATATGCGCTGAGACTAACCAGAACAGGAAACGTGGGTTGTCCATCACTCGCATTGTGAACATCAGGACGGTACACGTCAGCTCTCAACACCGTGCCATCGCGGACCGGAATCGCTACATCCTCTTCCACGATAACGCCATATTCGGGCTGCGATAACGGCTCTTGAGCGCCGGCGACAGTCGGCTGAAATACTGCTGCGATCCAATACATACCCAGAAAACATTGCGCCGCAAAGAATCTTTGCGAATTCAACATGGTGCATTCTCCACAGTGCGGGGTCTTGTTTTGTTGCCAACTAACGCAAAGTGCAATCGTTTGCAGTAAATCATGGCGTCTCTTGCCTGTCAATCCGGCCGCTGGCAGCAAACTCGACAGCGTTGCAATCAACGTGAATCAATGACAGTTAGTACAAACGCGGGTTTGCAGGAGAAGACCCGGGCGATCGCTGACCGACGAAAATGGCAACTGCGCTGAATGGCAGCTGGTGCAGATATATCGACGCTCGAGCACCAGGCGGTGCGACACCTGAAAGTGCCAGTAACCATCGCGCGGCTTAGTGAGCAACACTTCGAGATCTCCCGATTTCATGGTTTGCTGCCACGCATCAGCGGAACTCGATTGCTCAGTCGGCAAGAATTCAGGTCCGTCTTCCGCCATTGTGGATGCAGCAGCAATACTTTGTCCGGCTAGCCGACCGCTCAGAATCGCCGGGCCAAGAAACATCCCATCGAGGCCATGCCTGCCATTAATGCCGAGGCTACCGTTCAGTTCGCCCACCGCGTACAAACCTGGCAATACCTGTCCCGACATATCAAGTACGCGCATCTGTCCGTCGATGGCGACGCCACCCATGTTCTTTCGCGTCATGGGGAACATCTGAATGGCGTAGAAAGGCGCCTTCTGAACTTTGGACGGCACATTATCGCCGTGCGAAAAGCGACCAAATTCAGTGTCCTCGCCAGCATCAATCATTGCATTGAATTCACGTACGCTCTGCACGAGGGCCTCACCCGGTAATCCGGCCATGGCCGCCAGCTCGCGCAAACTCTTTGCGCGAGTTGCCACTTCCGGATTGTCCAGGATCGGGTGAGATTGCGACGGACTCTTGAGCCAGGCTGCGCCGCGCACCTGGAAACTGTCGCGCGCCGCCTCGTCAAATATCGTCCAGTACGTGGACCGCTCCTGCTGCAGCAGGTCGACCAGGATATCCTTGTCGAAGCCGGCTTCATTGGTGAAACGCTGACCGCTTGCATTTACCCATAACGAGTGATCATTACCCGCAGTCAAAGCATGATTCTGTTGCGGATCGTGTGGATCAACGAAGCCATTGATGTATATGTAGTGTCGGTCGATTCTGACCAGCATGGCACCCGCGTCAACAGCCATATCATGTCCTGAACCCATGGCGCTGATCGCTGCACCAATGAGCAGGCGATCGGGCTGTGGCAGATCAGGAATCCAGTTCGCAAGCACACGCTCCACATCAGCTTCGAAGCCACCAGTGGCAAGTACGACGTTATCCGCCAATAGTTTTTGAACCTCACCGCTGCGCAGATTCCTGACCACCACACCATTGACCCGGTTGCCCTCAAGCAGTAATTCCTCCGCGCGGAAATTCCACCGAAATGACACGTTCGCAATGCGGAGCGCGGCCCGGAGTATTGGCAAAACCAGATGCGCCGCGCGACCCTGAGTAAAGTGGAATCGCGGCACGCTGTTACCGTGACCGGGGGCTATGCGAACGAAATCCACACCCATTGCCGTAACCCACCTATAGATCATTTCGCGTGAGTTGCTGGCGTAATACCGGGTCCACTCCTCATCGCCATCCTCGCTCCAGTCGATCCAGTCGCGGTAAGCCAGCTCGGCTGAATCCTCAATTCCCAGGCGCTCTTGCAATGGCGTAGCGACCATGGCCACACCGCCCGCCAGCATGGCGTGACCGCCGGCGACGGAGTTCATGTCGATCACCAGCACTTTGAGACCACTACGGCCCATTTCCACTGCAGCGGAAAGGCCTGACAGGCCGGCCCCGATAATGATGACGTCGGCGTCTTTGCCAGCCCCGGATTGCCCCGCACCGCAAGCAGCAAGACCCGCTATACAAAACGCAAGAACCACAGGCCAAACGCGATGTATCACATGGAATGTCATTTCCGCGCCTCTACTCCAAATGGTTCCGCTGATACGGTATGCTGCCAGTTTTATGCACACGATTGCAAGAAGCTGGAAATACACGGTAGAGTGGCCCTGCACGTAACGCAGCTATCTCTTCTGGCGAACCGCATCCGCCGCATCAGGAAGCCCAATGCCACAATTCAAGACAAGCAAGCTCTCGATGTCGGGATTCACATTTCCCGCCATGCCATTGGCTGGGTTTCTACAGTCCAAGTACATCCTCTTGATGCCGCTGTATGCGATAACTATGGGGCTGGACGCAAAAGCCATAGCCGGCATTTTCTTTATCACGAAAATGTTCGACGTTGTGACAGACCCCATTTTCGGCATCCTGTCGGACAGGTACGAAACCCCCTGGGGCCGGCGGCGGCCGTGGCTGGTGGTTGGCACGCTCATCCTCATGCTTGCTATCTACATGTTATTCATTCCCACGGGGGAAGTTGGTCCAGGCTATCTCTTCGGCTGGTTGCTGGTTGTATACGTCGGATGGACACTCACAACCGTCAGCCACACCGCCTGGGCGCTGGAGCTCTCCTCGGACTATGATCAGCGAACAAACATCACCGGATGGCTGCAGGTCTCGGCAATGATCGGCATGATGCTGGTCGCCCTGACGCCGGCTTTGATGGAACAATTCGGGTCACCGACCCATGCAGAAAAAGTTGCCGCAGTGGGCTGGATGCTGATAATCCTGTTACCGATTGCGGTCTTTGTCTGCCTGCGCAGTCTCCCTGAGCCCAGGACGCCGCCACCGGCACACATCGGCTTTCGCCGTGCGCTGTCTATCGTTGCCGGTAACTGGGCTCTGCTGCGTTTGCTCGCAGCCAACGCAGCTATCACAGCGGCCTACGCTGTGGTCCAGTCGCTGTTCGTTTTCTACGTCACGTACACGCTGCTGCTCGGCGATCGAACTGGCTTTACTCTTTTCTTCCTAATGGTTGGTGGCATGATATTTATCCCGGTATGGGTGAATTTGGCCAAGCGCATCAGCAAACATGCCACCATGCAGCTTGCCGTACTTTACGGCATGTTGGTACCCGTACTTTTATTGATTCTGCCGCCGGGACAGCTTTGGCTGACCGCGCTGGCATTTTTGTTTGTCGGGGCAATTACCTCAGCACACGAATTGCTGCCACGCACGATGATGGCTGACGTGTGTGACCACGATCAAGCCGCGAGCGGCGCTGAACGTATGGGCTTGTACTACGCATTGTTGCAACTCAGCAGCAAGCTGGCGGCGGGCTTGATGGCCAGCGGTATCTACCTGGCGCTGTCCTGGATCGGTTTTGATCCTGATGCGGGCGCGGAGAATTCTCAGGCAATGATCGACAATGTTCGTTACCTGATCGTGTTCACACCGATCGCGGCTTACTTGCTCGTATTGCTTCTAATGTGGAAATACCCGATCGATCGTGATCGGCAAAAAGAACTGCGCCGTATTATCGATGAGCGGGCTGGCGCTTGAACGACGCGCCCGGCTACCGTCGAGACCCGCACCGGTAAATCACTGGACTAGTCAGGCCGCTTCTCCCGGCGTAGCGTTTCGTCAACCAGCCAATACATGACGGCGGCGCCGGCTAGTCCTATCCCAGCCGTTGCCGCGGCTGCCGCGCCGAGTGTCGCCAACTCGATCAGCGCGCCGATCATCAGCGGCCCTCCCGCGTGGCCGAGGTCACCAATAAAGCGCCAGATTCCTAAGAATTCACTGCGAGATTCTGGCGGCGCGAGATCCGATCCGAGTGTCAGTAGCGAGCCCGTTCCCAAACCATTGGCGAAACCCGCCAGCATGGCGGCCGCGAGCAGTGAATAATAGCCCTGTGTCAGTGGCATTGCGGCCAGCGACACCGCCGACAATACCAGGCATGGAACACTCATCCACTTGCGACCATAGCGGTCCATGACCATTCCTACTGGATAGAAGAGAGCCGCGTCAACCATGGCGGCCAGCGAGATAATCAATCCAATTTCAGCAATGTCGAGGCCCAGAAAGTAGCCGAACAACGGGATCAGGATGATGCGGCCGGAGCGCACAAGTTGCAGCGCAAGCGATGCAAATCCTGCGGTCGTCATGATATGACGGTGAGTGCTGATAATTCCTTTGATGCGGGATATGTGGTTGTTTCCCGGTTGCCGTTCCGGGCGCACATTGCGAGTAAAGGCAACAACCATCAATGTCGCACAACCCACGCTAATGGTGAGCGCGAAGAAGGCAAACCCAAAACCAAACTCCTTCGCCAAAACTGCACCTACAGCCGGCCCTATGAGCCCGCCAATGCGCATGGTTCCGGCCATGCCCGCAATCGCGCGACCCCGCTCAGCTATCTGGCTGCAGCCAGTGATATAGGATTGACGCCCGATCATCCAGGCGGTAAATCCCGCACCCGACACCAGCGCCGCGACGCCCATGAGCCAGAAACTGTCCGACAAAGCGAACATCGCGGTACTCACCGTCATCGCGACCAGACCCGCTATCAATACTGGCTTGTCACCCAGGCGCGCCAACAGGATGCCAACCGGCAAATCAAAAAGCAGCATGCCTACGCCACGCAAACCAATGAGAAAAGCCGCGAACGGTGCACCGGCGCCCTTATCCAGGGCGTACAAAGGCACCAGTACCAGCAGGGCTTGCAGACTGACAGAACTGAGAAGCGTCGGAACGTAAACAGGCAGCAGCAAGCGCCGGTAAATGGCCCTGACCGGTGCCGCCTCTGCCAATACTTTCTCACTCATGGACCGGACTTTTTATCGCGGAAGAGTCAATCCGTGTATCACTCTCGCCGGCACATCAACGTCCCATTTGTCGATCGAAGAAGGCAATGCTGTCCTTGACTGCATTTAACTGAACCGCATCAGGGGCATAGACACCTTCGTCGTTGCGTCGCACATAGACGAAACCATGCACGTCGTGCTCGTAGGTTTTCCACTCTGATTCTTTACCAGACTCCTGCAGCAGATCGTACCCAACCCTGAAAATTCCCTGCAGTTCGTCGCTGTTACGACCCTGCACAAAGATCGGCGTATTAATCGTACTGATCCGCCCAAGCGCCACATCCAGATTGATCCGCCCGCGAACTTTTTCGGTTTCCCGCATAAGCATACTCTCAATGTCGCGCAGACCACTGTCGGGATTCACATGCACCGTATCATCAGGAGTGAGCGCGAGAAACTCATGATTTGCTGGCTCACTGGCAATAGCTGCGACCAATCCATCGTATTCCGAGGTAATTTTGAATGCCATCTCGCCACCGTGACTCATACCCATGTAGCCCACCCTGTTAGGGTCAACGTACGGTAATGTCTTGACGTAATTGACGATGGAGATGACATCCTCGTACTCCAATGGACCACGATTCAACAGCTGTCGGCCCTGGCGAACATCCTGAACCAGCTTGCCGTATTTGTCGTATGCCAGTTCCACTTCCGCCCTGTACCGCATCCAGGCAACAGCATATCCAGCCTGCAAAAACTGCTCTTGCGTCCAGCTCCGGTTTTGTGTTGCATCACGAACCCAGTCCATACCACCGCCGCCGTTGCCGGACGCAAACAGGATGATCGGAAACGGACCACTACCGTTTGGCTTACGCAAACCTATCGGTGTGTAAAGTCCGTCAATCGTCTCAACATAGGCAAGCTGCACAGAAATATCGGAACCTGCAACCGTCTCTGTTATGACAACGTGCGTTGGATCGATGCCTGGTGCCGCCGTATTTGTAGTGCCTGGATCCTGCTGACATGCGGCGATACCTGTTGCCACGATGCCGACAATCACAACGACCGCTTTAAGATCCGTATATCTGGAAGCCCCCATGGTTACACCCTCCTTACCTGCATGGCGGACACTGTCATACGCCATTCATTGCCCAATAATAACCGCGGACGGTCAAATGACGCAATCGTTTGCATCGCTGCGGTGCGTCGCTATGGGAAACGCTGCCCGCAAATCCTAAGGTACTGTATTTCAAACAGAAATAATCAACCGAACAATAGCGACGGGTAGAGATGCAGGTTCATGACCCTGGCGTACAAGCCCCAGACTACAAGCAGGCTTGCCGCTGCATAAGCGAGGCTGACCGCCCAGCTGAAATTTCCCCACCGACGCGCATATACGCCAACGAAAAGCGGCAGCGCTACCAGCTGTCCGGCGACATAGGTGATCATCAACATTGCCAACAGGTAGCCAAGAAACTTCATGCTGGCGGGCAGATCCCATTCTTCGCTCGCAGCTGCGATAGCCAACGCAGACCCACCGGATTTCCTGACATGTCTGAAACAGGCACGTGTGTCCTGAACGAGGATCAACAGCGCCAACGGAATTGCCAGCATTAGCAGGGTTGCCGGAAACTGGGAAGTTGCTGCATCTTCGAAATTCGTTGTCGCCGCATAAGCCAAAACGAATACTGACAGCATGATCACGGCCAGGATGAAGGACATGATCGACCGCGACGGGCCACTGTCGCCAGCTTGGCTTACCTGTGCCGATTCAGGTCTGGTGATGCCGCGAGCAGCGAGGAAAATTGCCGCCACAATCGCTACTTCAATGACAACCACAATGGGCCTCTGGTACATCCAGCTGAAACCATCGTGGAGTTGCATCGTCAGTTGGAAATTATTCTCTATAAGAGTTCCAAGAACGAGTGCGAGAATCAACGGCGGCCGCGGCCACCCGCCCTGTTTCATCGCGTAGCCCAAGGCGCCCATTGCGAGACAGGTCCACCAGTCGCCCATGGAACTGGTTGCCACCCAGGCCCCCATGAGCAGCACGACCATGACGCCCGGAACAACGTAATGAGCCGGCATAAATGCAACTTTTGCTATCTGACGACTCAAGATCATCAGGAGTCCGGCGGCCAGGACATTGGCTATTGCGATGTCCCAGATCATGCTGAACGTCAGGCCCAGATTGACCGTGAGCATGTCCGGCCCTGGCTGCAGACCCTTGATTACCAGGGCACTCAACAAGATCGCAGCGCCAAGACTCCCGGGTATACCGAAGGCTACTGTCGGAATGAGGGCACCTGCTCGAGACGCATTGTTGGCGGCCTCCGGCGCTATGACACCACGAATGTCGCCCTGGCCGAACATCGATTTGTCTTTAGCGCTTTGTACAGCATGCCCGTAGGCAATCCAGTCGACAATCGCCCCACCAAGACCCGGCAGTATGCCGACATAGACGCCGATTAATGACGCGCGCAGTGTCAACCAGCGGTGACGAAAAACGTCCTTGATTCCACGCAGCAGCCCACCGCGGCCATCACCTGACATTTCAACGCGGGAAATCGAGGTGTTCTTTACTGCCATCTCGAGAAGTTCGGGAATGCCGAACAGTCCGAGCGCGATTGGAATAATAGGAATGCCGTCCAGCAGGTAGTCGGTTTGCAAATAAAATCTGGGTACGCCAGTTGCCTCTGCATACCCAACCGTAGTAAGTAACAGCCCGAACAGGCCGACGGTCAATCCTTTGGCAATATTATTTCCGGACAGTACACCGACCATGGTTAGTCCGAGCAATCCCAGCATCAGAAACTCTGGAATTCCGAATGCGAAAATCACCGGTAAAATAAACGGCAATGAGACAGCCATGAGCAAGGCGCCGAAAACGCCACCAAGTGCAGACACGGTATAGGCGGCGCCAAATGCGCGCCCGGCCTGGCCTTTCTTGGCCAGGGGATAACCGTCAAGAATGGTGGCTTGCGAGGCAACGCTTCCAGGTATGCCCAGCAAAATAGCCGAGATTGTGTCGCTGGTGGAGGTCACGGCATACAGGCCCATCAGCAACGCAAACGCCGGCGCCGGGTCCATGCTGAAAGTGAACGGCAACAGCAATACCAGACCAACCACGCCGCCCAGACCTGGCACCGCACCAACCCACATGCCAATAAAGACGCCAAGCAACAAATAGCCGAAGGTTGGCCAGCTTAAGACCAGGCTCAAGCCCGCCAGCATGCCATCAATCATGTCAT
>CAYLTW010000009.1:17371-47282 GCA_964386735.1 uncultured Woeseiaceae bacterium
TCTCAGGCGCGTTCGCCATATCATCAAGAATTTTCGCGCCCTGCTCAGCATGAACCACCGCAAGGTTGAAACCGAACATTTTCTTTTCTTCAGCCCGGTATACTTCGTCCTGCGTCACGCGCGTGAAACTGTCGCGCAGAACCTGCGAAGCCACAGTCGTCGATCCCCGCGGCAAGAAAGCCGCATAGACGATGCCATTTACGTTCGGCAACAACCATTTGTACAGTTCAAAAAGTTCTCCGGCGGGCGCTTCACCTTTGACCAACTCGTAATATTCGATAAAGCTGGGAATATCGCCGGCTGCTGCCAGCGGAATAATCTCGCCCGTGCGATCGATTATCGGGTTGTACCACAAGGGAATGACCTCACCATTTTTGACCACATTTGGCTCAACAGTAAATCGATAGAAATTCAGCGGGGCGGTCTGAATATCCACCTCCTTGCGTCGCACGGCGTTGAATACGTCGCTTGCGCCCGAGAACCCCGTGACGCTAATGTAGTCGACGCCCAGAATATCAAGCGTCAGTCGCCCAAGGACACTGAACCGATGAGCAGGACCTTGACCACCGAACTTTAGCCCCGTCACATTCGGCAATTCTTCTGCGTGCGCCAAACGCTCGGTTCGCGCAAAGGTCATATTGGGGCTGGTTAGCGCACCGATCAGCGGCAGCTTCGAAAGGTCGGCGCGCAGTCCCTGATCACGCACTATAACCGCAGTACCTGACACTGGAGAAAAGTAGATTTCCAGGTCGTTGGGTTTCTTCTTGTCCCAAGCGAGATTCCAGACTCGCGAGCCGGCACCGCCTGGGACATTTTTGACGACCATGGTCGGCTGCCCCGGGATGTGTTCCTGCCAGGAGCGCACAAACGAACGTACGGCCAGGTCCGCGCCGCTTCCAGGCGGGCGTCCGACGTAAACGATAATCGTCTTGCCGGCATAGAATTCCTTTTCTGCGGCATCACCACAACCAGTCAACCACGTTGTGGCAATTAATAAGGCGGCAAGCACACTGCGTATCATCAATTTCCTTTCCATCTTTGCTAACAGCTTGCGAACTAGATCACCCGATTGGCGGGTGGCTCATCACGTATCAAAAGTTGCTCGACATTCTGCCAGGCGGTGTGAAACAAATGGACCCATGACTGCAGAGTGACACCCGCGATATGCGGCGTCAGCAAAAGGCGCCGCCCAACTTCATTTTCTGATGTGAGTAAAGGGTTGTCCGGCGCCGGCGGTTCACTCGAATAGACGTCCACCGCCGCCCCGCCAAGATGGCCGGAGGTCAGGTGTCGGACTAGCGAGGCCTCATCGACGATGCCTCCGCGAGCGGCGTTGATAAGTATTGCGCCGTCTTTCATCTCACCCAACTCGCGCTCGCCGATCATGGATTCGGTTGATGGTAGCAGCGGCACGTGCAGCGTAACGATATCCGCCGTCGCGAGCAGTTCGTGCAGTGGCAGTGCAAGAGCGCCCAATTGATCAACGGCTTTCGGATCAAGGGCCGCGGGGTCATGATAAACAATCTTGCTTCCCAGACCATGGAACACCTTTGCCACGGTCATGCCAATAACGCCAAGGCCAACTACCCCTACGGTCAGACCTTCGAGACCTGTCAAACTCTCTGCCAACATGCGTCGGCGCGCATCGACATAATTTCCTTTACGCAGCTCACCATCCGCCCAGAAGGTTCGCCGCAGCAGCGTCAGGGCACTCGACACCGCATATTCCGCAATCGCTGCACTTGACCCACCGGGGACATTTGCAACTGCAATGCCCATCGTTTTCATGGCATCGACATCAAGTCGGTCGATGCCGGCGCCTGTTACCTGCACCAGCTCGATGCCGCTTCCGTCAAACAACGCGGCGGGTAACCGTGGGCCAACTGCGGGAATCACCAACGCACGCGTAGCGACAAGTTGATGCTGAAGATCGCTGTCCGTCGGCGCCATATATCGAATCGACAGGGTCTCGGGTGGTGTGACGCCGATGTTGAGAAAATCATCTTTCGGGCGCAGACATACGACGTCAAAGGTCACGACTACTTCTCCTTCGGACATTCACAATAAGCAAACTTCATTTTTGCTCGCTGCAATTTGCAGTAGGAAAGAAACACAACATCCGCAAGGGCGTACTACCCGTATTCCGGGTAACGTGGAGTTCGCCGCGAGGAATCATAATCGTGTCGCCCGGTGCGACTTCGATTTCACCACTTGACGTGCGTGTTGCGCCCTGACCCGACAAAACATAGGTGCACTCTTCGAAATCTGCATGACGATGCGGCTCACGCGGCGATTCACCCGGAACGGCAACCGGTATCTCCACCAGCCGAAGTGTTACCGCTGTCGCGCCAACGTCTGCAGAAACGATTTGGAGAGACTTACGACCGGGGAGATTAAGGTCTCTGGCTTCATTCGATCGGATTACACGAACCATTGACAATCTCCGGATTTTAGCCCACACCCTTGAGGTGCTTCACTTCGGCCACGCCCTGCTGAATTTCATCAAGATGCCTGAAGGTTTTGGTCGCCTCCGCCGTAATCGCGTCCGCGATATCATCCAACATACGCAGGCCCTTTTCGGCGGTTGCGTGTTCCGGGTTGCCATACCACCCGGTCGGCGCAATCGAGCGGATATCTGTCAAGACCGGCTGATAACTGCGGGTTCTGCGTAATTTGTCCATTTGCAGGCCGTGCTTATGGTCTGACGAATAGTCGATTCGATCCAGGTGCACGAGATCCGGTCGGTGTGCAAGAACAGCCAGTGCCTCAATTTCACCTCCGTGCGTCAGACCACCACAATCCTGCCCCCAGAGTTCTGCTGCTACGTAACATGCGTGCACGGTCAGAACCGTCATGCCGTGCTCACGATGCAGTGCTTCGGCGGCGATCGACAGTGAGGCACTGTTTCCTTCGTGCCAATTTATGATCAACAGATACTTCGCGCCATGCCGGGCCGTGGATACACAGGTTTCTTTGACTACTCGCATGTAGGTTTCAGGCGTAAGCGTAATCGTGCCCTCAAAGGGCATATGCATTGGTGTCACGCCAAGCGGGCCGCCCGGCAGAACCAGGCCGTTCATGCGTTCCGCTACGGCGTGGCTGATAACGTTCGCCGCATAGATGTCGGTGCCGGTCGGCAAGTGCGGCCCGTGCTGTTCAACGCTCCCGGCCGGCAGGATAACAAGCGGGTTATCTTGTAATTGCGCAGCGATCTCAGGCTGAGTGAGATCGATGAAATAGCGGCTTGATAATGTTGTCATTTTGGACCTGCCTGTGCTGCTTCAATGTTGGCATGAGCTTCATTGAAGATGTCATTCATTTTCACGCAGGCGCCATTGTTGTCAATAGAACGTAACGCTGCGTACACGACCGCCAAAGCGACGTTACCACTACTTGCGCTAAGTTCGCAGGACTCACCTGCGGCACACACCTCGGCGAACATTTCCAACTCATCCTGAAACATATCGCCGGGTGGGATTGTCAGGACCTCGCGTTTGCTAAAGCCGTCTTTGCCGCGCTGAATATACAATTCGGATGTCTCATGTAGTTGATCAGGTGTATCCCAGGTACTGAAATCCAGCTCATAGTGCATCAGTCCCTTTTGTCCAAAGACCCGAATGGAATAGATACCAGGCGAGGTCCAGCACGATCCGATATAGGCAACGGCGCCGCTTGTGAATCTCATCAAGGTGAGTGATTGATCATCAACCTCCGCACCAACCGGCGACAGCTTGGCAGCCATTGACGAAACTTCCTCAATCTCGCCACCCAGAAAATGCAGTGCATCAAACTGATGTGTGGCAAGTTGTGATAGCGGGCCGCCCGGAGCCTTGTCCCTGTACCAACGCCAGGTTTCCGGGGTCAATTCGAGCGCTCTCTCGTTCGAGAAGTTTGCCTCGATCAGTGATACCCGGCCCAATTCACCACTGTCGATCGCGTCCTTGATCATACGCGTCCCCTTGAGGAGTCGCGCGCTGTGGCCGACCATTACCTGGACGCCATAGCGACTCTGCAAGGCCTCGATCCGCAAGCCGTTCTCAAGCGTATTCGCGATCGGCTTCTCCGTATAAATGTGCTTCCCCGCACTGGCAACCTGTTCAGCAACAGGCAGGTGCTGTTCATTAGGGACCGTGAGAATGACGCCCTTGATTTCGGGGCTGGACAGTAGTTCTTCCAGTGTGGTCGCACAAGGAATATCGAACTGTTGCTGGTAGGCGACTCGCTTTTCCTGAGAACGACTAAAACCGGTGACAATTTCCAATTTGTCGGACTTCGCGGCCGCCCGTGTCAATACTTTTGCCCAGCGGCCAAGACCAACGATACCGATTTTTACTGGCTTCGAACTCATCAAGGGGATCCCGTTTTGAAAGTTGCTGCGAACTTGTTGTGCAGGCATTTGATTATACGGTATTACGATAATACAATCTATCACATGGGTAACGCTGAATCAGGTCGGACCATCACGATCGAAAAACAGGCCGCACCGTTGCGCCATCAGGTTCTGGGGGCACTGCGCCGTGCAATTGTGTCGGGCCGTCTGGCACCCGGGCAGCGACTCACAGAGCGCGCACTGATCGAAATGTTGGATGTATCGAGGACGGTGATCCGGGAGGCCTTGCGTCAAATAGAGGCCGAGGGCCTTATTGAAATCATCCCAAACAAGGGCCCGGTCGTGCGTGAACTGAGCCCCGCGGAGGCAAAGGATCTATATCGCATTCGCGCTGTACTGGAGGGCCTGGCCGCCCGCCTGTTCGCAGAGAACGCCAGCGAAGCGATGGTGATGGAACTCGAAGCTGCGCTCGAAACGGTTGTGCTTGCCTACCATGGCACGAACGGCGAACTCGCTCTCGATGCCAAGACGAAATTCTACGACCTGCTCTACACCGGGGGCGCGAGCGAAACCCTCGCCTCTATGCTTGCTATGGTTCAGGCACGCATTTGGCGATGGCGGGCGGTGGGACTGACGCACCCGGATCGGGCAGATAATCGTTTGAATGAAAGTGTCGGTAATTTGCGGCTGTTGATTGCCGCCATCAGGGACAAGGATGGGGATTCAGCTGAGCGAATTACGCGCAATGAAGTCAGCAATGCCGCCGGGGAAGTCATGCGGCTGATCGCGTCGGAGCAGGCGAAAGCTTAAACGACACACATCCTTGCGACCACCCCCGGCGCGACAGACCATAAAAAAAGGCACCTCCGAAGAGGTGCCGTTTTTGGTTCTTGTCGTCGAGTACGGCCGGTACTCAACCTCTGCCAAAGTGTGCTGAAAACTCGATGCCCCACCAGGCTGGCCGCCCCAAACGCCATAGCCACACATTGCGGTCGGCCTCGCAGAATTCGATGTATCGCTCATCCAGAATATTGCCGCCAAAGGCCGACACCTGCCAGTCACCCTTTGCAGGTCTGTACGTCACCCGGGCATCGAGTGTCGAATACGCACTCTGGTGACAGCCGGAATCTGGTGTACCCTTGACCCAGTTGCCTGTTTCGGCCGCCCATTCATACTCATCCTGCCAGTTCAAATTAAGCCGTGGCGTGATCGAGCCGCGCCCTGCAAGATTGAACTGATGCTCAACGGCAAGGTTGACGGTCAAATCCGGGGTATAGTCATTTACGAGGACATTCGACTTGTCTATGATATTGCCCGGGTTTGCGGGGTCTTCATAGCTGTATTCGTCAATCTCATTTTTGATGTATCCCACATCGAGCGAGACGAAGCCACCATCCCAGAAAGCTCCGCGCAGCTCCAGCTCTATTCCGCTGATCGACGAAACGGCAATATTGGAGACGAGCTCAACAGGGTCTTCGGTACCGAACTCACCGTCCGGATTTGCAAGTTCGAAAGACCTCTGCTGGTCCGTATAGTCCATGTAGAACACATCGGCCATGAGTTGCACGTTGCCATCCATGAACGTACCTTTGAAGCCGATCTCATAGTTGGCCACATGTTCCGGGTCGTAGGTCAGGTCCGGCCCGCCCACCGGCAGGTTGGCGTTGACCTCGGTGTTGAAGCCACCTGTCAGGAATCCCTCGGAGTAGAGTACATAGAACATGCCGTTGCCCGACGCCAGGTTTCGGGTCAGGCTGATCATCGGCGTGAATTCCGAGAAAGTCTTGGCTGCCTGATTGAAAAAGCCCGTGTTGTTAACGAAGTCGATATCAACCGGCAGCGTAAACGCGCACATATTCCGCGGATCGAGGCTGATGTCGCAACCCGTGGAAGCAAACTCGAAGTTATGGAACTCGCGGCGGTCTTCGGTATAACGCCCGCCGACATCAAGAGTCCATTGGTCATTGAAGTCATACGTTGCGTGGCCAAAGATGCCCGTGGACTTGTTCCAGACGCTAACCTCGCCGCCAAATGGCCCGGGTCCACCCCCGTTAATCCTGGGTGCATTCGGCCACAAGTTGGGGAGCTGCGCGGGATCGAAGACGGTGCCGTTAGGATTATCCGGTACCAGTTCGAAATGCAGGCCCGTGTCAGGACAAGTTACGCTACCGCTCGCACCATTATCCACAAAAAGGTTGTAACACGTGTCCGTGCCGTTGAGCGCGGCCTCGTCGAAGTAGTTCGCACCCACAGTAAAGTGAAGCCGATCACTAGCCTGAGCTTCGAATATCAGTTCAAAGCTGGTGGATTCATTACTCTGGCCATTTGCCGAGGCGGTGCCGATGCTATCGAGTGGCCACGAACTGTAGTCGCGATCCGCGAAGTAGTTGTATTCCATGTCGCGGTAGGACGCCCTGAAATTGATGGTCGCGTTATCCAACGACCCGAGGGGACCGTCGGAATCCCACCGGACTCCCAATTGGAAGATTTCCTCATCGACTTTCGAAAAGCTGAACTTGTCGGAGGAATTCACGAAGTCACCAGCCGCAACATCCGCATCGCAGATCGCGAAAAAGTCATCCCTCGCCCCTGGGTAGAGCCGACGTTCCAGGTTGCCGGCGCCTCCGCCCCACTGCGGGGCGTCACGAGCAATGTTCTGACATTGCCCACCGAGGTTGTCGTCGTCTTTCCGCGATACGGCACCGGAAAAATCGATCGTCCAGTTCGCATTCGGCACGAACCTGACTGCGGCCCGGAACGATTTCGTATCTCTGCCGCCGGAATCCCTGTCCAGGTTCTGGTTGTAGTAGTAGCCGTCAAATGTTTCCGATGCGGCACTGAAGCGCCCGAACAACGTGTCGCTGAATGGAATGTTGACCATTGCGCGGACGTCTTGTTGGCCATCTTCAGCCACGCGCAGCAGGACGCTCGAATCGAACTCCGGTTGCGGTTTTCTGGAGATGATATTAACCAGGCCGCCAGTGACATTCTTACCGAACAAGGTGCCTTGGGGGCCACGCAATAACTCGATCCGCTCGATGTCGACCGTGCTCATATATCCGCCCAGCGAGGTGGGAACATAGTGGCCATCGATATACATGCCGGAGCCGAAGACGAAAACCGGATCCGGAAAACCGCCGCCGATGCCGCGAATCACGACGCGCGTGTTGTTGGCGCGGTCGTCGGTCGTCAGTGTCACATTCGGTACGAATTTGCTGGCCTGTTCGATGTTATAGACACCCAGTACCTGCATCTGATCACCCGTCATCGCCGCAATGGACATTGGCTGATCTAATAATCGCTCCTCGCGCCGACGGGCCGATACGATAACTTCATCCAGCATGGCTTCTGCCGAGGCGCTTTTCTCCGCCGGCTCATCTTCCTGCGCGACCGCGAGTCCGGACGACAGCATAAAGATGCCGCCGAGGAGTGCCCCCGCTGTCCAAAATAACCCGGTTACTCTTGAGAATAATGTCAAGTCATTGTTCATTAGTTGTTGCCCCCAGTAGCTAAGTAGACGCACATCTCATGTTTCTGATGCTTTTGTCACACAGGACTTCGAAATGACTGTGCTTGGTCAGATCGACCTTACGCGCCCTGGCATGCCCCCCGGCATACTCCCCGCTGCAGTCGTTTGCCTATTTAGTGCAAACGTTTGCAGCTTTCGGGTAACATAGCATATGAGAATCGGGCGCTGCAAGCAGATTCGCGCTCTGGATTTCCTCGTCAGGACCTGTTTTTGACGTTGATTGACGTTTATCGGGGGAACAATTTTTTTGTGTTAGCGTTGCCGGCAGCTGTCGGCATCACCCAGGACGAAAATTATTATTATGTTGGAGCTTTATCACTACGACCACTCAACCGCGGCGCAAAAAATAAGAATTGCGCTGGCTGAAAAACGACTCGAGTGGAAAAGTCGCCATCTCGATACGTCGGTCGCAAAACGTGAGCACTTTTCACCGGAGTACCTGAAAATCAATCCGCGTGGCATCGTTCCGACGCTGGTTCATGACGGCAAGGCGATACGCGAATCGCAGGTCATTCTCGAATACCTGGACGATGCATTTCCGGAGTTGCCGTTGCGCCCGATGAGCGCCTGTGACAAAGCGACGATGCGTCTCTGGACGAAGTTGATCGATGAAGGCTTGCATGTGCATAGCCGCGTCGTCGGCATGTGCATCGTTGTCCGCCACGCGAAAACCGCAGCAGGCCCCGAAGAGCTGGAAAAATACCTCAACGAAATGCCGGAGGTCGTTCGCAAGGAAAACGATCGCATCAATATCAAGAAGGGCCTGGATTCTCCGTTATTGCCGCTCGCGGTTGGATATTTCAGGCGCGTCTTTGAAGACATGAACAAAACCCTGGGCGATTCGCCCTGGTTGGCCGGGAAGACTTTCTCGCTCGCTGATATTTCGCTTGGCGTATACGTCACGCGCCTCAAGAGTTTCCAGATGGCGCCCTTGTGGCGCAATCTGAACCACCTGAACGAATGGTACGAACGTTTTATCGCCCGACCATCGTATGAAGAAGGCGTCACCAAGTGGGGTGACAAGACGACATCAAAACGAGAAAGCTATGGGATTGAAGCATTCGAAAAGATCAGCGAGCTCTGGAATGCCGAGTAACGGGGTGCAGGCATGGGCTTTCTGATCGATGGTGCATGGCACGACAAGTGGCGTAATACCGAAGCAAAAGATGGCAGCTTCATCCGCCCTGATGCCAAGATTCGTAACTGGGTAACCGCGACAGGCGAGCCCGGACCATCAGGCGATGCAGGCTTTAAGGCAGAGGCCGGTCGCTACCATCTGTATATCGCCGCTTCCTGCCCATGGGCCCACCGGACCATGATCTTCAGGCACGTGAAAGGGCTCGAAGACATGATCAGCGTGTCGGTCGTCAACGCAATTTCAGGTGCGAACGGCTGGACTTTCGACGAAGGTCACGGTGTCGTTCCGGATCCGGAGTTTGCTGCGGCGTTCCTGTATGAGATTTACCAGCGATCAGATTCGACATATACCGGACAGGTAACGGTACCGACGCTTTGGGACAAGGTGCAGAAAAAACTTGTCTCCAACGAATCGGCCGAGATCATCAGAATGTTCAATAGTGCATTTGATGACGTCGGCGCGCTCGAAGGCGACTACTACCCCAGGAAATTGCGTGCAGAAATCGATGCGATCAATGAACTGGTCTACGGTGCCATCAACAATGGCGTTTATCGCGTAGGGTTTGCAACGTCGCAGGAGGCTTACGAAAAGGCTTACAGAAAGCTTTTTGATGCTCTCGATCAGCTTGAAGAACGTCTGGCATCTCGCACTTACCTCGTCGGCGAGCAATTGACCGAAGCCGACTGGAGATTGTTCACGACGCTAGTGCGTTTTGACTACGTTTACTACGGCGCGTTTCGTTGTAACGCACGGCGTATCGTCGACTATCCAAATCTTTGGCGCTTCGTGCGCCAGTTGTATCAAATGCCCGGTATCGCCGCGACGATCGATGTCTGGTCGATCAAGGCGCATTATTACGCGAGTGAAAAACTGCTCAAACAAACAAGGGTCGTTCCGCTTGGTCCGGATATTAATTATTCCGATGAGCCCGCGAGATGAAAACCGGAGTTGATACGATGATGGATGACACGCTTAAGAACGGCTGCCGTATTATTCTGGTCGTGATGCTCGGCATATTCCTGGTGTCCTGCGATGCAGGCCATACAAACCGCGACAGCTCCGCGGCGGATGGTCAACACTCATTCGCAGGCGAGACGATCACCGTTGTCATTGGACTCGATGCTTCTGCCGGCGGCACGACAGTCGGTCGATTGCTCGCCAAGCACCTCGAGCTGAACCTGGCCGGGAATCCAACCGTCATCGTAAACAATATGCCGGGCGCATCCGGCCTGAATGCACATCTGCATGTGCTTCTGAAGGCCCCGAATGATGGCACGACTGTGTACTACGGCCCGCGTTCGTCTCTGGGCGAATTACTCGAGTTGCCAGGGTTTTCATTCAAGTACAGTCAGTTCACACCGCTCGGAGGTGTGCAGATCGGTGGCCTGGTTGTCTATGTTCGAACGGACGCAGTACCGGGTGGTGTCAGTGGGCCACAGGACATAATCGCGACCGAGGCACTCCGATTCGGTGGCATGCCGCCCGAACATGGCCGCATGATTGTTAGCACGATGGGGCTGGATCTGATCGGTGTCAATTACAGGTACATTGCTGGTTACCCGAGCAGCGGTAACATTCGAGCGGCGATCATCAGCGGAGAGGTTAATGCTGCAACGGATGCCGCACACGCGTATTTGAATCAAGTTGTACCGGTGCTTGTGGACGAGGGCCTCGCATTGCCGATCTTCAGTATGCCAATGTTGAATAGCGACGGGGAACTCGTACAAAATGCGATGGTCCCCGGTGTGCCATCCTTACCGGATCTGTACGAATCACTTAACGGCGAGGCGCCGTCCGGAATCATCTGGGACTCGATTACGACGCTATTGGAACTGGATCAGACGATGCAGCACGTTTTTCTCGGCCCACCCGGCATGGATCAGGCGGCAGCCGAAACGTTTCGTTCCGGACTGGAAAAAGCGATGGCCTCTGTCGAGTTTCGCGAGGAGGCGCAGCACATCCTGAGTTATGTCCCGAGCCCAGTCGGCTATGAACGCCAAGCGGAAATCCTCGGTGCGACCGCCAATGTTTCACCGGAAGTTCTCGAGTTCATCAAAGCTCACATAGAGAAAAACAGTCGTTATTAACGATGATGGCGCTTCACGTTCCGAACGATTTTTGAGGTTGAAATGTTCGAAGCGCTAGTCGAGGGCCTTGGTCTCATTTTCCAGTTTCAAGTGCTGGCGTATTTTGCGCTTGGCTGCGTGATCGGCATCCTGATGGGCGCAGTGCCGGGTATGGGCGGAGCAATCGGTCTTGTGTTGCTGCTGCCTTTTACATTCAGCATGGAACCCGTCGCCGCATTCGCACTGCTTTTGTCGTCCTGGGCGTCGACGTCGACGAGCGGTGCCATCACCTCTGTATTGCTCGGAGTGCCGAGTACCGCGGCTTCTCAAGCAACAGTGCTGGATGGCTATCCTATGGCAAAGCGCGGCGAGGCGGCGCGCGCACTTGGGGCATCATTTACGGCATCGGCCATTGGTGGCGTGTGTGGTGCTGCAGCGCTTGGCATCTCGCTACCGTTGATTCTTCCAGTCATCCTGGCGTTCGAGTCTCCGGAGCAATTCATGCTCGGCTTGTTGGGACTGGCGATGGTCGGCTCACTTTCCGGACAATCGATAGTGAAAGGCGTCGCGGCAGCGATGTTCGGGCTCCTGCTCGCAACGATCGGGCTTCCAGAGTCGCAAGCAATTCCGCGATACACGTTCGGCACATTGTATCTGCTGGACAAGTTGCCACTTATTCCTGTGTTGCTGGGACTGTTCGCGATTCCGGAACTCATGGAATTGGCACTTAAAGATGTGTCGATCGCCCGTACGGGAAAAACCGGCGACACACGGAAAGGACTGCTGCAGGGGGTTCGCGACGCGTTCACGCACTGGTGGCTGGTTGTTCGTTGCAGTGTCATCGGTGCCTATATCGGCATGTTGCCCGGGCTTGGTGCTTCAATCGTCGGCTGGGTCACCTACGCCCATGCCAAACAAAGCGTCAGGGACAATTCGCAATTCGGACAAGGGGACGTACGCGGACTGCTTGCACCCGAAGCTGCAAACAATGCGCTGCGAGGCGGCGCGTTGATTCCTACATTGACTTTAGGCATCCCCGGCAGTGTCGGAACCGCCATTTTGATGGGCGCACTGATCATGCACGGACTACGACCAGGGCCGAGTATGCTCAGTTCCGAGCTGGCCATGACCTTCAGTTTCGTGTGGATGATCGCAATAGCCAGCGTTGTAGCAACGTTGGTACTTCTCAGAACTGTCAATCAGGTGGCAAAGATCGCGTTGCTACCGGGGCAATTGGTCGTGCCCGGCGTACTTCTTTTTGTATTCATGGGCGCATGGCTTGGCGGTGCCTCGATCGGTGCCTGGTTGAGCTGCGCCATCTTCGGTGTCATCGGTTTCTTCATGAAGCGGGGTGGCTGGCCAAGGCCGCCAGTCATACTCGCATTGGTTCTCGGCGAAATCCTCGAACGTTCGTTTCAAATCAGTACCCGCATCCACGAAGGACCAGGATGGCTCAGTCGGCCAATCGTTATCGGGTTGTTGCTGGTTATAGTCGCAACGCTCTTTCTCGCCGCCCGTGGCGTTGCGAGAGAAAAGCTGGCGGGTAATGTCCCCGCGGGCGAAGCATCCGAGAAAAACCCGGCCGTCTCATTGCCGTTTTCATTACTTCTTTTTGTAAGTTTCGTTTGGGCCGGGTACACAGCGCTGAATTGGCCACCACCTGTGCGGCAGTTCCCGTTGTTGATCTCGGTCCCCGGTGCACTTCTGTCACTGGTCGTCATCATTCAGGATTTGCTGCATCTCGTTGAGACGAAGAAGGCCGCCGGAACCTGGCGTGCGATGCTGCAACAGGCGAGCAAAGATGCCTGGCTGGCAGCGGCGCTGCCGTTTTTTGCTTACGTGTTCGGCATGATCGTTCTTACGCTGTTTGTCGGCCAGAAGATTGCCCTTCCGTTGTTCATCGGTGTTTACCTTGTGCGCTGGGGCAATTATCGCAAGCGTGTTGCTGTGGCCTATGCACTCGGCGCATGGGCAATACTGGTGTTTTTCTACGATCAGGTCATGAATTTGTTATTTCATCCGTCGTATCTTGCGCTTTGGCTCCGGCCGGTTCTTCCCGCGGTGGTTCCGGACTGGTTGTTCCTCTGACTAGTCCGGTATAACCGCAACAGCTTCGACCTCCAGACTAAACCGTGGGTCCGTCGCCAGGCGTACGATCTCAACAGACGTGCTTGCCGGACGGTGATTTCCCCAATAGCGATTCATCACGGTGTTTATTGCGGCTTGATTCGTACCGATGTCTACTACGAAGCGAGTCACCTGCACGATATCACTGAGTTCGCCGCCGGCTGCGCGCACAGTATCCTGCATCCTCTCCATGACAGCCTCGGTCTGCGCTTCGACGCTGAAGTCAAGATGATCGAACTCCGCGGGAATATGTGGATGGCTGTGTGGAACGGGTGCGCCGGTAATGCCGGACAGGAAAACGATATTGCCACCGCGCACCTTGATAGCTGGCGTAAATGGTAGATTGGCACCGGAATCAATCTCTGTGCCCGGCATATGGACGTACTCGAAATCCGGCGTCCCTGTCTCACAGCCTGCGGCCATAACGATGAGTGCGGTCACTGTCAACCATCGGGCATGAGTGCTCGTTTTGTTCACTGCTGAATACATTCTTGTTCTCCTGTCGCGCAAATAGGAAATCCGGTGAGTCCTGAACCTGAACGCTCCCCGGACGGCACTCAGTTAGAGTTGTTCCTGAGAACCAGAATTGACGGCGCCGACGCCGCCAACTCGCGGTAGGTATCCATGTACGCGAACATCCCGGTCGGGATATACGCTCCGCCCAGAATTATGTCGATGTCGGCATCGCCATCCAGGTCACCAGCGCCTATTGTCATCCAGCGACCATTTACCAGCTCCGGAGTGGTGTGCGCACTGAACTCCATCTCACCATTGTTTTGTAGATAGACAAACGACTCACGCCGTTCCAGATTGAAATCGGGGAAGAAGGAGATCGCCGCAATATCCAGGTCGCCATCGTTGTCAAAGTCCGCCGCCTTGGCGCCGAACGCACCGTACATGGGATAGAAATATGCCTCCTCGAAACGCAGCCCCCCGCGGTTTAAGTAGATTCGAATACCGTGGAAATTTTTCAGCGTGTTGTAAGGGTCCGAATCGACGTTGTCGCCGTTCACGGTAAGGATATCCATCAGGCCATCACTGTTAAAATCCTGCAGTTCGAAATAGGTATGGCCATACGATGGGTGAGTCTCGAACACCGTAGTACTCTCGAATTGATTCGCACCATTGTTGATCAGGATGTAGAACCCTTCTCTCGCATCGGATAGCAACACAGCTATGTCGAGATATTGATCGCCATTGAAATCATGGAGCTCTGCCTTTACAGCCCCGGCGCGATTGATCAGCACGTGCTCCTTATAGCTTCCGTCATTTTGTGACTCGAACCAGGCAACATTTCCCTTTCGCATGCCGAATCCACAGACAACGAAATCCAGGATGCCGTCACCGTTCAAGTCCGCAACTTCCATGTCCGCCATTCGATATAGATCGTCGATTACAACGCTGATACTCGAACCATCGACATCCTTTCCGACAAGCGATAGCCGGCTGATTGTCGCGAGCTTTTGTTTGGAGACCCCGGTCGCATAGAGGTCGCCAATGGACGCTACGTAGGCCGAATCAGAGGTGAACTTGATGTCCACCGGCGACATCCCGCGCCCAAACTTCCAGGGCTCGCTCTTGAGCTGGCCGTCACTGCCGATTACGGCGATGGTATGGGCGGCCGAATCGCCAATGTAGGCTTCACCGGCTTCTTCCCGGACAAACACCATCGTTGTTACGGCCGGGTCGGCACGATAGTCGGATTGAACTATATTGAATTGCGGCAACTCCCAATGCAGGATTGGCTTGCCTGCCTGCGGTAACGGCTCTTCCGCGGCCGACTCGACATAGTAATTTCGCAGCGCTTGCCAATCGCTGTCGCTCAATTGCGGCGTTTCCGGAAACATATCTTCCCGGATCAGGTAGTTCAGTTTCGACTTCACGTTTTCCTGCGCGAAATCAGGATGATCGGTCAGATAATCGACGTTTTCCATCCCCAGCATGTAACCCATGTATCCAAGCGCCATCTCCCAACTTTTCCTGGGCAGGATGTCGGGCGCCGGTTCAAGATGACAGCTTGAGCAATAGACGCTCGCCAATTCCCTGCCTCGAGACAACTGTCTTGCAGCCTGCATGTCCCGCAGCTCGTCGCGAAGGACAGGGAACATGACAATGACCAGGGACATCGTGATAAGGGTGGCGCCGATGGCGATTAGTATGCGTTTATACAAGTCTACAACTCCGAAATTGATGTTTAGTTACCCACCTGATTCAGGTTCGGCAGATTCCACTCAGACACCGGTTTCGATTCGAGGACAGGGTCTCCCAGTTTGGGCGACGTTAGCAGGTACAGCCCGGTATCGGTCGCCGTCCAGATCAGTTTACGATCCCACTCGATGAATACATTGTCCGTATTACGCGTGTAACTTCCGGGCACGTCGAGGTCACCACCTTGCGGAGGGATGAAGTAGGACGTTATGAAGGGATACTCCGGATCGCTGATGTCATAACACTGCAGGCCCGCATTAAAAAAAGTATAGCAAGTGAAATCAGGGTCAGCTTTTCCCGGCGCTTTGAGATGCGGTGGATTATGCACACCGAAACGGCCGCGCTTTTGACAGAAATTATCGTACGGTGCCTCCTCCGGCGGCCGCGGTATTGGCAACGTGGATATCTCGCGTGGATTCGCGGGATCACTTACATCAATGATGTAGCTGTGATGATACGGTTCATTGCAATCCGGATTCAGTGCTTCCGGCGCACCAATGACGAATCCCCTGCCTACCCTGGAAACATCCACCGAATGGAACGCAATCCCTCCGGGCTTGTAGGGTGCCTGGAACCGGCCCAACAATTTTGGTGCACCGGCGTCGCTTAAGTCATGGACAAAGATGCCAAGAGATCCCCATGGGCTGAAGCCCAGATTGCCGCCATTTTCCAGTTTTTGTGGAACATAGAAAGCGCCGTGCAACCCGGTAAACGACTCCTTATCACCGTGCTCTCGCCAGGCTTTGTATTCCTCTTGCTCATCCTCGCGTTGACCGGGCAACCACCAGTCAGATACATGCTTCGGCGCTTCGGGGTCGGAAACATCAACCACCATGACGCCGTGGCTGTGCACCCGCACCGGGCTTTCCTGGTGCGTGAAACTGTCATCGGGTGCAGTATCGAGATACGCGTATCTGCCACCGTCATAGTAATCTCGATGTGTGCCACCGCCAGTCTGCCGCTTGCGATCAGGATCGCCGAGGTCGGTGCTAAATTCTGAAAGTGGCTTGATGTCGTACGGATCACTGGCGTCATAGAAGCGCACGCCACGCAGCCCGTCGTAGTTCTTCACCCTCTCCTCGGCACCTGGGTCATCATACTTGCCGTGCGGGAATTCGGTGCTTGCCTTGATAAGCGGCGGTGCTGCCCCGGTCATTAGAATCCACTTGCCGATATCGGCGTTGTAAGCGAGTTGAATCTGCCTGCCGACAAAGGCGTCCTCGTTTATCACGACCGGATTCAACGGGTCCGTGACCTCGATCACATCACCTTGCGGAATCCCCCCCTGAAACAGGAAGCGTCGCTCACCCTGGGACATCATTTGCATTTTCCAGCGGCGATTCTCGCCACCAATATGGGCACGAACAGCCATATTGCGAATATAGGTCGATTGGTCCAGGTACGGCAGGCTATCCGGCCGCGGGTGCGGGTGCGCGTTCGCGAACGCAGTTACGGGAAGACCAACCACCAGTAACACCAGTAACACCAGTGCCAAAAATGCGGATACGAAATGCTTGCTATCTACAGTCATTCTGCTGCCCCTTATAAATGCCCGCTCGGGCCTCATGCCCGGTTCTTTTGGTGCACAGCGCGCAGCGTATCAATCAGCTCGCTGTCATTGAGATCGCCCATGGAAAGCGCCATCATTTGCTCGAATACTTGTTTGGCTGCATGACCGATAACGGACTGGCCTCCAACATCTTCGATTAGCCGGATGCCATAAGCCATATCCTTGATTCGCATACGTCCCGAGAACTGTACCGGATCTTCGTGATCATTCTCAGCCATATATCGGGCATGGCGAACGACATGTGGACTGCCAGTTGCGCCGGTCGAAAAACCCTCTGCCGCAACCGCTATGTCGATGCCCGCCGCCTCGCAGGCTTGCATGCCTTCAGCGCATGCCGCAACCTGGATCGCCCCCATAACGTTATATATGAGCTTGAAAGTAATGCCGCTACCAACGCCGCCCACGTGCATTACGCTCTTGCTTATCGCGCCCAACACCGGTCGCATTGCGTCCACGTCCTCGACATTACCGCCCGCAAAAATTTTTAGTTGACCGGTTTCGGCGACATCCGGACGGCCGGCAACGGGACAGTCCAGAAAACGCAACCCCCTGACTTTCGCGAGTTTGTTCAGCTCGGCCACCCAGGTCAAAGACACCGTCGACATTTCGATAGCGTACGCTCCGGATTTGAGCTCCGCCTGTAGTGCCCCATCGGGACCATTCCACGTCGCCCTCGACGCATCGTCATTTGACAGACTGGAGAAAATGACATCGGCTCCACCGGCAGCCTCTTTCGGTGTCGCCGCAAGTACAGCCCCGAGAGCCTCTAACGGTCGCGCTTTGCCCGGCGTACGATTGTAAACCTTCACCGCATGTCCGCTACGAAGGAAATTTCGCACTATTGGCTGGCCCATCATCCCAGCGCCTAAAAAAGCTATATTCGCCATCGGTTTTTCCTGCGTGCGATAGAACGTTGCTCACTCATGTCTTCGATGTTTCCTGGTTTCAAATTTGTCGAGTGATCGCCAGTCCTTCCAAAGCCAAACCGTATGGCAATAAATCATGCAATTGACGGCGCAGCTGTTCGGTGAGTAATAAGCGCGTATAACGTCGATTTATTTCAGGCTGCTGCATGATTTCGCGTGCAAGTTCCCAGGCGCGCGGCAATAGTTTTTCTCGCGGCAAAACCTCATTCACCAATCCGTATTCCATTGCAAGACGCGCGTCGAGAACCTGCCCGGTCAGAAGAAAATAGCGGCCACGATTCAGTCCCATGATCATTGGAAAGACGACATGCACGCCATCCCCCGGAACCAGGCCGCCAGCAAAGTGAGCAGAATCCTGGAAAGAGGCGTTCTCCGCGGCAAGCACGATGTCACACATAATGGGCAATTCAGCATGGCGCGCAGCGCGGCCATTGACCGCACTAATCATCGGTACGTCAATCGCCAGCAGGTTGCTGAGAAGACGATTGGACTCCCAGCCCAGTTCTGCCCACTCGTCAGGCGTCTGTCGATGCGCGGCCCTGTTCGACTCAGCCTCAGCCACCGGGCCAGAAAAATCGTCACCGGTACCGGTCATGATTACGACCTGGTTCTGGCGGTCGCGGCCAATATTAAGAAAGGCCTCTTCCAGTTCGGCATGCGGCTGCCTTCCCCACTGCAGCGGCCCGCCATCCGTGCCCAACGTGATCTCCAGAATGCCATCTTCGCGGCGCATACTGATCGCCGCGTACTTGTCGCAGTAGTCTTCGAACCGCACTCTAAGATTGTCTGTATTCATAAATTACATTCTCAACTTTCTGCCTTCGATTTGCGGATATCGTCCAATCCGTCAAAGAACGTCACTGGTGGGTAAGCCGTCGGGTCTGTAACGACATCGAGAACTGTCGTTTCATTGCACATCAGCGCCTCACGCAGTGCCGGAAGGTATTCGGCGGCTTTTTCAATTCGGATGCCACGGCATCCGCTGGCGCGCGCAATCGCCGCATGATCCACCGCCGTAAAATAACAAGCCGTACTATGGCGCCCGAACTTCACGTCTTCGGCATCCTTTTGGTATCCCAGGCAGCTGTTGTTTAGAACGGTCAGCACCACGGGTGTTTTTCGGCGGGCCGCGGTTTCGAGCTCGGCCCAGACATGTGCGAAACCACCGTCTCCGACCATGCACAACACCGGGCTATCAGGGCAGGCGACCTTCGCCCCGATGGCAAGTGGCAGGCCCCAGCCAAGCCCGGCCAATCCGCGTGGTGTGATGAACCGCATTCCAACCTTAAGGGACGGCAAGTAACAAGCCACCCAAAGGGTGGCATAACTTGCGTCGGCAACTACGATCATCTCCGAGCTTAGCACCTGTCGAATATCCGCTGCCATGCGCTCCGGTCTTATCGGGCTGTCGTTCGATTGCTCGATAGCAGCAATATCCGTGGCGTGTTTCCGTTTGGCGTCTGCAATACGAAGTTCGATTTCCGGCACTGGTCCGCGTCGGCCTTTGAGCTGTTTGCAAATAGTTTCAAGCGTGAGCCTGGCATCACCGCTTAAACGCAGGGCCTCATAATTACGGCCAATCTCTGCACCATCAACATCAATATGGATATAGCGCGCGTGTTCCGGATAAAGCGCCCAGGAATCAGTACCGTTCTGATTGGTGCGCGTTCCCACGAGAAGTATGACATCGGCCTGCTGAATAATTGGACGCATGTACCGGGTGGGCGAGAGTTTTCCCATCGCGTAGCCGGTTACACCAATAGAAAGAGGATGGCGCTCATCGACTACGCCTTTGCCCATCACGGTCGTCATCACCGGTATGTGGGCATCTCGTTGTAGTGCCGCCACGGCCTCGCTGGCAGCTGAAAGATGAACGCCACCGCCCGCCAGGAGCAACGGGTTGTTTGCGGATGCCAAAAGCTCTACCGCTTCTTCAATTCGTTCCGGATCGGCAACCGCGCGGTCAAGCGGGAAGTAACCCAGGTTGCTCTTACGCAGCTCGGGAACCGCTATTTCTTCGAGTAGCAGATCCGCAGGTAGAATCAATACGACCGGGCCCGGCCGCCCACTAGCGGCATTGGCAAAAGCCATGTCGATATAGTCAACTATCCGCGATGCCTCTGTCACCCTGCGCACCCATTTCGTACACGACTGAAACAGCGCGATGTGATCAAACTCCTGAAACGCATTGCGATCGGCCTGTGCCCGTACCACGTCTTGAACAAGCGCAACGATCGGAACTGACACCTTTAGCGCCTCAGCCAGACCCGGTACCAGCAGTGTCGCTGCCGGTCCATTCTGTGCGGAAACCACACCGACCTTGCCGCTGATGCGGGCGTAACCATCCGCCATCGCCGTACCCGCGTTTTCGGTCCGGTACATGAACTGCTCAATGTTGCGGTCCTCAGCCGCAAGCAGCACAGCTGACGGCAACGACTGCGAGAACATCACTTCCACTCCGTGGCGAGCCAGGCTGTCCACGATAATCCTGGCTACAGATTGCTTATCGCTATTGGTCATTCGCCCGAGCTCCTCGATGGTCCGGGAACCCGGGCCGTTTGACAGGGCCTTCGGGCTGGACCGCAGATTTCGACGTACCTGCGATTACAACATCGGCCAAACCGGCCTCCGCCGAATTTGCGATACTCATCCCGGAATAATACTTAACGCGGGAAAAAAAATGATCAGTACTGCCGAACCGAAAATGGTTCTTACGCCACCAGCTGTACCCACTGTTGCAGTCAAGGGAACAGAATTGCGTTTTCCTGTGAACCGAATATTTTGTGTGGGCCGTAATTATGCAGCGCACGCGAAAGAGATGGGGATGGCGGTTGATCGGGAATCGCCCTTCTACTTCACCAAGAGTGCATCCAGCATCGTAGAATCTGGTGCGGCCGTGCCGTACCCGCCGGGAACCAGTAATTACCATCATGAAATGGAGCTGGTTGTTGCCATCGAAAAACCCGCTTTCTGCGTGTCAGTCGAGGATGCTTTGGAGGTCATTTTCGGGTATGCCTGCGGATTGGACATGACGCGACGGGACCTGCAACTCGACGCGCGCGATAAAGGCCGCCCGTGGGACCTCGGCAAAAACTTTGAAGAATCAGCTGTTATATCTGAAATCGTCGCAGCGAGTGAATCCGGACACATTAAATCCGGGAACATCAGCTTGTCCGTAAACAAGGACCTAAGGCAATCTGGAAACATCAGCGACCTCATCTGGAGCGTTCCTGAACTAATCGCCGATCTGTCGAAGTACTATCACTTGCAGCCGGGCGACTTGCTGTATACCGGAACACCAGCGGGAGTTGGCCCAGTAGTGCCGGGAGATGTCATCACAGGCAGCATAGATCAAGTGGGCGAAATAGATTTCACAATTGCTGAATAAATAGCGAAGACACCGCACTTTCGCGCTGGCGTTTAGTCAAGAATACTCATTAGTTTGCCAAACTGCAATCGATTGCATCATAATGAGAACACGTTTGCCCGGGGAAGTGGATGACAACAATATCGCGAAGAGTTTTTCTGCAGGGTGCGGCTCTGGGTTCTCTCTCTTTCAACGCAGCTGCTCTCGAGAAGATGTCCGTTCCTGACTCCACTTTTGATTTCGTCGTGGCAGGCGCCGGACACAATAGTCTTATCACCGCCGCCTACCTTTCCAAAGCAGGATTTAGTGTTCTCGTACTCGAAGGACGGCCCACCATTGGTGGTGGCTGCAAGACAGCTGAGGTCTGCATGCCCGGTTTCAAGGAGGACCTTTGCTCAAGCGTCCATGGGTTTATCCAGTCCAACCCGGTTCTGAGCAAGAACGAGTTGAATCTCTTCGATTACGGACTTGAATACATTGACCCCGATCCGATCATGCACACCTCGTTTGCGGACAGGGCTTCGATCACGATGTGGCACGACATCGACCGGACATACGCCGAATACGCCAGGTATTCCAAAACGGATGCGGACACATTCAGGCGACTGGTGACCGAATACATAGCGTATAACGCGGCCAGGAGCAGCAATTCTGACATTCCGAATAGTACTGTTTGGCGTCGCAGATTTGCCATGTCTGGCTATGATCTCGTCAACAAAACATTCGAGAACCACTATATCCGTAGCTTCCATCTCGCCCAGGGCCGCTTCAGCAGCATCCCGGGTGGGCATCCCAACACCGGCAGTCAGCTATTTTCGGCAATCCGACATCAGGTCAAAGGTCGCCCAATGCCAAAGGGTGGTTCAGGGATGCTGCCGGTGGCTCTCGGCAGAGTGATCGAGGCCAACGGTGGAGTGATTCAGACCAACATGCCCATAGAGCAGCTTATTATTGAGAAGGGCAAGTGCGTAGGCGTCGAATGCCTGGACGGCACCCGGTATCGGGCCCGCAGGGGTGTTGTCTCAACCATTCACATCAAGCATCTGATCAAGATGGCACCAATAAAACTGTGGGGCGATGACTTCCGGGAAAACGTACGATTGCTGCAGCCGGAACACGCCATGTTTGCGTTTCACTACGCAATTTCAGAGCCTCCCATGTATGAGCTTGCTGACGGCAGTACCATCTCACCAGCTGAATCCGCGTTGCTTTCGGAACCAGAGCGAATTCTGCTTTCTGATTATGAACTCGCGACTGGAAAGCTCAATCTGGACGACCTGCCGCTACAAGTAGTCTGCCCAAGTATCGCAGACCCGACCCGGGCGCCGGCCGGGCACCATACGCTGAAACTCGAGGGTAATTTGCCCTATGCACTCAAGGAGGGCCCGCAACACTGGGACAACATCAAGGAAAAAGTCGCCGCGACTGTATTCGACAATTTCCGAAAATTCTGCCCTAACCTGACCGCAGACAAGATCCTTGGCCAGTTCATTCAGAGCCCGATCGATATCGAGCGAATGAACCCGGCAATGTGGCGCGGTAGTGTGCACGCCTTCGCATCCGGCGCAGCTCAGTCTGGCGATATGCGCCCGGTGCCGGGCTGGTCGGAATACCGCATGCCCATTCCGGGGCTGTACCAGACAGGTGCTTGCACGGCCCCCGGCGGGTCTGTCAGAGGCCAGCCCGGTCGCAATGCCGCAATCGTGATCCTCAATGATCATGGCAGCAGCATTGAGAAGGCGGTCGCGGGAAAAGACAGGATGAAATCGTAACAATGTGTAGATTCCTTGTTCTGGCTGTGACGACTGCACCCTCTAACAGACCTGAAACAACGCTGCGCACATTGCTACTCGTATTTCTGTTCGTCGCATTGAACACTGCACAACAATCCACAGCCGACGAAGGACCGACAGTGCCGGAGAATGTAGCGCCGCACTCCCCGCCGGCTCAACCGCTGCCATTCAGCCACAAAGCGCACGTCGCGACAGGGCTGGAATGCCAGACCTGCCATACGAATCCGGAGCCCGGATCCTTGATGACCTTTCCACCGACAGAAATGTGCATCTCATGTCACGTTGGTACTGCAACCGACAAGACCACGATCATGAACTTGCAGGCATATGCGGAGTCGGGGCAGAAAATTCCCTGGGTACGTGTTTATGCCATCACTCCAGGCGTCACCTGGAGCCACAAAGCGCACCTGGTTGCTGGCGCGCGGTGTGAAACCTGCCACGGTGATATCAGCCGGATCGAAGCTGTATCTGAAACCACGGCCATCCTCGCTATGGCAACCTGTATTAGCTGCCACGAGACACGCGAAGCAAAGACCGAATGTGTCACATGCCACGCATGGCCAACCGACGAGTTTCTTGGGATCAAGTAGCCGGGCAGAGCGATCAGTCTATCGATACGCCACTGCAGTTGAGTTTCGAATCACTAATCGTGGCTGCATCTTAAGGACGCCGGGTCCACTGCTTTCGCCACTAATCATGTCCAGCAGGGTCCTGGTTGCCTGCGAGCCCATCTCGTACTTTGGCACCAATACGGTCGTCAATGCCGGGTTCATTCGTTCAAGGAACAGAATGTCATCATAGCCGCTTATCGATATGTTCTCGGGGACAAGTAGCCCTATTTCCTTCATCGCATCCATGCACCCGAGCGCCAGCAGGTCATTGCCAGCCACGACCGCGGTAAAGCTATTGTCCCGTGCAAGTAACTTTCTGAATGCGCGCCGGCCTTCTTCGACCGTGAATTTCTCGGATACTTCGACCAGGTCTGTTCGGAAATTATGAGTTCTCAGGTAATCCGATACAACTCTTGCACGGTGATAACCGGTCGATGTGTGTTGCGGTCCTGCGATGTGCGCGATACAGGTATGTTTCAAGCTCGTCAAGTGATCGAGTACTAACCGAATGCCGAAATCCTCATCGATAACGACGGCATTAACGCCATCACGATCGACAGTGCGATTGACCAGAACGAAAGGGATGTCGTTATCGATGCATTCCTTAACGACCGGGTCGCTACGTCGCGCCGTAGCAATTATCACACCTTCGATGGATCGCCCTTGCATCATTCTGAGCGCGTCCCGTTCTTTCGCTTCCTCATCATCGGTATTCGCTGTAATGACCGTATATCCGACAGCTTCCGCCGTGTCCTGAATGCCACGAATAATGGGTGGGAACACCGGATTCATAAGATCCGGTATCAACACGCCAATTGCGAAAGAACGATTTTGCTTCAGCGAAGATGCCACGATATTCGGATAGTAACCAAGTTTCTTGGCTGCTTTTTCGACCTTTTTAACGACTTCGGGTGATATCTGGTCGCGCCTTTTCGGACTAAGCGCTCGTGACACTGTCGAGTGATGAACGTCAACCAAGTCTGCGACATCACGTATGGTTATTTTTCTCTTGGCCTTGCGTTTCATTTGCTTAACTTATTTTCTCGTCGTAAGTCAGGGCAGGAAATCTACACATCTGTGTATTGCCCGGACAGTAATGAACCGAATTCGGCACAACACCGTCCGGATTGAGTTTAAAGCAAGTACCAATCAATTTAGTTGAACAACAAGTTCGGAATGACCAACGAAATCCACGGTACGTAGGTAATCAGCATCAGTACCGCGAGCAGGACCAGCAGCCACGGAAATGATGCCTTAATGGTGTCTTCCAGGGACAGCTCCGCCACGCTCGCCGTCACAAACAGGTTCAGGCCCACCGGCGGCGTCACCAGGCCAATTTGCATGTTGACCACCATCAGCACTCCAAGATGCGTCGGGTCGATGCCCATTTCCATAGCGATAGGAAAAATTATCGGCGTGAGAATCAGCACGACCGATGTCGGCTCCATGAAATTTCCGGTAATCAGAAGCAGGACATTGAGAACAAGCAGGAACCCCCATACTGGCAGCCCCATGCCAACAATAAATTCAGACGCCGCCTGCGGGATTTGTTCAGTCGTCAGCAGGAACGCGAACATGAAAGCACTCGCAATAATAAACATCAGCATGACGGTTATTTTGGACGCTTCGATCAATACTCTTGGCACGTCATGTATCGTGATATCGCGGTAAACGAAAACGGCAATAAAAAACGCGTAAACAGCCGATACCGCTGCAGCTTCCGTTGGCGTGAATATTCCAGCATAGATACCGCCCAGAATAATCACCACCAGCATCAAACCCCACAGGGCTTCACGAAACGTCTTGACTACGGTCTTTAAGCTTGCGCGTTCCTGGCGCGGCATATTTTTCTTTCGGGCAATCACAGCAACCGTGGTCATCATTACCGCGGTTAGAATAATCCCCGGCAAGATGCCGGCGATAAATAACTTTCCGATAGAAGATTCGGTGATCGCGCCATACACGACCATCACGAGAGAGGGTGGAATAAGAATGCCCAAGGTACCCGCATTGCAGATCACGCCCGCCGCGAATCCGCGTGTGTATCCCGACTGCACCATGCCGATAATCATGACGCTGCCGACGGCCACTACAGTCGCGGGTGCCGAACCGGATACTGCCGCAAAGAAAGCACTGGCCAGCAACGCTGCCATTGCAAGTCCGCCACGAAAATGCCCAACCAGCGCATTGGCGAACGCAACCATGCGTTTGGCAACTCCACCGGTGGTCAGGAACGTTCCCGCTAAAATAAAAAACGGCACCGCCAGAAGCGGATAGACCTGCATAGTGTGGAAAAACTTCTGGCTCGACGACAACAGCGTCTGATCACCAAAAATCAGCATCGTCAGAACGCTGGCAAGGCCAAGCGACACCGCTACCGGAACGCCGATAAACAACAGCACAAACAGCGCCGTCAGGAGAAACAGAGCCGTCAAGCCTTATCCTCCGAACTACCGGACCGAATCAGAAGCCATCCGGCTTCGAGGAAGCGATACGTGAGCAATGCAAAGCCAAGCGGCATCGTCGCCGTCAACAACCACTTTGGTGCTGCTATGTCTCTGGCCGCATTGCCCAGAATCATTAGACGATCAACCAAAATCAACGAGCCATACAACATCAGCAACGCATATACGATGCAGGCGACAATCGCGATGATGGCAACGTAGCGTCGCAGTGGCTCTGAAAGTTTTCTGGTTAGCAGGTCAGTCGCGATGTGCGTCTTTGTTCGTACGCCGTAAGACATACCAATCAGTACCAGCGCCGCGAACGAGTAAGTGGTTGCCTCCAGCGACCATACCCAGCCAGTGTTGAAGACATAGCGCATCACGACCTGGATAAATGTCAGCACGGTCATAAAAGCGAGCAACACGGCCATGAGCCACTCTTCCAGACGGTTAATTACTTCGCGTACAGGCGGCAACTTAGTCTGCCTGTTTTCCGTATGCCTCTGCCGCCGCAATCAAATCGGCGCCGATATTGTCTGAAAACTTCTCCCAGACAGGTCGCATAGCCTGCTGCCAGCTTACCCTCTCCGCAGCAGTCAGCTCGACTACTTCGGTTTGTCCCGACGCAATGATTTTCTCCCGACCTGCAAGATTGATGTCCGCAGACTGATCGTTAGCCCAAACACTGACTTCCTGTACGATCGCGGCAAGCTCGGCACGAATATCATCCGGTAGCGAGTTCCAGAAATCCGGATTGACTGCAACCAGATAACCAAGATAGCCGTGATTTGTTTCGGTCACATACGCCTGCACCTCATAGAACTTCGACGAATACATGTTCGACCAGGTGTTCTCCTGCGCATCGACTGCACCGGTTTGTAGTGCCTGGTACACCTCACCAAATGCCATTTTCTGCGGGTTGCCGCCGATCTGCAGAATCTGTGCCTGCAGTACGTCGGACTCCATTATCCGGAACTTCAATCCCCTGGCAGCTTCCGGGGTACGCATCGGCACTGGCCCGCCAAACTGCTTCATGCCGTTGTGCCAGAAGGACAGGCCCAGCAATTTGCGGTCGACCATCGAAGTGAGCAACTCCTGTCCGTAGTCACTGGCCTGATAATCTTCGACTGTCTGCAAGTCGGGGAAAAGGAATGGCAAATCGAATATCTGAAATTTGAGCGTCAACCGATCAAGTTTCGACAAGGAGATAGCGATCATCTGAACTTCGCCGAAAGCAAGCGCATCCAGCGAATCATCGTCGCTCATTAGCTGCGCCGACGGATACACCTCAACCACGACGCGCCCGGCCAGACGCTCTTCGACCACCTGCTTAAAACGCTCTGCAGCCTGACCCTTTGGTGTCGCAGGAGCTGTTACGTGTGGAAATTTTATCAGGATCGGACCATCGTCCGCTTGCTTGTCGCAACCGGCTAATAATGCGAGCACGCATATCATGGCCGCACCCCCGACCCGGTTGATCGTAAACATGCCTTGCTTTCTTGCAATCATGATGTCCCCTTTTGCTCTAATTCGAATTAACCAGGTCGGTAATGATTCCCGTTACATCGGCCCATGCGCAAGGCTCTCGTTTCAGACATCCAAATATCCTGTTGTATTGTTTGTCGACGCATCGCCTGGGGTGGCGCTACCAGTCTACGGCGATGTATCTTTTCTCCAGAAACTCGTGCATTCCATCTTGTGAGCCTTCACGACCCAGGCCACTTTGTTTCATGCCACCGAAGGGTGCCGCAGGGTCCGACACGAAGCCGCGGTTCACACCGATGATTCCCGCATCGATTTCCTGTGCAACTGACAGCGCACGACCGACATTGCCGCTGAAAACATATGCCGCCAAACCGAAGATGGTTTCGTTCGCTCGAGTGATTACATCACTCAACTGGTCGAACTTAATAATCGGTGCGACCGGGCCAAAAATTTCCGTGTGAAGAATTTCTGAATGTGGATCAATGTCGGTTATGACCGTTGGCTCATAGAAAAATCCCTGGCCGGGCGGACGCTTGCCACCTGTAAGGATTCGGGCACCACCCGCAATCGCATCGTTGACGAGATGCTCAACCTTGTCCCTCGTGCTCGCGTTGACCAATGGCCCGACATCGACGCCCTCATCCAGACCAGGACCGACTTTGAGTTCCGCCATGGCCGCAGCAAATTTGTCGGCAAATTCATCGGCGATAGAGGTATGCACGTAGAAGCGATTAGCGCCAATACACGACTCACCGGCATTGCGCATTTTAGCGATCATCGCGCCAGCAACCGTGCTTTCCATATCCGCATCATCAAGCACAATGAAGGGGGCATTACCACCGAGCTCCATCGAACAATTGACAATCCGTTCGCTCGCTTTCGCGAGCAGAACCCGACCAACTTCGGTTGAGCCGGTAAACGACAATTTACCAACCCGGCTATCGCTCAGGATTCGATTGGAAATTTCGCTGGAGCGACTGGACGGGAACACGTTGACAACACCCGCCGGCACACCTGCCTCTTCGAGCAGTCCGGCGATTGCCAGCGCAGTCAGGGGAGTTGCTGACGCGGGCTTCAATATAACGGTGCAGCCTGCGGCCAGTGCAGGGGCGATTTTTCTCGTTCCCATTGCCGCTGGAAAATTCCATGGCGTAATCAGGAGCGACACACCAACTGGACTGTAATCAACCAGAATATTGTTGGCACCGGCCGGCGAGCGACCGAACTGACCCATCGTCCGGGGCGCCTCTTCTGCATACCAACGGAAGAATTCCGCGGCATAGGCGACCTCGCCCAGAGCTTCCGCCAGTGTTTTTCCCTCTTCCCTGGAGATAATGGTCGCAAGATCTTCTTTTCTCGCTATCATCAACTCGAATGCTTGGCGTAATACTTCGGCACGTACTCTCGGTGGCGTAGCGGCCCATTCCGCGGCAGCCGCAAACGCCGCATCGACAGCACTTGTCGCGTCGACGACAGCGCCGCTCGCAACTTCGGCGATCACCTCTTCTGTGGCCGGATCGACAACGGGGATTCGGTTTCCATCGGCCGACGGAACCCACTGACCACCAATGTACAAATTCGTCGGAATGGAACTGATCAATTTATCGGACATAGTATAGTCAAGCCGTGGCTGGATTTTTTGTTACGGCAATTGGGTCTAGTATTTGTTAGCGACAAATAACTCTTGCGCGGGAAACAAGGTAATGACCTTGCAGCCATCATGAGTAACAACCACCTCTTCTTCGATTCTGGCCGCACCGTTGCCATCCGCTGCCGGACAGTAGGTTTCAAGTGCGAATACCATGCCTTCCTGCAATTCAAATGGATTGTCGAAAGAGACCAGCCTGCTAATGATCGGTCTTTCGTGTAAAGCAAGGCCGAGACCGTGTCCGAATTGCAAGCCAAACGCTTCCATTTCATTGGCAAAACCAAACTCTTCTGCCTTGGGCCATAACGCTGCGATCTTGTCCGTCATCTGACCTGGCCGGACCAGGCTGATTGCAGAATCGATCCACTCGCGCGCTGTCTTGTATGCGTCAACCTGCGCCGGCGTAGACAATCCCACATTCAGGGTTCGGTAATAGCATGTCCTGTAGCCCATGTAGGACTGGATAATGTCAAAAAAGGCCTGATCTCCGGGTCTGTACATGCGATCCGTGAAGTTATGCGGATGTGGGGAACAACGCTCACCGGATACGGCGTTTATCGCCTCCACATCATCAGAACCGTTGTCGTAAAGAAACTTATTCGCCAAAGCGACCATTTCATTTTCCCGCATACCGGGCTTCAGGTTTTCGGCTATTTCCTGGTAGGCGCC
>CAYLTW010000010.1:0-7591 GCA_964386735.1 uncultured Woeseiaceae bacterium
TATTTGGCGAGTTCAATTTCAATGTGGATGGCAGGTTCCAGGATATCCAGGAGTTGCACAATATCGACCTGGATATTTCGGCCGATGGGCCGGATATCGGCACGATCATTCGATTGTCTGGTCGTGAATATAATGAGTCGGATCCGTTCGAGGTGCGTGGAAGAATCAGTCGTTCGGGCTCCGAGCTTACAATCGACAATGTTCTGGTAGCGATAGGCTCCAGCAATCTGACGATTGACGGTTTCTTCGGGGAGTTTCCGACGCCAAAGGGCGGGCATCTATCGCTGCAGGCATCCGGTCTGGATTATGGCCGTTTCAATCGTCTGTTCGGAATGCCCGGGCGTCTTGGCGGATCGTTTACGACATCGCTAAACCTGAGTCCGAACGGCGATGGCCGGACGCGCGTGGAATTTGAGGCGAATGCACCCGATATCAGGGTGAAGGCGCATAGCCTGCTCAGCGTCGACGATAATTTCGACGGCACGACGTTGCAATTGGAAATCAACGGCCCCGACGTCGGGGCCGTTGCCGCTGCGGCCGGGTTAAACGGATTGCCGGCAGAAAAATTTCTAATTACGGCGTCTGTTTCCAAGGACCCGAACGGATACGTTGTCCGGAATCTGGAAGCCGTAGTCGGGGATGAGATACTCAAAATCAACGGCTATATCGGGGAAAATCCTCTCGCGGGAGAGACCGACTTGGAAATCGATTTTTCCGGATCGGACCTGGGCGCAAGCGTAGTAGCGCTTGGCGAGTCTGCCGTGCACCTGCCGAAAGGTGCCTTTTATTTGAAGGGCAAGGCGCAGAGGCAGAACGGAAAGCTCTGGCTCAGGGACATTCGCGCCGCGATTGGTGATGATGAGGAATACCATTTCAATATGTCGGGAACCCTGACGCCCCGCCAACAATTCGTTGATAGCCAGGTAGAGGTCCATGCAAGAGGAGCGAGTCTCGCAGCGCTCGCCGATCTGGCGGGCATGCAAAATGTTCCTGATGTTCCTTTCGATGTAGGTGCGGAAATTCGCCGGGGGTCGTCGAGCACGTACTTCGAAAATGGGATCTTCGAATCCGGAAACGTTGTCGTGGAATTCGCAGGCCATGTCGGCGATGCGCCTTTACAAGACGACATGGCGCTGACATTCAGCGCGTCCGTACCCCGGATGAAGGACGTCATTGCCGCATTCGGTGTTTCGGCGGGAATGTTCCCGGACGGTGACCTTGTCGCCACCGGTTCCGTGCGGCAGAAAAACGGCAAAATTTCTGCGGAGAGATTTGAGGCTTCTTTCAGCGGGGCAAAATTGCAGGTCAGTGGCGGCCTCGGCCAATTGCCAGCGTGCGATGGTACCAGTATAAGGTTCGAGTTGGACGGGGAAGATCTGTCGCGTCTTCTGCCCGAAAATGTCTCGGGGGAATCGCTGGCACATGCATTTGCAGCCTCCGGCAGGATATCTCTTAGCGATAACGAGGTGGATGTGGAGCGGTTCCGCGCCAATATCGGGCACACGACATTTGGAGGCGATGTTGTACTTGGGCTGGCTCCGCTTCTCGGCAGCGGCAGGTTCAGCCTCAAGGCCGACTCGCCGGACCTTTTTCAATTGCTTCCGGATCTGAAGGAGGTCTCTGTTCCGCAGGTCGCAAAGTTGAAATACAGGGGCAGCGGTAACTGGGCGGACAATTTCTGGAATTTCGAAAACTCGAGACTGGAACTAGGGGAGGGCTACCTGGAGATACACGGAAGCCTGGATGGGCCACCCACGTTCGAAAGGACAGACCTGGAGGTCGAGTGGGCAGCATCGAGCGTTCGAAAGTTCAGCATCATCGCCGGCAGGGAATTGCCGGATCAACCGCTGCGTTTCAAAGCACGTCTCGTTGGAACACAAGACGTCATGACGATGGAAAATTTTGAGTTGAGGTTTGGTGAAAGCGACCTTCAGGGTCATTTCACATTGCAGGCTGGTGACGTGCCGGTCATCAAACTCGATGTCAGCTCAGAATTGTTCGATATTTCAGAATACCTGCCGGAGCCTGAAGAGGAAGCGCCACCAGAACCCCCTGTATCGGGCCAAAAAGTGATCCCGGACACGGCGCTACCGCTGCAGCTGTTGCAAACTTTTGAGGCTGACGTCGATGTCGAGATAGGCGAGCTGCGTACTCGGACTTTGCAAGTGAAGCGAGCGAAGCTGAACGCGTTGGTCGCGGATGGCGCATTGAAAATTCAGAATTTCTCTGTTGACAGTTTGCGGGGCGGCCGCCTCACAATGTCCGCGGACCTGATCCCGGATGAGTCCGGTGGGGCGGATTTGCGGCTTGCTGCCGACGGCAAGGATCTTGTGCTGGGGTTTAGAGCGTCTACCGATCAGGAATTACTGCAGTTGCCTGTATTGGAGTTACGGGCCGAACTAGCCGCCAGCGGCGAAACGATTCGGGATCTTTCGGGATCCCTGGATGGGTATCTTCGAATAGTCGGCGGTGCGGGCCGCGTACCGGCCGGATCACTTTCTTTTCTTACTCAGGACTTCGTTAGCGAGTTAGTAAACACAGTCAACCCGTTCAGCAGGAGTGACCCATACACCAACGTGGAATGCACGGTCATTCTGCTAAATATCGACAATGGAGTAGTCGAGGGTAACCCGGCCCTCGTGCGACAAACAGATAAGTTGCGAGTTTTCGCCAATACGAAAATCGATCTGAAGACCGAGACACTTGATGCGGATTTCAAGATGACGCCACGAAAAGGTCTCGGCATCAGCCTCTCGGGTTTGGTCAATCCGTACATAAAGCTTACCGGAACGCTGGGCGAGCCATCGCTGGTAATAAATCCGGAAAGTGTTTTCATAGAAGGGGGCGTGGCTGTTGCTACGGGAGGGCTATCTATCCTGGCGAAAAGCTTCAAGGACCGTTTTCTTTCTGAGAAAGACCCGTGTGGCAAAGCACTCGCAGCGTCGGATGAAAAATATGAGTCTCGACGCAGTGACGACTAGTTTCGCCGCTTGTTGAACCACTGATATAGTGATGATGAACTTTTTTGGCGTCGATGGCACTGAGCAATAAAGGGGAGAACCACATGTTACAAAAAGCCTTGAGATCGCGGGCGCTCTTTTTGCTCGCAACGATACTGGTCCTGTCCGGTTGCGCCGGCAAGGACGACGTCACCCCGGTGGACATCAAGAGGCAGGCGTTCGAGGATCTCCGTGAACAAATAGGAGAAGCGATCGACGATCCTGCGCGTGTCGCCGAGGCTATCCAATTGACGGTTGTGCTGGAAAAACAAATCGGCGGGCTTCACGACAATATGGAGGAAAGGAAGCGTCGAGTGAGAGAACTAAACGCCAACTACGACACTCCGCGCGCGGATTTCGAGGCTTATCGCGACAAGGTCCTGGGAGACATGGCAGAAAACAGGCGAAAGGTGGCGAAAACCTACCAGCGCTTTCTCGATACAGTTACGCCGGAAGAGCGTGATGCCATAGACAAAGCACATACCAAGGCGATAAACGCTGCCATTGCATTGTTGAAATTGACCTGAGCACGGGGAGTACGCCATGTTAATTGCATTGTTTACGATACTATTCTTTGGCGGAGGCTCGACGGGGCTACTCGACTACATTGCCGAGACGAAAGACAACATCAAAGTCGTGGTGGAGAACGACCACCGCAGAAGCGCGGCGCTAGGCACTGTCAAGGCAATGAAAAAGAGAACCAAGGCGCGTAGCAAACAGGTCAAACGTTTGGCAAAGCAACTCGCGAAGGCACTGAAGGGCGGCGAGGCAACGATAGCGGAGATCGATGCTGTCTGGGACATTATTTTCGCGGAGACAGCGGTCTACGATGACGACATGCTGCAGCTTCGGTTCGAGCTGAAAGAGTACGTCACGCGCGAGGAGTGGCACGAAATATTCTCCGAGGATTGAAAAAAATCGATTTCTCTTCTGGTTGTCCTAGTGTGCTGTCAATTTTTTCTGTATCGCCCACTTGACCGGCGGAAAATTGTTTACCAGGCGCAACGCAAGTTGCCGAACAAATTTGACCGGTCGCCGGTCATCGGTGAATAGCTTGACGACGTCATTGGTGCCTCGATACATCGGCCTGGTCGTACGCATGTGTCGGGTCTGGTAGCGCTTCAGTACATCGGCTGCCCCAATATCCTGCCCCCGGCGCTTCGCGCTGACGATTTCCTTCGAGAGAATTTCGGCGCCGCTGAGCCCAAGGTTGAAACCGTGGGCCGTAACGGGATGCATCCCCACGGCCGCGTCCCCGATCAGCACGAATCGATTCGCAAAGAATCTACGCGCGTGTACTCCGACCAGCGGGTATGCAAAACGTTCGCTGATCAGTTTCATGCTGCCCAGTCGATTGCCAAATCGCTGCTCGACATCGTGATCGAAGCGCTTGTCATCCATCTCCATGATGGCATCGCGTTGATCCATCGGTGCCGTGATGACAACCGACGATTGATTTCCGGATAGCGGCAGGATCGCCAGCGTACGGCCGTAATGAAAACATTCAAACGCAATACCGTCGTGGGGTTTGTCGTGTTCCATGCGGGCGACGATACAGACGCGGCCAAAATCGTGCATCGATGCCGGAATCCCGGCCATGCGGCGAGTTTCGGAGAAACGGCTATCTGCGGCAACCACCAGCGCTGAGTCCAGCGTCTGGCCATCGGACAAAACGACCGAAGCGCTGCGGTCGTCCGACGTTACCGACGTTACAGCCAGATCCACCAATATTCGGACGTTGCCGAGAGTCCGCACCTCGTCAAAGAGTGCCTTTCGAATAACGTGGTTGGAGACGATGTGTCCCAGCACATCGCCTGAGTTCTTCTCACTGGCGAAGCTCAGGCAATAGGGCGACGTGCCGTCGAGTACCCTGGCTTCCCTGATCGGTGGCCGGTCGTCCGGCTCGAATCGAGCCCAGATTCCAAGCTGTTTGAGAACGCGTACTGAATGATGAGTAAGCGCGATGTCCCTGCCGTCGAATTCGGGGCTGGCGAGCTGCTCTTCGGAATGAGGTTCTATGACCGCAATTTCCAGCCCGGAATCCGCCAGGCAACGGGCGAAGCTGAGCCCCGCCGGGCCTGCGCCGACGATGATGATGTCGTACCTCATAAGATGTTCACTCTTGTTATGGGTGGTCGCCGTTGACGAATCTGCGGGACAAATCCTGCGGCTTGCCGGTTGGCGTCACAATACGCAGATACCACAGGTAGTGAGCGACCAGCCCGCCATTCGGCGACTTTGATTGAGTCCAGATTGGTAGTATCCTCGCACGTCGCCGGACGGCTACCGGTGCCCAGGTGTCGTCTGTAACCCTTAAGGGAAATAACAATGAAAATGATTTGCCGTTCGCTAAATGTGCTTTCACTGCTTGTCACGTTGCTACTGGCGGCTGTGACAGCCCATGCGCAGATCCCGCCGCCGAAGGACGCGTCAGACATGTTGTCCGGGGCGTACACCGGCAAGGCTTACTCGCCGTACGCCGGACGTGATTTTCCGACCGTGCCGCTTTGGGGTGATTCGCATTTGCACACCGGCAATTCGTTCGACGCAGGGGCATTCGGCGCGACACTCATGCCCGAGGATGCTTACCAGTTTGCCCGCGGAGACGAGGTCATCGCGTCGACGGGCATCCCCGTCAGGTTGTCACGACCGCTGGACTGGTTGGTGGTTTCTGATCATTCCGACAACGTCGGATTTTTCCCGGACCTGATCGCAGGGAAGCAAAACATTCTGTCAATACCCCAGGGAAAGGACTGGTACCACCGCATAAAGGCGGGCGAGGGTCCCGTCGTGGCGTACGAGATGATCGGCCTGTTCGCCAACGGAAAATTCCCCGCGGACCTCATGTACTGGCCGAACACACCAGCGTTCAAATCGGTTTGGCAACGTAACATCGACGCGGCCGAGGAATACAACGATCCCGGCACGTTCACGGCATTTATCGGCTATGAATGGACCTCGCTCGTCAACGGCGGCAACATGCACCGGGTCGTCATGTATCGTGACGATGCAGAAAAAGCGTCGCAAATGGTGCCGTACACGACTTATCCGCCGTATGGCAGCCCGAATCCGCGCGATCTCTGGAAATGGCTGACTAACTATGAAAAAACAACGGGTGGCGACGTTCTCGCGCTTGCCCACAACGGCAATCTGTCGAATGGCATTATGTTTCCGGTGCGAGCCCAGTACGACGGCAAACGGCTAGACAAAGAGTACGTAAATGAGCGAGCGAAGTGGGAGCCGCTTTACGAGGTTACGCAAATCAAAGGCGATGGTGAGGCTCACCCGTACCTTTCGCCGGAAGACGAATTTGCGGACTATGAGAACTGGGACATCGGCAATCTCGACAATCCTCCGGCCTTGAAGACCGATGACATGCTGGCCGGTGAATATGCGCGCGAGGCGTTAAAGAACGGGCTGGCGATCGAGGCACGTCTCGGCACCAACCCGTACAAATTCGGCATGGTCGGGTCAACCGACAGCCATACCGGACTGTCCACGGCACAGGAGGACAATTTCTTCGGCAAACATACCGGTGCCGAGCCGAAGCCCTCTCGTATGGAGCATCCGTTCTTCGAAAACGAAAAAGGCTCGATAATGGGCTGGGGCATGGTCTCGTCGGGTCTCGCGGCGGTCTATGCTCGCGAGAACACACGCGAATCCATCTTTGACGCGATGGCACGCAAGGAAGTGTATGCAACGACCGGCAGTCGCATGATGGTTCGCTTCTTCGGCGGTTGGGACTACAACGATACCGATATGGCAAGCCGAAACCCTGCGTTTGCCGGATACCAGAAGGGCGTGCCGATGGGCGGCGATCTGCTACCTCGCACCGGAAACGGCGCGCCGACGTTCATGGTCTATGCACTGAAGGACCCGATCAGCGGTAACCTCGATCGAATCCAGATCATCAAAGGCTGGCTGGATGACCGCGGCAAAACGCACGAGCAGGTGTATGACGTCGCGTGGTCCGGTACGCGCTTGCCGGGCGCTGACGGCAAGCTCCCTCATGTGGGTAGCACGGTTAATGCAGAGACCGCTAACTTCACCAATACGATCGGTGCGTCCGAATTGGGAACGATTTGGACCGATCCCGATTTTGATCCGGAGCAAAGCGCTGTCTACTATGCTCGTGTGATCGAAATTCCGACGCCACGCTGGTCAACGATCGAGGCATTCCGCTTTGGCATCCCGATCCCCGAGGGTGCTCCTGTCTCGACCCAGGAGCGCGCCTATACCTCGCCGATCTGGTATACGCCGTAATCGACAACAAATCCGCTAACCGGAGGGACCCTGTTGGCGGATAATTCCGAAATGCCCGACACGCTACGCAGATTATCGCGTGAGCCCCTGCTGCATTTTTTGCTTGCAGGGCTCGCGTTGTTCCTGCTTTACAGTCAAGTCTCCGATGTCGCGCCGGCTGGCGATGAAGAGATCGTCGTCACGGTCGGGCACATCGAGCACCTGACGACTTTATTCCTGAAAACGAGGCAGCGTTTGCCGACCGATGCCGAGTTGTCCGGCCTGATCGATGACTTCATCGTTGAGGAAATCCTGTATCGGGAGGCGAAAAATATCGGGCTTGATCAGAA
>CAYLTW010000010.1:7691-44373 GCA_964386735.1 uncultured Woeseiaceae bacterium
TCATCGTTGAGGAAATCCTGTATCGGGAGGCGAAAAATATCGGGCTTGATCAGAATGACACGATCGTCCGCCGTCGCATGAGACAAAAAATGGAATTCCTGTTCGACGATTTCTCTGCGGCGGAGCCGTCTGAAGACGAGTTGAAGCAGTTTCTTGCGGAGCATCCGGACCAGTTTCGTGCCGACGACAAAATCAGCTTCGAGCATGTTTATCTCAAGGATGGTTCGAGGGAAAATGCCACTACGCTGCTCAAGAAATTACGATCTGGAAATCCCGGCTTTGCTGAGGAATTGATCGGGATTGGACTATTGCCGCCACGATTCGAGATGTCGCGATGGGCAGAAGTTTCCGCCCAGTTCGGCAACTCGTTTACGGAACGACTGTTTACACTGGAGACCGGGTTGTGGACGGGCCCAATCGAGTCACCCTTTGGCGTTCACCTGGTGTATGTCGAGGAAGTCGTGTCGGGACGCCTTCCCGAACTGGACGAGGTTCGCAGCATCGTGAAGCGCGACTGGCTAAGCAATCGCCGCGCTGATGCCGAGCGTGAGATTCTTGCGCGACTGCGACAGAAGTATACGGTGACGATCGAAGAGCCCGCGCCGGAAGAGTCGTGACCGTACCGCAGCGCGTTTTCGTTGTCTTGCTCGCAGCGTTACTTCTCGTCTCCACGGCAAGAGCACACGAATCGCGTCCCGGTTATCTGCAACTGACTCTGGATGATGCGGAAAACGTAAACATGCTTTTCAAGGTGCCGGCGGTCGGCAATATGCGTTTCGGTCTCTATCCCAACATGCCGGCGAACTGCACTGAATTGCAGCAGCCGACGAAGTACATCGTCGATGGCGCGTACACCGAACGGGGACTGTTTCGCTGTGACGGTGGGATTACCGGCGAGACGGTGACAATCGACGGTCTGTCGCGAACATTGACCGACGTCCTCGTGCGTGTAGAACGGGCAAACGGGACTACGCAAGTTGCCCGCCTGACGCCGTCGGCGCCGTCATTCCTCGTCGTCTCTTCCCCAAGTGTGTTTGCCGTCGCTGGCACCTACCTGGCTATCGGGTTCGAGCACATCCTGCTTGGAATCGATCACCTGTTGTTCGTGCTTGCGCTGCTGATTCTCGTGAAGGGTACGCGGAAGCTTATCTGGACAATCACGGCGTTTACAATTGCCCATAGCATTACGCTGGCAGCCGCAACACTTGGGCTGATGCAAATCCCACAGGCACCGGTAGAGGCGGTTATCGCCTTGTCAATCGTCTTCGTCGCGAGCGAGATTGTCCATGCCAGCCAGGGCCGGCCGGGGCTGACACAACGCAAGCCATGGATAGTCGCGTTTACTTTCGGTCTCCTGCATGGTTTCGGCTTTGCGGGTGCCCTTACGGAGGTCGGCCTGCCCGAGCAAGCTGTTCCAATTGCGTTGCTGTTCTTCAACGTCGGCGTGGAGCTCGGCCAGCTCGCCTTCATTGCAGCGGTTGTTGCATTGACAATCGTCGTGAGGCGGACGATTGAAAAAGTTCCGCTTCAAACACATGCAGTGGCTGCTTACGCAATCGGTATCGTGGCTTCGTTCTGGACGATCCAGCGGGTGGCGGGCTTCTGGGGCTAGGGCTGTGCTACGCTCAGGCGCTTCAAGCGGTCACCAGGGGGCCGACGCTTTGGAACAGGTGTTCGTAACCCGACGCCGGGAACTGGAACGACTTGACGGCCTGCTCGACAGCGCGAGCAAGGGACAAGGCCAGATTTGCTTCGTTACGGGCGAAGCCGGAATTGGCAAGACCAGCCTCACGGCGGAGTTTGCCCGGCGCGCGCAGCAACGACAGGAAGAATTGATCGTCGCCGTCGGCGACTGTAACGCCCAGACCGGTATCGGTGACCCATACCTGCCGTTTCGCGAAGTACTCGGTATGCTCGCCGGTGACATCGACGATAAAGTTGCTCAGGGCGTAACCACTGAGGAAAATGCGAGCCGCCTGAAAGAATTCCTGCGCGTGTCCAAACGAATCATTCTCGATGTTGGCCCGGATCTGATCGATATCCTGGTGCCGGGTGTCGGGCTTGCTACCCGGGCCGGAGCGCTGGTCGCCGGCGACAAGGGCTTGCGACAACGCCGTGGCGCCTCACAGACAAGCGGTGGCACGCCTCTGTCGGCCGCCGAAGCGTCGCGAGCTACAGACCAGAACCGCATTTTTGAACAGGTGACGACAGTACTCGTCGCCCTAAGCCGGCAGCGCCCGCTGGTTTTGATACTCGACGATCTGCAATGGATCGACGAATCCTCTGCCTGCCTGCTTTTTCACCTGGTACGCCGTATCGAGGGCAGTCGAATTCTCATTATCGGCACCTACCGGCCGGAAGAAATTGCACTCGGGCGCGGTGAAGACCGGCATCCACTGGAGCGTGTGGTTTCCGAGTTGAAGCGCTATTTCGGAGACGTCGTAATTTCACTTGGAAAAACCAGCGAAACCGAGGCGCGTCTGTTTGTAGATGCCGTACTCGATGTCGAAACCAATACGTTCGGCGAGGACTTTCGGGAAGCATTGCTAAAACGCACTTGTGGCCACCCGCTCTTTACAACGGAATTGCTGCGCGACATGCGGGAGCGTGGTGATATCGCGCTGGACAGTGAAGGCCGGTGGTTCGATGGGCCGTCCCTCGACTGGAACGCGCTGCCGGCGCGGGTAGAAGGTGTGATCGAAGAGCGAATCAACCGTCTGCGGCACGAAGTCCTCGAAATGCTGACCATCGCGAGCGTCGAAGGTGAGACCTTTACCGCACAGGTCATAGCACGCCTGCAGGAGATTACTGAACGACAGTTGCTAAGGACGCTAACGCAGGAGGTTGATCGCCAACATCGGCTGATCTCCGAGGAAGGCAGCGAGCGAGTTGGCACAACGCGGATTTCGCAATTTCGGTTCCGGCACCACATGTTCCAGAAATACCTCTACGGTACGCTCGGCGACAGCGAGCGCGAGTCGTTGCACGAGGATATCGCGACGGTACTGGAAGCACTGTACGGCGCTGAGGCTCACGTTGTGGCCGTGCAACTCGCACGTCATTACGAACAGGCGCGACTTGACGACAGGGCGGCATCGTTCTTTTTACAAGCCGGTTTGCGCGCACTGTCCGTGTACGCTCATAGCGAAGCCGTGATGCTTGCCGAGCGAGGGCTTGCCTGCCTGAGCCGGATCGGCGATGTAACCGGGCATGCCGGTTTGCTGCTCGAACTCAATCTGTTGCTTGGGGAGGCGCAGCATCACGCTGGCTCCTTCGCCGAATCGATGGCAACTTATCGGCAGACGGCAGAACTCGCAGCCAGGCTCGAAGCGCCCGAGGCGCTGGCGCGCGCGGCGCTGGGTTACGACGAGCCGCGCTGGCGTTGTAATTTGCTCGAGGACGCGGCAGTAAGTCTCCTCGAACAGGCCCTCGAGCTGCTCGATGACAGTGACAGCGCGATGCGAGTCAGCCTGATCGCGCGACTCGCGATGGCCCGACATGCTTCGGCGCCCAGGCGCACTGTTGTGAAATTGCTGGACGATGCGTTGGATATGGCGCGGCGACTGGACGATCCGCACGCGTTGTTCGAGTCGATTCGAGCGCGCATTGTGCTGGATCGGGATCCCGATAGCATTCACGATCGAGTCCGGCTGATAGACGAAGTCCTCGAGCTTGTGCGCGATACCGGTGACCGATACCACGTAGCTGAATTATACGCATTCCGGATTTATGACGTCCTGGCGCTGGGGGATATCGAAAGCTGGGAGCAGAGCCTGAAATCGCTTCACAGCATCGTCGAAAGCATCTCCGAACCTTTCTATAAGTACAGCGATTGCACCATGACCGCGGCGCCGCTAATCCAGACGGGCCAATTCGATGAGGCCGAGCGGACGGCAATGGAAGCCTTCGCTACTGGTCAGGAACTTGGCGTTGACAACTGTGAGGGTGTACTGGGTATTCAGATGTTCACCATTCGGCGCGAACAGGGCCGCCTGCAGGAAATCGCCCCGGTGCTTAAGGGTTTTATAGATGAACACGATGCGTCTGCCGCGTGGCGGCCGGGCCTGGCCCTGATTTACGCCGAGATCGGCGACCTGGAGCGGGCCCAGGTCGAATTCGAACGACTTGCCGTTGACGATTTCTCGATACTGCCACGCGACTCACTACGGCAAACGTCCCTGGTCTACCTTGCGGAGGTCTGTGACTACTTGCAGGACACGGAACGTGCCCAGTCGCTGTACCGACTGCTGCTGCCGTACGTCGAACTGACGGTTGTTGTTACGAATGCAATAGTTTGTCTCGGCGCTACTTCACGTTTTCTCGGGCAGTTGGCGACCACGCAATCGAACTGGGATGACGCCGAGTTGCATTTCGCGCACGCCCTGAGCCTGAACTCGCAGATGAAAGCAGCACCGTGGCTTGCCCATACGCGCTATCAATACGCTCGTATGTTGTTACGGCGCGGCAAACGTGCTGACATAACACGCGCAAGCGAGCTGATCGACGAAGCGCTAATAGCAGCGCAAAATCTTGGCATGCATGGCTTAAGCGAGCGCATCAAGAGCAGCGCAGGTGATTGATAGCGCATATTGCTATACCATGCGCGCACAACAATTCTAATATAGCAGGGGAATTCCCGATGCCTGTGTTCCTGGTCGAACGTAATTTTGCCGAACAGCTCGATGTAAGCGCGGATGACGCTGCTGGCATCAAACGGATCAATGATGACGTCGGCGTTTCGTGGATAATTTCTTTCCTCAGTGCGGACAAGAAAAAAACCTATTGCCTCTACGAGGCGTCTACCGCCGAGGAGATTCGCGAGGCGGCGAGCCGCCTGGGCATTCCCGCCGATGTTATCACCGAGGTTGGTGAGCTTCAAAACAGCGGCGCTACTGGCGACGTCCAAAAGGACCGCTTCGCCGAAAACTAAGCACGGCACATTTGCTGTTGAGTTGGCAATTCGTCGCAGCAATCGCCCTGATCACGAGCCTGTCTTAACGCGTTCGCGTACCACTCGAACTCATCCAGAAATTTGACGACACGTTCGTCATAAGGTGCGTCCAAACTGTTGCCGTCGGCATCGAACGCATTGTGAATCTGAGAGATCGGGAACGCACTTGGTATGCTCGGTGTACCCAGTTCAGCGAGAATTCCCCGCAAATTGACCAATGCCCGCACGCCGCCAAACGGGCCGGCGGAGTAGGTGACGATCCCGCTCGGCTTATAGAGGTATTCGCTCTGGAAGTGATCGAGCAGGTTCTTGAGCGCAGCCGGAATGCTGTGATTGTATTCGGCGCTGACAATAATGAAGCCGTCGGCCGCGCTGAGGGTGTCGGCGATCGCTTGCATGCCCTCAGGCGCCTGTCCCGGGTCATACTCCTTGTGCATCCAATCAAGCATGGGCAGGTCAGACTCCTGCGAGTCGACCAGCGTGATGTCATGACCGCGCTCTTCGAGTTTGCGACAAATAAAGCGCGCCGCCTTGATGCCCTGGCGGTCGCGGCGAGCACTGCCGTAAATGACGGCGGATTTCAGGTTTTTTGCGTTTGTCATGGTTTCGATTCCTTGCGCTAATTACTCGCTATCTGTTTCTTTACCCGAAAGTCGCGTTGTCCTCAATTCGGGCGCCATGTGCCAGGGTCTTGTGAACCGGGCAGCGTTGAGCGATCTGGGCAAGGCGTTTTCGCTGTGCTTTGTCGAATTCGCCTTCGATATGAACGTCGCTTGTAATCTGGTCAATAAAACCTCCATCCGGGATGTCACAGTCCTTGCAGTCGTCAGCATGAATGCGTGAAAAGTCATACGATGCGCTTACCGATTTCAGTCGCAAACCCTTGTGCCGGCAATAGGCCGCAAGCGTCACGCAAGTGCAGGCGGCAAGTGAGCCCAACAGCAGTTCGTAGGGGTCCGGTCCGGTATCAGTCCCTCCTGCGGCGAGCGGTTCGTCACCGATCCATTCATGCCGTCCGTTGGACAGGTGCACAACCATTCCGGTTGTTAGCTTTGCGGTTATGCGAGTCATATTATTCTCCAGGCCGTCGATGTCACGTTGGCGAATTCGTTAATTCGGACAGCTCCATGATATCTTGACGGCCAACAAATTGAACTTGATTTCACTATTTGGACTTTTGGCGAAGACGACAATGCGGCAGAGCAAAAAGGCATGATTGAAGAACTGATCGCGAGCCAAAAACCCGGCTACTCGCTGGACCAGCGATTCTATACTGATGATGCCGTTTACGAACTCGAGGTCGAACGGGTAGTCAATCGTAACTGGATTCTTGCGGGACATGAATCAGAGCTGCCTGATTCGGGCGATTATAAGGTATTCAATGTCGCCAAAGAGTCGGCAATTGTCGTCCGCGGCAAGGACGGCACGATCAAGGCTTTCGCGAATGTTTGCCGGCATCGCGGCTCGCTTGTGTGCCTGGAGTCCAAGGGCAACGCCAAAAAGTTCTCCTGCCCGTACCACGGCTGGACGTATAACACGGATGGTGAGTTGATTGCTGCCAGAAACATGGACAGCGATTTTGACGCCAGTGCGCATGGCCTCAAGAGCGTGTCGCTCGACAGTATTCATGGATTATTGTTCGTATGTTTCACGGCTTCTCCACTGTCGCTCGAAGGTTGCAGGAACGACCTTGCGGAGCCGATGGCAATGTTCGACATGAAGAATCTCAAGGTCGCCGCCCACAAGGAATACCCAATACCGGCCAATTACAAATTGTCGATCGAGAACTACCAGGAGTGTTATCACTGCGCAACCGCCCATCCGGAGTACGCGCGCATGCACACGCTGATGCTGGACAAAAAGAAGCGTGCTCGGGTGCAGGCGCACATGTTGGAGAAGATGGAGGAATGCGGCCTCCGGAGCATCGAATTCGACTATCTCGATAACAACGCAAGGCTTGGCGAGATGGGCTATGCCTACAGCCGCACGGCTCTGTTCGAAGGAATCGCGACGGGCAGCAAGGACGGCAGCCCCGTAGCTCCTTTGCTCGGAAAGCTGAGCGACTATGATGGCGGCGCTTCGGATTTCACGTTCGGTGGGTTTTCATTCATGCTCGCCTACAGCGACCACGTTGTCGTGTACGTTTTTACGCCGGTCGACAAAGACAATAGCAAATGCGAAATCTACTGGCTGGTGCGGGGCGACGCCAAAGAGGGCAGGGACTACGACGTGGACGCCTTGACGTGGCTGTGGGACGTCACCACCATTGCGGACAAGACGATTATCGTGAATAACTCAAAGGGTGTTCATTCCCGGTATTATGAACCAGGCCCTTTCTCGGGCATGGAAAACGCTGAGCGATCGTACGTCGAATGGATATTGAAAGAACTGGTGAGACCGTTCGAGCCGGGTGCTTGATAGTTGTCAGCAAGTCACTCCTTATTGAAATTTCTCCGGGTAGAAAGGCATGAAAACGTATGACGCCATCGTTGTCGGCGCCGGTCACAACGGCCTGACAACCGCAGCGTATCTCGCGAAAGCGGGGCTCGACGTCGTGTGTGTCGAGAAGAATGATTACATCGGCGGCGCGGCGGTCAGCCGAAACCTTCACAAAGACTGGATTTATTCGAACTGTTCTTATGTGTGCAGCTTGTTGCGCCCTGAGATATATCGCTCGCTCGAGCTACACAAACACGGCCTGCAGGTAACGCCTTTCGGAGGTTCGGTTACATTCATGGAGAACGGCGACTACTTCGGCTCGTATCACGATCACGAAGTCGCCCACCGCGAGATGGCGCGATTCTCGAAGCACGATGCGGATGCCTACCCGCGTTATGCAGCGGATACCATGCGGCAATGCCGATTCATACGCGACTTCATGCTTACAACACCACCGGATCCGACATCGTTCAGGCCGAAGGATCTCATGGGACTGTTGGCGATCGGCAGGAAATTCATGGAGGTCGGCGAAGACCGCATGTATGAGACGATTCGTTTCTGGACTATGAGCGTTGCCGAGTACCTTGATGAGTACTTCGAAACCGATGTGATCAAGGCCTCGTTGTCCGGCAGCGGCATCATTGGCACGGCCCTGGGAATTCATTCGCCGGGCACGGCATACGTCCTGCTGCATCACTACATGGGCGATGTAGACGGCAACGTGGGTACCTGGGGTTTCGCGCGCGGCGGCATGGGTGCGGTCTCGAATTCGATTGCCGGCGCGTTCCAGTCTTACGGGGGCGAGTTGCGCACCGAGGCTGGCGTTGACAAAATCATCGTCAGAGGTGGCAGAACAACCGGCGTTGCATTGCAAAACGGCGAGGAGATCAAAGCCAGGCTGGTTGTCTCTGCCATGGACATCAAGGCGACATACCTCAAATGCATGGACAAAAGTGACCTGCCAGACGAATTCTACAAACGTGTCGAGAACTTCAAGATCCGTGGCTCATCCGGCAAGTTGAACATCGCGCTCGAAGGCCTGCCGACGTTCCCCGCGTTACCGGAGGGCAGTTCATTGATGCATGCCGATATGCATTTCATCGATTCGATGGAGCGCATGGAGCGTGCTTACGATGACTGGAAGGCGGGAAGCTGGTCAAAAGATCCGTACATCGATATGGTTATTCCGACCCTGAACGACCCGACGATGGCGCCTCCGGGCAAACACTTCATGAGCTGTTTTGTGCAGTACTGCCCACATGAGGTTGAAGGTCGCGCCTGGACTGAAGCCGAGCGGGAACAGTTCAGGAACTCGGTCATCGACCAGATCGCAAACTACAGTCCGGACTTCAAGGACCTGATCGCGCATGTCGAAGTTCGCACCCCCGAGGATATTGAAGACCAGATCGGAATCACCGAGGGCAATATCTTTCACGGCGAGTTGACGATGGACCAGTTGCTCTTCAACCGCCCGGTTCCGGGATACGCTCAGTACCGCGGCCCGGTCGGCGGCCTGTATATGTGTGGCTCGAGTACCCACCCGGGTGGCGGCGTCATGGCCGCACCGGGCGCGAATGCTGCCCGGGAAATTCTCGCCGACCTGAAGCGCGTCAACACAGTCCCGGAGAACTTCGGCGATGACTGACAAGTATGACGCGATTGTCATTGGGGCCGGCCACAACGGTCTCGTGTGCTCCGCGATGCTAGCCAGGGCGGGTAAGCGAGTCCTGGTACTCGAGGCCAACGACCAGGTTGGCGGCGCAGCGGTGACGCGTGAATTCGCGGATGGATTTTCCGTTTCGGCCTGTGCGCACCTCCTGTACCAGTTGCAGCCCGCCGTGCAAAAGGAACTCGGCATCAAGCCGAATCTGTCTGTCGACAACATGGAATCGATCGTGCTTGCCGGAGATGGCAAGCACGTCCGCTATTCCGGCGACGAGGTCTCAGGTGTCAGCGAAGACGACGCGACAAGCTATCGTGCGCTCCACAAGCGTATGTCACGTTTTGCGGATTTGTTGCAGACCCATCTCAACAAAGCGCCACCGCGCCTCGGCACGAAAAGCAGGAGGGATTTGCTGACCCTGGCGCAGCTGGGCTTCGACATCCGGCGCCTCGGCAAGGTGGAGATGCGAGAGTTTTTGCGGCTCATCGGCATGAATATCCACGATGAGGTAAGCGAGCGTTTTGACAACCCGCTCCTCAAGGGCGGCTTGTGTCTCGATGCCGTGCTTGGTACGCACCTGGGGCCGCGTTCACCAAACACGATCATGACCTACCTGTACCGTCTCGCCGGCAGTCACGGCCGCCTCGCATTGCCAAGCGGTGGCATGGGCTCCGTAAGCGACGAGCTTGCCAATATCGCGCGCGCGGCGGGCGCCACAATTCGAACCGCTATTCCGGTCAAACGAATTGTTGTCAGCAACGGCAACGCGGTTGGCGTCGAAACGACGAGTGGCGAGACTTTTGACAGCGATACAGTCGTTTCCAACGTTGACCCGAAGCGCACGATGATGGATCTTGTTGGCGCCCGCCATGTTGAGACCGGTTTTACGCGACGGATTCACCATCTCCGTTGCCACGGCAATGCGGCCAAACTCCATCTTGCTCTCGACGGCCTGCCACAAATCAATGCTCTGCATGAAAGAGACTTTGCGAATCGCTTATTGATTGCCGTCGACGAGCATTACGTCGAACGGTCATTTAATCCGGCGAAATACGGCGAAATGTCGCCAGAACCGGTAATGGAAATCACATTTCCGAGTTTCCGGGACGATTCGCTGGCACCTGTTGGTCAACATGTGATGTCTGCCATTGTTCAATACGCACCCTACGCCCTCAAAGGCGGTTGGGATGATGTGGCGAAACAGACGTTTCTCGACACATGCGTCAGGACCTTGTCGCGGTACGCGCCGGATATTGAGTCACGTATCAAAGCCAGCGAATTGTTGACCCCGGCGGATATCGAGGAGCAGTTCAGGATCACGGGTGGTCACTGGCATCATGGCGAACTGACGCTCGATCAGTTTTGGTTCGTGCGCCCGGTTTGCGGTTCGGCGCAATATGCGATGCCGATCGACGGTTTGTACCTGTGCGGTGCGGGTGCGCACCCCGGTGGCGGCGTTAGTGGTGCCGCCGGTCGCAATGCGGCGAAGACCATTCTGGCCCCGGGAAAAGCGGCATGACGAACCAGGAAGTACACCAGGGAAGACTAAAAACGCCGTTCTACTCACGCCTGGCAGCGCTGGACACGCTGAATGAATGGCACGAATGGAAGGGCTATTCGAGTGCCGATGCGCTGTATTGTGCGGAGACGGAATACTTCGCGATTCGAAATGCGACGGCTGTGTTCGATTTGACGCCAATGACGAAGTACCGCATCAAGGGCCCCGACGCGCTCGCCTACCTGGATCGGCTCGTGACACGTGACATGAAGAAGATAAGGCCCGGGCGAGTCGCCTACGCGGTCTGGTGTGACGACGAAGGTCAGGTAATCGACGATGGCACGATCTTCCATCTCAGGGAAGGCGAGTACCGCCTGTGTTCACAGGAGCGCCACTTTGCGTGGCTGCAAGACTCCGCGATTGGTTTCGACGTCGATATTGCGCTCGAGACCGACGATATCGCAGCGCTGGCCATCCAGGGGCCGACCTCCTGCAGCGTCCTGACGCGCATGGGCGTCGACGGTCTGGATACACTCAAACTCTTCGGCCTGATGCATTTCGATTTTGAGGGCAGCGAAATCATGATATCGCGAACCGGATTCACAGGGGATCTCGGTTACGAGGTATGGATGCCACCGGACAAGGCTGAATCGTTCTGGGATGAGTTGTTTGTCGCGGGCAAACTGACCGGAATACGAGCGATTGGTACGTCCGCGCTCGAACTTGCGCGAGTTGAAGCCGGATATCTCGCCGCGTATGAGGATTTCCTGCCGGCGGACGCGACCGTTCGGACCGGTCGTACCCGTTCACCGCTTGAGCTTGGCCTCGAATGGCTGGTCGATTTTAGGAAGCCGACCTTCAACGGGCGGCGCGCGTTGCTCGAAGAGAAGAATCGCGGGTCAACCTGGCGCCTTGTGAAGCTTGACGTAGAAGGAAACAAGGAAGCACACCACTCGTACATTTATGCGAAGGAAAAGGGCAACAGAAAGGAAATAGGGTTTGTGACCTCTGCCGTTTGGTCACCGATATGCAAGCAGAATATCGCGATTGCTACGGTCAGAACCCCGCACGGCAAAGTCGGTGATAATATTTGGGTGGAAATATACTATCGGCGCGAAATGCACTGGTCGCGTGCAATGGCCAGGGCAACGATTGTCGACAAAGCATTCTGGTTTCCGCCGCGTCGCAGCGCGACGCCACCCGGGCCTTACTAAAAGGCCCGACTCAACCCGGAGAGCAGCTCGTGACGCAAAACATACGGCCACCTGGTCTACAGTTCCAACGGAGAGCAAGGCTGGCACTATGCCTCGGGAGCTTCGTAATTATCGCATCGGGACCAGCAGGTGCCGGGGCGTTGTTCGACTATATTCGCAACTACGATCTGAACGATTACTCGCTCGGCCTCTCGATTTCCACCTCGCAGAATCCCTTTGTGGGTGCGACGAATTCGACGATCGCGTATCCGTACCTGACCAGTTTTACGCATTCTACGTTAAACGATGACTGGTTCCTGGTTCGCGGAGAGAACATCGGCTTTCGCTATGTAGCGAAAAGTGACTGGGAATTCGGTGTCATGGGCCGCATCCAGACTCTGGGGTTCGGTAATAGTGGCGGCGACGAGTTGGATGGACTCAGGGAGCGGCGCTGGACAATCGAGGCAGGACCGTTGATCGGCTGGCGGCGCTGGCCGGTACAGGTTCAGTTCAGATCGTATTGGGACGTCGCGAATCGTCACAACAGCAACACAAACGAACTTGAGTTCTCGTTACCCAGACAATTCGAGCGAGGCTTCTTTGTACCCAGTGTCATGCTCACGTACCTGAGCGACGGCTACAGCAGTTACTACTACGGCGTCTCTGACCCGGAAATGACGCCATCGCGACCGGTGTATGAACCGGGCGCGGTGACGAATTACCAGGTCGGATTTACGCTGGGCTACGAACTCACGCCGCGCTGGTTGCTTTCGACCACTGTCGGTCTCGAATTTCTCGCCTCGGGTGTCACGGCCAGCCCAATCGTCGAGAGTGATCGCTTGTGGTCAGCGAGTGTCGGCCTCGCATACAACGCCAACTTGTTTCAGCCGCGGGAATACCATGGTGACCCGCCAAAGCTGCCGATCGAGATTCGCCTGGCCGCGTTCAACAGTACGATTGACACCAGCGTCATTCGTGACGAGTCGGACGGTCAGTCTGGCGGCGAAGTGGATCTGGAAGACTTTCTCGGCATTGCCGACCGGCAGACGATTTTTCAGCTCGACGCCTTACTTCGAATTGGATATTACCATCGACTTGAGCTTGGCTATTTCGAGTTGCAACGTCGTTCGATGACGGCGCTTGAAAGAGACATCAATTTCGGCGACGAGACTTTTGTTTCCGGAACCGAGGTTGAAACCAGCACGCGATCACAGGTCGTGCGGCTGGCCTATTCGTACTCGTTGATGCGGGACCAGCAAAAAGAGCTTGGAGTATCGCTCGGCGTTGGTTTCTTGCAGTTTGAGGCAGGGCTTCGTGCCGAGAGTACCGCGCAATTCGAGCGCGTCACGGTCAATGCGCCGTTGCCCACAATAGGTGTGTTCGGGTCGGTCGCGCTAGGCAGCAAATGGCGCTTGAGCGCCGACATCAATGTGTTTTCGCTCGATTTCGATCGTTACGAGGGTTTCATGAGTTATTTGAGCCTTGGTCTCGATCGCAAATTCGGCGATGTATTCGGTGCCGGCATCGGCTACAACTTTTATGGCACACGCCTGAAGTCAAAAGACGATAGCCTGCGCGGCACCTTGCGAACGCGCTACTACGGGCCCAAGCTATATTTTAGTTTGAATTTTTGAAGCATTTCAGGGCCGCCGTCCCTTTGTCTGCACCATTTAAGGCCAGTGTTCCCCTGCCTGGCCTCTCTCCGGGAAAAGCAGCAATTTTCCATAAGGCACAGGGACTTGCGCGAACCGACGCCTATGTCGTTGACATTGCGCTGCTTATTGTGAAACGCTGCGGCCGAAGATGAAAAGGCACGGCGCCCGTCAGGGCGCTTCGCAAAGCCACCGGTCTACGATCACTATTATGGCAGCGGGGTTACCATCATGAGCTTCATTCTAGGCATAACGCCTTGGCCAGTCGCGTCGGCATTACTTTGGATTATTCTGATCGTTGCCGCGCTGTATCTCATTCGCAGCACGGCTCACAAGACCATCCACGTCGCGGCGCATGCTTTGCACCGCAGCTTTCGAATAGCGTCCAAGGCCGTGGCGGGCTCCGAAAAAGGCCTTGCCACGCGTAATCGCGATGTCCTGCTTGCCGCCGGGCGCGAGTCGAAGGAACGTATCATCGAACGTGAATTCGGCCGTATCAATGAGTCCGTACGAAAGGATCTCGCGAATTACTCGGGTCTGCACCGATCACTGAGCGAATCGATCGGCCGCATCGAAAAAGATCACCAGGGCGCCGTCGACGTGCCTCCGGATCCGCCCGGCTGGGTCAAGGCGGTCGAGGCCGTCGCCCAGATGGACTCCCGGGAAGGGCGCGTACAGGTTGGCAACATTCTCGGTGATATTCACAAATCGCTGATCAAGGCGCATAAGGAAGCAATGGACGCCTATCATGAGGCCAGTGCGAAACGTCACAAGTTGTTGCGTTACATGCGGCCCGAATGGCGGCAGATTCAACAAACACTCGAGCAGGTTGGAAAGAACGTCGACGCGCTGCTAGCCCGTTCGGTCACGATCGACAGGCTGATGCAGGAATATGAGGATATTGTTCACGGCCACGACCGTGCGATTTCCGTTTTATCATCGTCATCACTCGTCAACTTTTTTGTTTCCGCGTTCGTACTGGCTATCGCTATCGGCGGAGCGACGATCAACTTCTCACTGATTGCCAGGCCCATGGCCGAGATGGTCGGTGGCACCAACCTGATCGGCGGCTTTCGCACGGCAGATATCGCCGCGCTGGTCATCATCCTGGTTGAAATCTCAATGGGCCTGTTCCTGATGGAGTCGTTGCGTATTACGCGGCTGTTTCCGGTAATCGGCGCGTTGCCCGACAAAACCCGTGAACGCATGATCTATATTACGTTCACGATCTTGTTCCTGTTGGCGGGTGTTGAGGCTGGTCTCGCCTACATGCGTGAGGTACTTCTGCACGATGAGCTCGCGACGAGCGCAATGTTGAGGGGCGACGTTGGTGCGACGGCGACTGGTGAATTTATGTGGATTACGACGGCCGCGCAGATGGGCATGGGATTCATCCTGCCATTTGCACTGACCTTCGTGGCGATACCGCTCGAGACCTTCGTACATTCGCTGCGCACTGTTGTCGGGCTAATAGCGATTTCGTTCTTGCGGACGCTGTCACTCATTTTGCGCTTGCTCGGTGGTATCTTTCTCTATCTTGGTACGCTGCTGAAGCAAATCTATGACCTGCCGCTGTTTGTTCCACTGTGGCTCGAGGAGCGCATGGCAGGGAATTCCGAGAGCGCAGCTGTGCCGAGGAGGGTAGGACAATGAGGATAGGAATTTTCGCCACGTTATGTGTGTTGCTGGCATCGTGTGGTGGCGGCGACGAGACGCCAGTGAAAACGAATTCTGGTGTTTATATGTTGCTCGATACCTCGGGCACGTATACCGAGGAACTCGATAAGGCACAACAGATTATTCGCTTTGCCCTGTCCAGGCTGGATGCGACGGATACTTTTGCGGTTGCTCGAATTGATACGGGCAGCTTTAGTGAGAAAGATATCGTCGCCAAAGCCTCTTTCGATGATCGTCCGAGCGCGGTTAATCGACAGAAGCGGATGTTCGCACAGCAGGTGAGTGATTTCGTCGAGAACGTAAAACCTTCTTCATACACGGATATTACCGGTGGCCTGCTGCAGGCCGTGGAATTTCTCAATGAGAAGGACACCGGGAGTAAAACGATCCTGATCTTCTCGGACCTCAAGGAAGATCTGGCCGAAGGCTTTGTACGTGACATCGATATTGAACTGGCGGGTTTCAAGGTCATCGCACTCAATGTCACCAAGTTGCGTTCTGACAATATTGATCCACGCGAATACCTGGACCGGCTTGAAATGTGGAAGGGCAGGGTCGAGAAAACCGGCGGGGAGTGGAGCGTCGTCAACGACCTGGATGGCCTCGAAGGACTCTTGTAAGCGCGATTACGGCGCATATTTGACTAGATGAGTGTTTGAGTAATGCCAGCCTGGCCCAGATTCCGCGCCAGGCTGTCGAAGCCCAGCGTCAGCCACGCTTGCATCCCGCAGCTTCTTGCGGCGTCAATATTGATCGGGTTGTCGTCGAAAAACAGAATATCCCCGGCGTCGACACCGTAGTGCTGCAAAACATCCTCGAAAGCCGCACGCTCCGGCTTGAGATGCCGCGTTTGGTGGGAGAGAAATACCTTGTCCAACAGGGGGGCAAGCCGGCCTGCAATGTCGTCTCGATTCCAGTGAACCTCATTGGTGTTCGACAACAGGGCTATTCGATGTTGGTGGCCAATCGATTCGAGTAGTTCGGGCACGCCGTCAAACAGCGCGTCAGGCCACGAATTCAATCGCCGGATGAACTCTTCCGGCGAATAGGGCAAAGCGAATTCTTCTACGATGTCAGATGCGAAACGCGAGGTAGTCACACAGCCGCGTTCAAATTTTCGGACCGATGGCGAAAGCAACCATTTCTCCATGAACTCATCCTGCTGCATTGCCAGCCCGAATGCGGTCCGTGGGTCGTGGAGATCCAGAAGTACACCACCCATATCCAGCAAAACGACCTGAGAAGACGATGGCACTAGTCGCGAATCCTTGTGTTCCATAGCGTTGCTGCAACCAACATCGATAGGATGGACGTACCGATCCAGAACAATACGGCAGTATCAAAGTTGTAAACCTTGACGGCATCGATGATTTCGATATCTGCACTGATCAGTCCAGCGCTAATGACGTCCTGCGTGCCGGCACCAAAGTAACTGAAGATTCCAACAAGCCCCATGGCTGCCCCGGTAGCGCCGCGAGGTGCAATATCAACGGCAAACAACCCCCCGACTGATGCAATGAGGCCGCTGAGTGCGGCGCCGTAAACAGCGAAGCCAATCACCAGCGCAAGATTATTCTGCGGCCCATAGAAAATGAGGAGCAGTGCGAGAACCTCGACTACGGCGAAAATAAAATTTGCGGGAGGGCGGCGCGCATCGAACACTTTGTCCGACAGGTAGCCGTACGCAATGGAACCTGCAATACCGGCTCCACCGTAAATGCCCATTAACGCTCCGGCCCCAGTAAGCGTGTAACCCCGAATCTCCTGTAAATAGAGAATGCCCCAACTGTTGATTCCGTATCGCGTCATGTACATCAGCGAGCTCGCGACGGCGATCGCCCATATCGCGCCGATACCAAATATAGTTTTTTGTGTAGCCCAGGTACTATTCGTTTTCGGCGGTTCGGGTTCCTCGCCATGAAACGCGTGAACGTCTGGCAGGCCCAGGGTTCTCGGGGCATCGCGGAGGAGTGCGTACGCCCACGCAGCAACGCCAATACACAGAATACCCGGTGTGATGAAGCCGAACCGCCAGCCCCACGCCGCGACTACCGCTGCGATGACGTAGTAGGTCAGCCCCTCTCCGATGGCATGCGAGGCACTCCAGATGCCATAAGATCTTCCGCGTTCGTGAATCGAGAACCAGTTGGTGATGCTGATAACGGCCGCGGGTGCCGCCATACCCTGAAACCATCCGTTTAACGCCCATATGACGATCGAAAGCCACAGGAAACTGGACCACCCCATGAACAGGTTCAACAACGCCGAAACGAGAATGCTAATCGTGAAAAACACGCGTGGCCGGAAGTGGTCTGCAGCAAAACCATTGAAAAGCTTGCCGGTGGCATAACCGTAGTACAGTGCCGCACCAATCATGCCCAATTCATCGACCGAAAATATGCCGTTGTCGATCAATGGTTTTTTGACGATATTGAGGCCGAGGCGGCAGGTGTAGAGAAAACCGTAGCCTAACGTTATTGCGAGCATGACACGAACGCGATGCTTCCTGAACGCCGCGCCCACGTCAGCCAGGTCTGATGTCATTCGCGTTCCTTACTCAATGACCTGGAGCATCTCGACAAATTCGTTGGAAATACTATACACATCGCCGGGCCACCGTGCCGATACATAATGACGATCGCGAACAACGAATCCTCTTTGCAAGTGACGGGCGCAGTCTCTGAGCAAAGGGGTGGGGCCACTAATGAAATTCCGGCTGTCGGACAATACCGACCTGACTTCGTCTTCGACGGTTAATTCCGGGTAAGTAAGGTAGTAGTCTTGTAACCAAAGCCGAGTCAGATTGTATGCGAGTATTTCCTGTGATTTCAGTAGCGACGTCGTTTTGTAGTCGTGAATAACCGACTTTCCTGTACCGGGATTGACGCTTCGCGCTGCCAGAACGACGCCGTGGCATATTGCAGCGACCGGTTTTTGAGCAAGGAAAAAGTCAGCAACAAGAAGCTTTAATGTCTCTGACTCCAGATATTCCTTAACTTGCTTGTCGTGGCCTCCTGGCAAAAACAATCCATCGAAACTTTTTTCAGCAAGGTCAACGTAGCTTGACGGGTTACAAAAGGATGTATCCTCGCCCAAATCTCGGCAGGCGCTTACGGCGTCTTGCCTCGCTCGCAACGCAGGTTTCCAGATCCCGAGCCTCTCGCCAGTTAGCATGCGGCCATCCGCAGCCGCCTTGTCGCCGCGAGGCGTCGCGAATATCACATCAATACCTTTTGCTGACAGCAACTGCCAGGGAATGGCCACTTCCGTAGGATCAAAACCGTAGTCAGGAAGAGGCATCAATATTCTGCGTTTGTGCGTCTGCACTATCCCAACTCCTTTCACATCCGCAAGGTCAGGCAAACTGACCCGCCGCGTGACCCGATGCCCAGGCCCACTGGAAGTTATAGCCGCCAAGATGTCCCGTAATATCAATGACTTCGCCGACGAAATACAGGCCAGGCCGTCGCCTGCACTCCATGGTTTTTGACGATAACTCGTCGGTATCCACGCCGCCGAGCGTTACCTCGGCGGTGCGATACCCTTCTGTCGAGGCCGGTATCATCATCCAGTTTTGCAATAGTGAGGAGACAGTGCGCAATTTTTCATCGGCAATCTCGCGCAACGGTACTCCCGCCTCGTCGGGCCAAAAGATGTCCTGTAGTTCGAGTACCAGCGCGCGCGGCAGCGATTGTGATAGTACGCTGCGGAGCAGGCTGCTCGATTGGGTTCTCTTGGCTTTCAACAGCAATGTTTCGGCGTTGCGATCGGGCAGAAGAGTGATACTGATTTTGTCGCCGGGCCGCCAGTGACTGGACGCTTGCAACACCGCAGGTCCGCTGAGACCTCGATGTGTGAATAGCAAATTCTCGGTAAACGAGACGCCACCTACGCGAACTGTTGCGCGTACACTGACACCCGACAAGCGTTGCAGCATCTGTTGAGTCTCTCCGGTAAACGTAAATGGTACAAGCCCCGCGCGTGTTTCGAGTACGTTCACGTCAAATTGCCTGGCTATGCGATAACCGAAATCAGATGCACCCATCTTTGGGATAGACAGTCCACCGGTCGCGATTACCAGGGATTCGGCCGAGAAATTACCCTTGTTTCCGGCGACAACGTAGCGATCAGCGTGAGAAATCGAATTGATCACGCAATGTGTATGAATTGCGACGCCGGCAAGCTCGGATTCGTCAACCAGCATCTGAAGTATCTGCTTCGACGATTCGTTGCAGAACAACTGACCAAGTGATTTCTCGTGATACGCGATACCATGTTTCTCGACCAGTGCAATGAAGTCGGATGGAGTATAGCGGCTGAGTGCGGAAATACAGAAGTTTGGGTTGGCAGAAATGAATCGGGATGTATCGCTGTTTACATTGGTGAAATTACAATGACCACCGCCGGACATCAAAATCTTCTTGCCAATCTTGTTGGAGCCCTCAAGGATGACGACTCGCCGGCCGCGGATGCCGGCAGTAATCGCACACATCAGACCGGCAGCGCCCCCACCGAGAATAATGACGTCAACGTTATTCACCGGGGAAGAATAGCTAGTGCGCGGCTGAGCCTCGCTCCCGGACAGGGTTCTTCATCCTCAGCGTTGCGGACACGGCATAGTGGTCTGAGACGTCGTCGCCCACAACCTGAAAACCGTCAATGTTCAGTTCAGGTGACACGAGGATCCAGTCCACGAATTTCTTCATACGCCGGTGTGTGAAGCATTCTTCGCAACGCGGACCTTGAGGTTTCAATCCCAGCGTTTCTCCGAGTAAACGTACCGCTGAATCCTCGTCATACCAGTCGTCGTTGAAATCACCCATCACGATGACGGGTCGGCCACGTTTCTCTATGACCGAAATGAGTTCCTTAACCTGGCGTGTACGAATTTTCGATCGGAGCGGATGGAGGTGGACAGAGACCACATCAACCTCCGTGTCCAGTAGACCCGGCCACTGCATGCTGGATATTACGAACCCCTTCCGAACGACCGATACTGCGGAACCGAAGCCGACGGAAAGCGAATCGTCCAGCGGGTAACGGGACATTAACGCCGTGCCATAGTCCAGACCGGGCGTTCTCAAGTGAGTCCCGCGCACTGTTGCTGAATATCCGGCCTCCCGCGCAAGGTAGTCAACATGGTCGAAACTGCCACTCCAGAACGACGATCCGTCAACTTCCTGCAAAGCAACGATGTCGGGATTTTCACGTTCGAGCATTGTGGCGACGGCGTCCAGATTTATCCGAGCCGTGTCGCCGCTTTGAAACAACTGATGAAAACCCATGCTGCGGCTGTGCGCGGTGTTCAGGCTGATAACCTTGATGCTATTCGAGTGACTGGCCGATACACGGTCAGAAACCGGAATTGCAGCGATATGCGCCGGAGGCAGTCGCGCAGGTGCGGTGCAAGCGCCAATAATGACAAGCACGGCAACGGCCGCAGTTGCTTTCGTCACGATTCTCGTCATCTGCATCACTCCGCCGTGCCGTCGCGACTATCTTTAGCGTTTCGATATTCGGCGAGAACATTGCGTAGCCATTCGGCGGCCGGCACCTCGCCATCAACGTCGCGTATTTTGTATGCCTTACCTGAAATGACGCTTTTCGTTCCCGCCAGCTCAATAAACTCCTCCGGCGAATGTATGCGAGCCGCATAGTAATCGTACTTGCGTCGCATGTGATTGACGGCCTCCGACCCCGGATAGGTCTTGCCATTGCGAACGAACTCCAGCTCCGAACTGGCGACACGTGCCAACAGGAACTCAATGGCTGCCTCTGATTCGGACTGCGACGGGGATTCGGTAGCCGCTTCGGCCGCGAACGCCAACGCCGTGAGGGCTGCAATGATGAAAATGGGTCGATTTGTCATACGGTTAGAGTAGCTGTGTATCCTGCAACGATCCAGTCTTTGCCGGTCAATCACTGGTCCAAAGGCATCTCGATTGCGGAATATCCGGTGCCTGTGCGGGCAAGCTCAGTAATCGACTTCCTGTACGAATGCCCGCAAGCTCGCGGCCGCAGCGTCCGTTGCCTCCCAGAGTCGATAGTAACCAGCCTTGTTGGCGACGCCAGCTCGCAATTCAATGTCGTTGGCTTCGGCTATCAGGCGAATCTGACCGATCGTGACGGCATAAAAAGCATCTGTCGCGGTGGCAACAGGTTTGACATACACGGTATCTGACACGCCGATAGCCTCGGGGTTCCAACCTGCGACCTCCAGACCAAGCGGCTCACCATTTGCGTAGACTACGATCGACTCGAAGTCGTTTTGCACGCTTGCGCGGCTGGAAATCTCTGACGTACTCCATACGCCGAGCCACAGAAAGTAGCGGCGCTGCCCCATGTTGTTGATCTCGATGGGCCCGACATAGACGTAGTCCCTGGCATGCGCAGATACCGCAGATCGGTCCCTGTAGAGTATCAACGGTTTGTTCGCCCGGGTGACGGTCACGCCGGTCAGTAAGTCAAGGCGATCCTGAACCAGCGGTTGCGCGCTGCTACACGCGACCAGAAGCACTGCCACGAGCGCGCAATGAAGAATCGCGTTGCCCGGCAGTCGCGTTCGAATTATTGGCTGGGTTTTCAATAGAAGAGCTGGTAGCCGATATTGACGAAGTATGACTCCTGAGCCATGTCGGTGCCATTCATAATGCGACTCGAGTATCGCTTGCCGGCCTCAAACTCCAGGCGTCCGCGCCTGCCGAATCGATATTGCATTCGCAATCCCGGCGTGTAGATCCACTGCGTGCTCAGGTCGGACGAGATTTCCCGGTAATCAATGCGCAGTCTCGGATTTATTCGAAGTCTGCGGCCGATGGGAAAGCGAGCATCGAGATTGACGGAATACACATCAGTCGAACCTGAGGTCGAGTAACGGACGCTCAGAATCCCGACGTCGCCTTGACGAAACATGCTGCTGGCAACCAGGTCTGCCGAGTAATAGCTGTATTCGGACTCTGGCATTTCAGGCGCGTCGCCGAACGCCGGTACCGCGTCAACCATCGATATGTTGGCGTTTATGCTGAGCTGCAGTTTCGGAGTGAGTGGGCGTGACAAACCGAGCGTCGCTGAGGACGTTCTGGCGGACCGATCCAGGGCCAGCTGCCGTAACTCGGCTTCCGGCATCGTGAGAGAAAATGCATCGAAGTCCTGTATCGTCTGGCCCAGAAGTGCGTTGGCCAGGCTAAGGAACGGGCTGCGGCGCTGGTCGAGTGTGCCACTGATCGTGAAGTTGCCGGGCAGTCGCCAACTGCCCTGAACGAACGCGCTTCCGAGTTCACCGAAAGATGTGTCGTAGTCTGCAGAGCCCCAAAGGGACTTGTTATCGCCGAAATAGCGTACTTCCGCTCCGATGGCCTGTCGGTCCGTCATGCCGCCGATCGTTTGTTGTATATAGAAGAGCCCAAACTCCAGCGATTCGCCGAAGGGCGAAAAATTCGAGCTTGCGCCGTAGAATTGTCTCGAGTGCACGTCATTGCTTGCCGTAGAATAGACAGGTGATCCGGCAACGGCATCGAAGCGTAGCCGATCCGTTAGTGAGTAGCTCAGGTTGAGCCCGTCAAACCGTCCGAGTACGCCACCGGTATTGCGTGTTTGACGCCCGACACGTCCCCGTACACGCGTTCTGGAGTCCAGCAGGTCCACGTAAAAATACGACAGGCGCAGGTCATTGCCCGATCGTTGTGTTTCGTTGAGAAGGTCGCTGCGATGGCCGGCGGTCACGCGAGTGGAGAAATCGAATCGCTCACCACGGCGTCGGGCGTCAAGGGTTACGTCGGAGTAAACAGATGATTGACTGACTACCTGATCCTGATCATTGACCTGATTGACATCACGTCGATAGTACTGAGAAAAGAAGGTCCGAATCTTCCACGGACTCGCCTTGCGAGCCGTCGGACGATCGTCCGGGCCATTCGGGGCATTCGTGGTATTGGAGGCATTAACCTGTCGCCGGCCCGCGCCGCCGCCGGCCGCCACCAACAGTGTTGACAACCGCTGCCGGACGCGCTGCGTGCCTTCTTCGTCCGGGTAAACGTCCAGGTATCTTTCGTACTCGGCCTTCGCGTGCGCGATCTGTCCGTTTCGCTCCCGTGCCAGCCCCAAAAACTCCTGCGCCTCCGGCTGGTGTACCGATGGCGGTTGTTGCAGAACCTTGGTGTAGATCTGAATGGCTCGTGAAAGTTCGCCCTTTGTCATCGCGCGACGCCCGTCGAGCATTAGTTGTTCCGTTTTGTCGCCGCTCTGGTTTGATTGAGTTGCAGAAGTAAGCGAAATAACGGCTTTCGGCCTGACTGGCTTACGCTTAACGGTCGCCGCGACGGCCGTTCCGGACTTCTCGCGTACGCGATCGATCCAGGCTGCCGGGTAACTGGCCTGCACACCTCGCAGCGCCCTCGAAGCCAGTTGTGCGGTGTCGAAGTAGCCGACTCGCATCCGGTACCAGGTTTTTCCATCGATGATGGCTTCACTAATGAACAACTCGTGCTGATCATCCAGATCGAGAACCGGAATATCACCGGTAGCAGGGTACCGCAGCGAGGACTCGAGGTTTATGACGTATATCGGTTTTGCCGGCGCCGGGCGAATGACCTGGCGACTTGCGCTTTTTGCTGTGGGACGCTGCGTTGCGGCGTCCTTCGGCCGCTCAAAAACGCGCACGACAATGGTGTTCCTGCCGTGGCCCGGGGCGACGAAAAATCGTACATTTTCGCTGAAACTGACACGTAAGTATTTGACGCCTGGTGATTCACCATCGTATTCGATGTGTTGCACATGAGCGTCGTCGGCAGACAGGGGTCGGTGCATTTCCCGGCTGTTGGCCGCCGTTGGTGAGACACCGCGGCATATCGACGTTGGTTCCAACTGGATCCGGAGAGTATCGCCCTTACCGGTCGGTTCGTGCGAAAGATATTGCACGTCACAATTGAACTGAATCGAAAGCTCGGTATAGACGTCGCCGCGCACGACGTTCGCAGAGGCAATGAATCCTGTGGCCGCGGTCGCACTGCCAGCAAAAACAAGCATGGCAGCTGCAATTACGCAACCGGTCCAGCATTCGCGCATTCTAGAATCCGCCTCTCGACACGCGATGCTCGGGTCCTGGACGGTTCCTCCTGATGGTGGTCAGCGATGAATCCGTGTATTCGTGACAGGCACCTGAGCAGTCTCGCAATTCACTGACCGTGTAATTAACACGCGGGTTTGCAGTCTTCCTGTGTTCTCCGGCGCGATACCTGTTTGCATGACAACCCGCACAGTCTGGCTGGTAGGCCGGCGTCGAGTAGGTGACAAGCTCTGTATTACCGAGATGGCAAGCCGTACACGGCAGGTTGCCGCGATGATCGAGCGGCTCATACGTCAGGCCCGTGTGCGCAAACGTATCCGGAATCCACCCGGTGGTCACATGGCAGACGTCGCATTGCTGCGCCGTTATAAAGTGCCCGTTGTTCTTGCCGGTGGCGGCTACGCCGTCGTGACACGAGGAACACGAGCCCAGCACCTGGGTATGGTCGACTCTAACGACCGGCACCCAGGCAGTCGGTGCGTGGCAGTCTTCGCAGATATTGGTCGTACTTACATGCGTCGGGTTCTTGCCGGTTGCATCGGTACCGTTATGGCAAGCGAAGCAATTGCCGGTGATGTTTATGTGATCGAAGTTGGCCGGAATCCACGCGACGGTAGTGTGGCAGTTATCGCAGTTGTCGCCGCTCGCGATGTGTGTCGGATTCTTGCCGATCGCGGTGGTTCCATTGTGGCATGACCCACAGGTTCCAATGACTTGTGTGTGATCGACGCTATCGGCCGGCGCCCACACAACGTTGTTGTGACAGTCTTCGCATACATTGCTGGTGTTGATGTGTGTCGGGTTCTTGCCGGTTGCGCCGGTGCCGTTGTGGCAACTCGCGCAATTGCCGGTAATATTGACATGATCGAAATTCGCCGGAATCCAGCCGACGGTTGTGTGGCAGTCGCCGCAATTATCGCCACTTGCTATATGCGTCGGGTTCTTGCCGGTCGCGGTGGCACCATTGTGGCATGACGAGCAGATACCTATGACCTGTGTGTGGTCGACGTTATCGGCCGGTGCCCACACAACTTTGTTGTGACAGTCCTCGCATACGTTGCTGGTGTTGATGTGTGTCGGGTTCTTGCCGGTTGCGCCGGTGCCGTTGTGGCAACTTGCGCAGTTGCCGGTGATGTTGACGTGGTCAAAGTTCGCCGGTATCCAGCCGACGGTTGTGTGGCAATCATCGCAGCCGCCACCGCTCGCGATATGCGTCGGATTCTTGCCAGTCGCGGTTACGCCGTTGTGGCACGATGAGCACGAGCCCAGCACCTGCGTGTGATCGACGATAGTCGCCGGTGCCCAAACGGTGCTGTTGTGGCAATCCTCACAGACATTGGTCGTCAGGACGTGGGTAGGTGATTTGCCGGTCGCCGTAGTGCCGTTGTGGCAGCCAAAGCAGTTACCGGTGTTGTTGGCGTGGTCGAATACCGCCGGTACCCAGAGGTTCGACGTGTGGCAGTCGTCACACTGCTCTCCGGATGGAATGTGGCCTGGCGATTTGCCCGTTGCGAGTACGCCGTTGTGGCAGGTGCCACAGCTACCGGAGACTGCCGCGTGGTCCATATACATGACGGGACTCCAGGCAGATGTCGTGTGGCAGTCGGAACAAATCTCATTTGACGATATATGGCCCGGTGACTTAATTGTCGACAACACAGTGCCAACCTGAGAATGACAGCCGACACAGGTCGGGCTGGTTCCTCCGAATACACCGCCAGAATGACAACGATCGCAAGACGCGTTCTGGTGAGCGCCATCAAGTATGAAGCCGGTTGTGAAATGGTCGAACGTATCCTGTGCAAGCGCGTCGCCGCTCGCGATTAAGGCCAATGCAATGAGGATCGTACGAAACAAAATTGCGCGCTGGTTTCGGGTTTGAGTATTCATCGGATTCGTATGACCTCCTTGAAAGACTGCGCGGAGTGGCAGCGCCCGCAGTCGAAACCAAATTCACCGTTATGGATGTCGTCCGCACGGTGGCAATCGCTGCAACGACTGCCAAGCTTGACCTGGGTCGCAAGCGATTGACGGTGGCAGGCATCACAGGACACTGTCGCGTGTGCGCCATCCAGCGGGTACCTGGTCTGGGTGTTGTGATCAAAATTCCATTCCGCCCAGTCGACCGGGTTGTGGCACAGGCCGCAACGATCGGAGAGGCGGTCCCCGTGTGGGTTGTTCTCCGAGTGGCAGGAGCTACATTCGGCCGGAGTGTCCCGAAAGCGGTGAGAGTCGTGGCACGATTCACATTCGGTTTCCGCATGCTCACCCAACAGCGGAAATCGTGTCAGGTCGTGGTCGAAGAAAACATTGTCCGTCCAGGATTTCTCGTTATGACAGTCCTGGCAGGTCGTTCCCTGTGTGCCCTCGTGGCTATCGTCTTTTTCATGACAGTTGTTGCAACCGGAAAGTAGCTGCACCTCGAAGACGGGCTCGATATGGCAAGCCGTGCACTCAAGTTCCCGGTGTGCGCCGTCCAGCGTATGGTCGGTGTCGATGTTGTGGTCGAACACGACAACGGACCAGCCTTCGGCGACATGACAGGTATCGCAGTTTTTGCCGAAAAGACCGTCATGGTCGTCGTCTTCAACGTGGCATGAAGTACAGACTGCTTCCAATTTGTCTTTGAATGGTTCAGAGCCATGGCAGTCATCGCAAATCAGTTCGCCGTGCACGCCGGTCAGCGAGAACTGTGTATCCCGATCGTGATCGAATGATGTATCCGACCAGCCGCTCGGGCTGTGGCAATTCTCACACGCCTCTCCGCTACGGCCATTGTGAGCGTCGTCTTCCGCATGGCAACCGAAGCAGCTAGTCGGCGTGTTCTGGAACGATTGATCCACATGGCAGTCGCCGCACGCAACGTCCATGTGCTTGCCGACAAGATCGTAGTCGGTTGTGTCGTGGTCGAACACGATGTCGGTCCACGCGGTCGATGAGTGACATTGGTCACAGTTTGTTCCGACAAATTCGTCGTGTACGTTGTCCGACTCGTGGCACACAAAGCACTTTTGCGGCGTGTCCCGGCGCTTTTGGACGTCATCATGACAGTTGGAACAGGCTACGTCTGCATGACCGCTGAGCAACCGGAAGTCCGTAAGATCGTGATCGAAACTCTGCTCGTTCAGGCCAACGATGTCCGCATCTCGGCCAAGGTGATCTTTGTGGCAAGCCCCGCAGTTCTCTCCGTTTTCCTTTGCAAAAAGACCGTGAAATCCGGTCTCGTCGCTAATGTCGCTCGCAACGTCTTCGTGGCAGGCAAGGCAAAGTTCGGGTTGCCTGTCCCGATCGAACGCGATGTGGCAGGAGCTGCACTCAGTTTCGACGTCCGCATGACTCTCGACGACCTTGCCTGGCATGATCAGTGTTTCGATCTGGGAATGAGCGTCGGTGGAGGCGATTGTTGCGAACATCAGTATTAGTCCGGTGGGTATGAGTCGTCGACGCATCAGGGACAGGCACTGCTAGTACATGTGAACCGCAAGTACGTGCGTGAGCGCCGAAACGATCATCATCAGGAAAATCGGTAGGTGCAACACATGCCAGAGTGCGAATAACCTCTCGTAAAATGAAAATTGTGCGACACGTCCGATCAGGCTCGTGTACTCACGAATGTAGCGTGACGCAGTCATTGACAGTCGCTTGTAGTCACGCGCAACGATTTCCGATCTTTTTGCTGCGGCCTGAAGTTCCGTTCGTGCCGTCCAAAGCAGCGACATACGCACAATGCCGTGAGAAAACGTCCAGCGAAGGCTACGCCCGACTCCCAGGGACTGGGTAACCCGGCAGCCCTGCATATCGGCAGACATTCGGTCCAGTTTTGCGACGAGATGAGGCATCAAATTCGCGAGGCCATGACTTTTTTCGACTGATTCGCTCAAGTCGGCTTGCAGCTCTTTCAGCGATGTCTTATTGCCATACAAGCCACGGTGGATGCGTGCGTAAAAATGCCGGCCAATAATTCCGCTGCCCGCAACCAGCAACATCGAATAAAGAGCGACCTGACTGTTTACGGAGCCCAGGCGGAAATTACTGTGGTAGAGAATAAGCAGTGGGCCGACGAGACCGAACAGCATATGGATTCGAAACCAGGACCGGGTCGGACCAAGCGCGTGCAGAAAACGAATTCGCTTTCGAAGTGGATACAAAAGCAGCGTAAGCATCAGCACGCCGCCTAGAATTCCCAGCCAGTAGCCGACGCCTTCCTCGGGTGAAATCAGCTCATGCTCTCGAAGCAGGAAGCCCAATCCAATCACGAGTGTCAGCAGCAGGTAGCCGCGCACAGTGCTTTGAGACTTGCTTCGTGCTTTACCCGACGTTGACTTACGCACCCCGACCAGGGCAGGTGCTTCTAAAATGGATTCACTCACGCTGCTCAATCTCTTCGTTGTTTGGGTGAACTCCCGACGAACCGGCGGCCCCGAGTTCCAGGCTCAAAAAGGGCGCATCCTGCGGAGAAATGATCTGGCTCGTAATCTCAAGACCGGATCGCACACTCATCGCATCACCTGTAGCTGAAATCTTCGCGACAACGACAATGTTCGATACCCCCGACAAACTGTTTCCGGCGACCATCGACTCGTTGTCGCTTAACATGAAGTCGAACGGCAGCTCGGACGCCGTACGACGAATAACGGCCAGTGGTATTGCGGGGCCACTTCCCGCCGGTTTCGCCACTATGAATACGGTGTCAGAAGGCTCATACAACCCTGAGGCGTCTGCTGTGACACTGACGCGGCCACGAACTATTGCTCTCGACTGAGCCTGCATGGTGTTGGTCGTGGGCAAGCTTTCCAGCGCGGCGTCGACAAAGCCCAGTTCCCTGGCTCTTGAGTACGCCGAGGAGGCCCGTGTGGGGTCGCCCAGGTGATCGTAGGACTTCGCCAACAGGAGCCAACCCTTGCCGTCGTCCGGATTCCCGGCCAGCCGTCTCTCAAGTCCTGATACAAGATCGCCGATCGGAGCGGCCTTGCCATTGGAAGGATTCGCCGAAGATTCGCGAGCCGCGGCGAGGCGCGCCCCCGCCGATGCCAGCTCGTCATCCACGCTCGTCACTTCCGAATCGCCAACAGCCGAGTACAATAGTGCAGAAGCGATGAGTGCGAAAACAACCAGCGCGATGACCGTTGTTGTGGAGAGTCGAAAACTCACCTTTTCTTACGCGACTGATAATTCAAAACAGTCCTTTGTTTTTGTCAATACATCCATGATCCAGCCCGCATACGCACAGCCATCCTGCCTGTCGCTGTATGCTGACAGGCTCTTGGGTGTCTTCGTCTGCGTCCCAAGCGGCTCGGACGAACTGCATCCTGCCAACAATGCCGGCATTGAATGTGAACTGTCTCTCACTTTTCAAGATTCGTAATTATGTCGCCAAGTTGCAACTTGAAGCTGCGTGTACGAAATACCTGAAACTGCAGTGACTTACGAAATTGCGAGCAGGTACAAGGCATCGCCTCCAAAGAGTTGCAGCCCAACTGCGGCGATGCGCGAAATGTGAACACACACAGGCGATTGCATTGCAATCACTGGTACATTGCGCAAAAGAGGACGCACGTTCCACGAATAATGAACAAATTCTTGCTGACCATTTACCTTATTCCAGTAATCGGGATTTTCGCCTGGTATCTGCGCGAAAGATTGCGCAGGGAAGGGGCAAGTATTCGCGCCGCCGAGGAAGCGATTGCCGCGAGCATGACGGAACCACCGTCTCTGCACCCGGTGATTGATCCAAACACGTGTATTGGTTGCCGTTCCTGTCTCGCGGCTTGTCCCGAGCAAAGTCATCATGCTGTCCTGGGAATGATTCGCGGCAAGTCACGACTAATTGCTCCCGCGAACTGCATTGGGCATGGCGCCTGCAAACTTGCTTGTCCGGTCGGCGCAATTGAACTCGTATTCGGTACGGAAAGACGCGGCGTTGACATACCGATGGTGAAGCCGAATTTCGAAACGAATGTTCCCGGAATGTTCATTGCCGGAGAGCTGGGCGGCATGGGCCTGATCAGGAATGCCATCGAACAGGGCCGACAGGCAATGGAGTCCGTGCAAAGCCTTGATGGGTTTGGTCAGGGCGATCGTTACGATGTCGTCATTGTCGGCGCCGGGCCCAGCGGTTTTGCCGCTTCGCTCGGCGCAATGAAAGCAGGTATGAAATTTGTCACGGTAGAACAGGACTCGCTTGGTGGCACTGTCTCGCATTTTCCTCGCGGCAAGCTCGTGATGACTCAGCCGGCAGAACTTCCGATAGTTGGCAGGATGATGTTCACCGAAACGACAAAAGAGATTCTGCTGGAGTTTTGGCAAGGTGTTGAGGCGAAGACGCAGCTCAAGGTTAACTATAATGAGCGCGTGGAGAACATAGAGCAAAAACCTGGTGGTGTCGGTTTCGTGGTTACCACCACGAAAGCGTCATACGAAACCCGGGCTGTAATGCTCACGATCGGGCGTCGTGGCACCCCTCGACAGCTCGGCGTGCCGGGCGAGGATCAGTCGAAGGTCGTGTACCGGCTGATCGATGCCGAAGAATACCGAGGCAAACATGTGCTCGTGGTTGGGGGCGGGGACAGCGCGCTCGAGGCGGCACATTCCATAGCTGAACAGGACGGTGCGACCGTGACGATGTCCTACCGCTCCGAGTCATTTTCCCGGGCGAAGCAAAAAAATCGGGAAAAGGTTGAGTCACTCGAAAAGGCTGGCCGAATGAGCCTTCTTATGAAGTCCACCGTGAAGGAAATAGGGCCTGATACCGCAACACTTGAACACGACGGCAAGCAGGTAACGATTCCCAACGACGGAGTTATTGTCTGTGCCGGCGGCATCTTGCCGACGAAGTTTCTCAAAGATATTGGCATCGAGGTTGAGACCAAGTACGGTACCGCCTGACGGGCCTGCCTTTCGTAGAGGCCCTGTCGCCAGACTTTGAGGATCTTTAGTGGGCGCAAGCAAATTCCGGACGGGTATCGGTCGTAAAGTACTGTGTCTCGTAACGCTCGCTTTCGGGGTATCCATGGCGGCCGACACGCCAACATCGGGAAACTACGAGGATTTACTGACGCTGTTCGCCGAGTGGCGCGAATTCGAGCGCCCGCCTGTACTGGACGGAGCGCCCGATTACACCCGTGAAACGTTCGACACCCGGTACCGTGAATTCAAAAAATTCCTCGCGCGCCTGCATGCAATTGATCTGACAGGCCTGCCGGTACCGAAACAAGTCGATTGGCATATTGTGCGCGCCGAGATGAACGGCTTCGACTTCAATTATCGAGTACTGCAGCCCTGGGCGCGCGATCCCGCTTTTTACCAGTCTGTGTGGACGTCGAAAAGCGATGTACCGGCACACGAGGGACCGACGCATCACGCGATTACCGAGTTGTGGACCTACACATTTCCGTTGAATGACGAAGACGAGCGACGGCTCATCGCCGACCTCAACGTCATTCCGCCGCTGATGCAGCAGGCGCAGGAAAACCTGACGGGGAATGCGCGCGAGCTCTGGATCGCTGGTATCCGCAACATTGAAGACCAGGGACGCGATCTCGACGACTTGCGAAAGACGCTCGGTGACGGCGTCAGCAGCGCGCTCCTGGCAAGCATTGCAGATGCCCGAACCGCGACGGATGAACTGATTCTGTGGCTCGGGCAGGAAGCGAACAACAAGACCGGCCCATCCGGTATCGGCAAGGAAAACTACACCTGGTATGCCAGGAATGTGCATCTCGTGCCCCTTACCTGGGATGACGAAGTTCGCCTGCTGAAGCGCGAGCTCGATCGGGCATGGTCGTCGCTCAAACTCGAAGAGCACCGCAATAGAAAACTGCCGCCACTCGTAGCCGCATCTACGGCCGATGAATACGAGGCATTGGCAAACCGCTCTGCAGATCGCTTGATTGCGTTCTTGCGGGATGAAGAAATCCTGACCGTCAAAGACTATTTTGAACCGGCGTTGCGTGCCCGGCTTGGTAACTTCGAGCCAGAAGAGACACGAAATTTCTTCTCGATCGCAGCGCATTACGATCCGACGCCGTTGTTCACCCATTTCTATCACTGGTTCGAGCTTGCACGGATGGATCTCGAGCCGCACGCGAGCCCGATCCGCCGCGGTGCCGTTCTCTACAACATTTTCGACAGCCGTAATGAGGGCACGGCGACGGGTGTAGAAGAAATGTTCATGCATGCCGGTTTGTACGACGACAAACCACGTGTTCGCGAGCTGGTCTGGATCATGATGGCGCAACGCGCGGCCAGGGGTCTTGGTTCCCTGTACGCACACGCCAATGAGATGACGATGGAGGAGGCCGGCTCGGTGCATATGGAGTGGACGCCGCGCGGCTGGATGAAAACCGAGGAAGAGCTGCTCAAGTTCGAGCAGCATCTGTACTTGCGGCAGCCGGGTTATGGCACCAGCTATATCACGGGCAAGTATCTGCTGGAAAGAACGCTCGCCGACTACAGCAAGCAGCTTGAAGAACGCGGTGAGAGATTCACACTGAAAGATTTCTTCGACAAGTTAAACGCCATTGACAGCATTCCAATATCGCTGGGCCGCTGGGAAATGACGGGCCTCAACGACGAGATTGCGGCGTTGATGCGGGATAAATAGCGCAGGATCCGGCCATTTTACAAAATCTGTGACCCATGCAGCGTTCTTGAGCCCTAAGCCATTGTATTTTCTGAATCTCTGGGTTTTCGGTCGCGAATGCGCGCCAGGGTTTCGGCATGGGTCATCTATACAGCATCTCGTTTCAGGGCGAAGTCGCAGACGGCTTCAGCCTGTCGGACGTAAAAGCCAGTTTCGCTGAGCGTTTCAAGAAAGGCGATGACGTCATTGCGCGGCTTTTCTCCGGCAACGTGGTGTTCCTCGCGAAAAATATTTCGCCGCAGCGGGCCACAGCCGCGGTTAAGCAATTCAAATCGATCGGTGCCATCGTGCAGGTGCTGGATGAGACTGGCGTCCCGGTGGACATATCGCTGCCGGAGCCGTCCAACGATTCGGCGGCCGCGGAGCCCACGGAGAAAGAATCGCCTGCTAATGCCGACGAAAACACGAATCCATACGATCTGACGGCGACGGCCAAGGTGCGGCACCTGACTCAGCTCACCGATACACGCGTCGTCGCAGCACCGCCCGAAGAAGACAATCGCAGGGTGATGCTGCGCTATCGATTCGACACGTTCATGGCGAAGGGCGGTGGCTCTATTTTTAAAGCGCTTACAGCCGTGTTCGTCGCGACCTTCCTGCTGATCGGATTGCTCAGAGGTTTGTTGTTACTGGCATGGCCGGATATTGCACAGCAGCACGAAGACATCGGCATGCTGGGCAACTTGTACATTACGTTTCTGGAGATCACGGACCCCGGCAACATGGCGCAAGACATCTACTCCGGTGCCGGTTACAAGATCTTCGCAGTGCTGGCCGGTATCGCTGGTATCGTCATGTTGTCCGCTCTCATCGCATTCATCACGACAGCACTCGATCAAAAGATTCACGAGCTGAAACGTGGTCGTTCGAAGGTTATCGAAGAAGGCCACACGCTCATTCTGGGATGGAACGAACAGCGTATCGTCGAAATCTTGCGGGAGCTGGTCCTTGCCAATGAAAGCGAGAAAGACGCGTGCATTGTTGTTCTTGCAGACAAAGACAAGGAAGAAATGGACGACGTTCTGCGACTTCGAATGAAAGATACTGCGACGACCCGTATCGTCACCCGCAGTGGTGATGTTTCGACGCTTACCAATCTGGACATGGTATCTCTCGAGTCCTGTAAGTCTGTCGTCATTCTTGCCAACTGTGAAGATACGGATCACGACGAACTCAAAGCATCAAGCGACGCGAAAGCGATCCAGACGGTTCTCGCAACTATGGGTAGCGAGATTGAGAGGGATAATTTCAACGTCATTGTCGAAATTTTCAATCCGACGCATCGGGAGATCGTTCGTTCAAGCTTTCCCGACCATGTGATTACTGTCAACACGAGCGACATCCTGGCGAAGTTACTGGTACAGACATCGAGGTCGGTCGGTCTGTCGGTCGTCTACAACGAGATTCTCTCGTTCGATGGCTGCGAGATGTATTTCTATGACGCTGAATGGGGTAACGCGACGTTCGGCGAGATCGCGTACCGCTTTCCGGATGGCGTACCAATGGGCATCCGCAATGCCGATGGCGACATATTCATGAACCCCGAATGCGCACGACGACTCGAGCCCACGGATGAGATTCTCATCCTTGCCGACGATGACTCCACTATTGAGCTAATGAACAATGCGGTTGTCGAGCCCGCGGAGTATCCGTTGTCTGGCGTTCGCCAGCAGCGGCGCGTAGAGCGGGAATTAATGATCGGCTGGTCCTTTAAGTCCCCTGCCATAGTTCGCGAGTTCTCCGATTACATCATCGACGGAAGCTGTATCCACGTTTTGCTGAAGAAGCCATCGGAGCGGCAAATCGCAGACATACAGGCGTTGAACGCGGAGCTCGATGGCGTGGAGGTATGCCTGTTGACCAAAGACTGCCTGAGTATCGATGACCTGATGTCGATCAAGCCGTTCGAATACGACAACATCATAATTCTCGCAGGCAACGTGTCGGGCGAGAGCCATGTGGATGCGGCCAGGGTGGATTCTGAAAACATCGTTGCGCTGCTGTTATTGCGGCGAATCTTCAGTCAGTACCCGATGGAAAGTCAGAACACCAAGCTGATCACCGAAGTTCTTGATTCTCAAAATGACGCACTGGTTGCGAAAGCCGGTGTACAGGACGTGATCATATCCAATCGCCTGATTAGCATGATCATGGCGCAAATTGCCGAAAGTCGCGACATCGAAAAAGTCTACGACGATCTGTTTTCCGAGGACGGCTCCGAGATCTACCTGAAGCCCGCGACGTTGTACTTCGAGACATTCCCGGCAGAAGTAAAATTTGCCGACATGATGGCAATCGCGCGTCAACGCGATGAAATTTGCATTGGTGTAAAAATCAAAGCTCTGGAGCCCAACAAGGAATGCAATAACGGGGTGACGCTAATCCCGGAAAAAGATACGTTCTTCGAATTATGTCCGGACGATTGCCTGGTTGTGCTAGCCGAAGACGAACTCTGATGTCGCAAATCGGCGACGCCACCGCGGCATCTTTATTGTGAACTTGGTCTCATTTTGCCGCTTGCAACGCGCTACCATCAGGCAGGCGATAGTCCGCATTTTGTTTGGCGCTTGGTGCATATGAAAAGGTTTAGTCGACTTCAGATACTGAAGCCCGTGCTCGCTGTAATAGCATTGGCGGGCGCGATCGTGGGCTGTGACGTCCAATCGTTCGACGATGCTGCCGCTGCGTTCAACAGCAATAGTCCGCCAGCGCCACCACCACCGCCGCCGCCACCACCCCCGCCACCACCACCAGGGACTGGGTTCAATCCTGTTTTTTCCGAGATTCAGCTCAACGTGTTTACACCAAGCTGTGCGACGGCCAATTGTCACGCCGGCGCGAATCCGCGGGCGAACCTGAATCTTGAGGCGGCCAACAGCTATGCGATGCTGGTCGGTATTCCCAGCGACCAGGATGGCGCCATTCAGCGCGTCAATCCGGGCAACGCGGACATAAGCTATCTGATCGTGAAGATGGAAGGCAACGGTGTCACCATCATGCCGCTAAACGGAATGCTTGCGCAGCCCGTTATCGATACGGTTCGCCAGTGGATCACTGCGGGTGCGCTTGACGATACCGCGGTTGCGCCGGTCCCGATCCAGGTGAACTCGCTGGCGCCGGCACCGGGCGCGAATCTTTCAGCGGCGCCGACTCAAATTGTCGCGGGGTTCACAGCCGACCTGGATGTGTCCACCGTGGGCCCGTTAACGTTTTTCCTGGACGCCAGTGTCGATGGAATTTTTGATAACGGTAACGATGTGCAAATCATGGCCGGCGGCACAGGGATTACGGTCGGCGGCAACCCTCGCAGTGCGATTTTCGATCTGAACGGCGTCGCGCTCGGTGACGATACCTACCGGGTGCGGCTGCTCGGAAATGGTGCCTCTGTCATCCTGGATACGAACGCCAATGCACTCGATGGAGAATTTTCCGGTGGTTTTCCATCGGGTAATGGCACCGCCGGTGGCGATTTTGCCGCACAGTTTTCAATTACGACGCCGGTTCCGCTGACGTTCAATGAGATTCAGACGACTGTATTTACGCCGAGTTGTGCGACGGCCAATTGCCACTCCGGTGCGAACCCACCGCAAGGACTGAATCTCGAGGCGGGGAACAGCTATGCGATGCTGTTTCAGATCGCGAGTACCCAGGACCCGAACATTCAGCGTGTCAATCCGGGCTTCCCTGATCTGAGCTACCTGATCATGAAACTGGAAGGCGTTGCCGCGACAGGCAGCGTGATGCCGCCGACCGGCATGCTCAATCAGGCCGTCATCGATGACATTCGGCTATGGATCCAAAATGGGGCCGCTCCCTAGAGGCCGTATCGGCCAGCACATCAACAGCCATTGCCGGCACCACTTTTCTGCCTACTCAGAAGGGGGACGGCTATCAGCCATGAGCT
>CAYLTW010000011.1:0-15437 GCA_964386735.1 uncultured Woeseiaceae bacterium
ACGCTCGATGAGGATCCCGGCATTCGACCGGAGCGCCGAATATTCCAGGACTCCCGGACCGACTGGTCGTGCGCGGCTGACGACTTACCGGCATTTGATCAGTACGCGCCACGCAACTGAAGTGTTCGACTACCTGATTACGACCAGGAAGCTTCAACGCGGCGAATTTACGGCCGAACCAGGACCAACACGTTTTCTGAAGCTGCCCGCCGGTGAGTCGCCGCTTCCGGCTCACGCGATTTCCCGCAAGACCTGGGTAAAGGAAGTGCTGGCCGCGGCCCGCAGCCACCAGGACCCGCGCACCGGGGAGGACTGCGGCGACTTTGTCGTCTTTGTACACGGATACAAGACCTCACCCGAAAACGTCATCGATCGACACCGGCAATTCAGGCGTGACCTCGCTGACAGCGGGTTTGGCGGCGCATTCGTCAGTTTTGACTGGCCAAGCGACGACAGGGCAATCAACTACCTCGAAGATCGCAGCGACGCGAAAATTACTGCGCTCACCCTGGTTGACGATTGCATCTCGCTTCTCGCCGCGACTCAGTTTCACGGCTGCAAAATCAACCTGCACGTTGTGGCCCACTCTATGGGTGCATACCTCGTTCGCGAAGCGTTTGACGACGCCGACGATCGACCCGCGATTGCGCAAAGCAACTGGACCATTTCGCAACTTTGCTTCGTAGCAGCGGACGTTTCGAGCGGCTCAATGTCCAGGAGCGACTCACGCTCGCGCTCCTTGTATCGGCACTGCACGCGAATGACAAACTATCAGAATCCGTTTGATGCGGCGCTCAAGCTGTCGAACGTCAAACGCGCGGGCGTCGCTCCGAGAGCGGGCCGACGCGGACTTCCCGATGACCTGCCGGAAAAGGCGGTCAACGTGAACTGTGGCGACTATTACAAGATGACATACGCCGAAAACGATGGCAACGGCCATTCCTGGTACTTCAGCGACGCCGTTTTTCTCGCCGATCTGGCCCAGACATTGGCCGGAGACCTCGATCGTCGCGTCACCGGCGATCGGCGCAGCGATCCGCAAGGCGCTTTGCAACTGATCTGAGCAAAAACAGGCAAGGTCCGGTATTATGTGATTTGGCTCAAAGAATGCTGACGCGTATTGCGCGACAGTGACTATGCCCAGCAAAGCAGGTCACGGTTGTTTGCCCGATGCAAATTTCGCCAAACCAGGAAACACGCAACAAAATAGTAATCCTCAATCCAAAGGGGGGTTGCGGTAAGTCAACTCTGGCAACGAATATTGCCGCCTGCTACGTAACACGCGGCGCGACACCGGCCATCATGGATTTCGATCCACAGGGCTCGTCCATGGCGTGGCTCGAAAGACGACCTGCCAGTTTTCCGACAATTCATGGCATTGCTGCCTACAAGAAATCGATGCAGGCGACCCGCAGCTGGCAGCTGCGCGTCCCGCATGACACGCTCAACCTGATTGTCGACTCGCCGGCTGCCATATCTCACGATGATCTGCGGGAATTGACACGCGATGCGTCGAGTATTCTCGTCCCCGTATTGCCATCCTCGATGGATATTCATTCGGCATCGCGGTGCATTGCGGATCTGCTGCTCGTCGCCAAGGTCAATCGAAACGAGTGTAAGCTCGCGGTCATCGCGAACCGTACGCGAAAGAACACGAGGGCCTTCGCCAAACTGATGCGATTCCTCGATTCGCTGGGCATTCCAATTGTGGCGGTGCTTCGCGACAGTCAAAATTTCGTCCATTCCGCTGAAAAAGGCATAGGCCTGCACGAAATGCAGCCGTCACGCGTTACTCCCGATATCGAGCAAATTGACAGGATCGTTGACTGGCTTGATCGTTGGGAAGATCGCCGCAGGCGCTCGATCGAAATCATGAATATCGCCCGGGAACGATCATCTTCGGCGGCGACATTGCAAAAGACTCAATTCGGTTCCATCTGAATTCGGGCGAACAAATCAATATCCACGTTTCCACCGCTGATCACGACGACGCTTGTTTCTCCCGATACTGCGATCTTTCCGGAAAGAACAGCTGCCAGTGCAACAGCGCCACCGGGTTCGACGACGAGCTTTAAGTGCCGAAACGCGAATCGCATCGCGTCCCGCACCTCATCATCACTGACCATGAGTCCCGGGCCAGTCAGTTTCCGGTTGATCGGAAATGTCATGCTACCCGGAGATAGCGACTGCAAAGCGTCGCATATCGATCGGGCCGCCGCATCAACACTCACGCGTTCACCCGCTTCGATCGACCTCGCAGTGCTGGCAAACAGCTCAGGCTCGACGGTGTGTACCCGGACGCCCGGAAAACGATCGCTCAGGGCAACGGCACACCCCGCCGTGAGGCCTCCGCCGCCACAACAAATCAGGACACGGTCCGGCGCCAGGCCCAGCTCGACCGACTGCGCCGCAATCTCAAGTCCGACGGTCCCCTGCCCTGCGATGATCTGCCTGTGGTTATAGGAGGGAACAAGTTCGGCGCCGCGCTCTGCGGCAATCTCGCGGGCGATTGATTCGCGGTCGCCCGTATAGCGATCATAGGTAATTACTTCACCGCCAAGGCGACGCGTATTCTCCAGTTTCGAAGCGGGCGCGTCAGCCGGCATCACAATCGCGGCATGAATACCGAGAAGCCCGGCCGCACAGGCGACGCCCTGGGCGTGATTGCCGGAGGACCACGCGACTACACCTCGCCGCGCCTGCTGCGGCGAAAGCTGGCTCAGCATGTTGAAAGCACCGCGAAATTTGAAGGAGCCGGTACGCTGCAAACATTCGAGCTTCAGCAACACACGTCCCCGGGCACGCTCATTGAGCGTGGCGCTCTCAATCAGCGGCGTTCGAATCGCAACGTCCTGCAGGCGCCGCGCGGCGCCCTCGACGTCAGTTACGTCGATCATTGCCAGTCACTGAGAAGCCGATCAACTTTTGCGGCGCATATGAAGTCATTGTCCGTAAGGCCGTTGACGGCGTGCGTTGTGTAAGTCACGTTACAACTGCCATAGGACACGGTGAGTACCGGGTGATGTTCTTCGGATATTGCGATCCAGGCGACGGCGTTCGCAAACCCCAGTGTGCGGCTGTAATCGGAAAATTCGAAGCGCCGCGAAATCTCGAGGCCGTCAGTGCTCAACGTCCAGTCGCCATGTATGGCTTCGAGGAGTTGACCGACGGCCCCAGGAGCCAGCGGATCGACACCGCCTTCGCATGGCTTGCAACTGCGTTTCACGAGCTCATCAATCATATGAGGAGTATAGAAAAAAACCGGCCCCGAAGGGCCGGTCTGCCCAAACAATTCGGGCCAGGCGGAGACTCGAGAAGAGTCACGGGGTGCAAATCCTGTCGGTTAAGGGTGCTCGGGATTCGAGGCAAAGGCAGGCGTATCGTCGATAAACAAGGTCAGGCTGACACGACGTTCCAGTGCAAAACTGTCAACGCTGTCATCCTGTGCCGGCGCCTCACCGTGGGCTGAATAGCTGATGCGAGAGGGCTCAACGCCGGCCGAGACGAGTTGCGCCCTGACGAAATCAACCCGCTTCTGCGACAATCGTTGGTTGTACCCGGAATCGCCACGCTCGTCGGCGAAACCGTCGAGCTGCACCTGGATTTCGGGCATTGATCCAAGCGTCGTCGCCAGGTCTGCGAGACGGCCACCCGTTGTGTCTGCCAGCACATGTTCATCGGTGCGAAACAGCAGGTCCATTGCGATACCGGCCTGCAGCAGGCTGACGACCTCGGGCCGCGCGACGCGATGCATCTGCTGCAGTTCGCCGCTGAGCGTATCGATGTTGGTATTGAGATTGGAAACGTTGGTGCGGGAGTCGTCCAGGGATGCACTCAGCGCTGCGATTTTCGACTCTTTCTTGTGAAGCGTGTCGCCAATCTTCGCGCCGATCGCCGAACCGATGATGAAACCGACCGGGCCACCGGCGACGGCGCCAATCACACCGCCAGTGCCAACGCCTATCGATTCTTCCTTTGATGCCTTGCCCGCGTTGGCCACCGGTGCAACCACAACAAGCCCCAGCGCAGTAATTGTCCATATGAGTTTACGCATTGTAATTTCCTCCGTTAGGTAAAGGCCGTTTGGCCTCTGACGGATTCATTACATGACTAAATAGCGGTGCCGGTCAGCCCGTATCATGCAAAGGCTGCGATCAATTGTGGTCAATTGTGGCGGGCTGCAACAAAATCAGTTGCGTTTGTTCAGGGCAATGAAAGTGCCACCGTTCCTGTCACAGAGAATGCGCATCAACTGCGCGAACTGGCGTGCAGACGGCGGAATACCGCCGCCACCGACATTTATCAGCGGAAAACCGACCGCGTGGATGCGGACCATGCGTTTGCCATCGGCGCCGACACGATTGGCGAGGTCGATTTGCTTGACGACGGCATCGATGGAGCGACCCGTAAATTCGTCGCCAAACACGTAAATGCTGATTTTGCGAGCGGGCGACCAGTAAGTGTTGATCGCATAGATAATTCCGTCAACCGGATTGCTGTCGCTGAACGGCCGCCATGTGCGCATCGTGTTGATGATGGCCTTCCGCCGCCCGGGCGTATCCGGGATCCACTTGCCGGCGTATTGCTGAAACATGTACTTGCCGTTGTCATTGAGAATCTGCATTCCCTTGACCTTCGGATACACATTGAGCGTCTCGCTGATCTTCGCGATTGCGCGGCTCCAATTGAACTGTTGCATACTCCCCGAGGTATCGACAATGAAAATTACGTACTCGCTGTCGACCGGTATCCCGGCCACGGCGTCCTCATCTGCCGCACGGTAGTACGGCTGCAGGCGAATCATTTCGTCTGTCAGTCGTTGCTTCGCGACCTTGAGGTCACCCTCGTCTGCCAGGCTTTCCGCATCCATTTGCGAAATACGGTACTGGCCCTGAACCGTTTCCCACTCGCCCTTCAAGGTCGCGAGTTGTTGCTTGGATGAAGATGATTGATCACGAATCGATTCGAGTTCCCGATTTAGTACTGTCGTCTCGCCCAGTATGTCGAACAACTCCTGTTGCAATAGTGCGATCAGGTTCTGCAGGTCATTCTGGGTTTTTTCGATTATCACAGGCTCATAGATCTTGCTCAGTACGAGCAACAGGATAATCGCGCCGAACCCACAACAGATTACATCGAGAAAAGACAGGCTGAACGCTTCAATATTGCGGTTACGTTTCATTGCTTATTTCTCATCTGCACACGGCGCCGATATCTATGGCCAGTCTCTGCTGACGCTGATAAAAGAGCCACCTGTCTCGAACGCGAGCGCCCAGTACAGGATCGGGGCTTCGTAATCGCCTTCGAGCGGATACAAAAATATGTTGACGGGAACGCCGCCCGGTAATTCGCGCATCGCCCTGCCGAAGAGCTGCACCCGCTGCCTGCCAGTCACCGTGCGGCGGCTGGTCGTTGCCTGATCCAGGGTCGGCAAGCCATCTGCGAGCAAAATGATGTTGTCCGGCCGCGGTTCAAACTCGCGTGCGGCTGCAAAGGCCGCTTGCATGTTGGTCCCGTTGCTAGGGGGCGTGTGCTGCAAAACCCGCACCGCCTCGTCGAGCTGCGCACTATCATCCGCAGTCAGCCACGTGCCCCGGCTGCCCTTGATAACCGGCTCGACGGTATTGTTGAACATGTATATCTGAAACTTCGTGCCCGGCCGAATTTGCGCTGTCAGCCAATCGACGCTCGCAACGACCTGACGCCATTTCACGGACTTCAGCTTCTGCGTGTCAGACATGTTGCGCCGCCGGATAATATTGATAATCGTGTCATCGAGCATGCTCGCCGACCGATCAACAAGAATCAGTGTCCTTTTTCCATCGAGCTTGAGGCCGGTCAGGTACTGGCGGGAACCCTGCCCTTCATTGTCAAACTCGCGAATCTTGGCACCATCCGCTTCCTGCTCGGCTGCCAGCTTGAGCAGCCGCTCGACTTGCTGTTCCAGCGTCTTGATATCGGCCTGCAATTCTTCGATGCGCTCGATCTTTGCCAGCGAGTCGTTGTCGAATTTCGATAGTTCCACACGAAGTGCTTCGATCAGCGCGAGTATCTGAGCTATCTGGCCCTCCGCGGTCTGATTCTGTTCGTCGAGTTGTTCGATCGTGTTACGGGCGAGCACCAGGTTCTTGCGGCCGTCCAGGATCTCGACTTCGAGCTTCTTCGTCTCGGACATGAGACTCGTCGGATCCTGCTCCGTGGTCTCCCTTACCTGCGCATTAATGATCATGAAAAACAGGATAACGGCCCCGAAACCACAGCTCATGCAGTCGAGAAACGACATGCTGAATATCTCGACCGGGCGCCGCTTACGTGCCACTGCCCTGCTCCGTTGCAATCAGGCGCAATTCGTATCCAGGCGTTCCGAGCCGAATCAGATCGCCGATTGCCAGTACGGCCGAACCGTCCATTTTGTGGCCGTTCAGAAACGTTCCGTAGCGGCTGAAATCACGGACAACGCACTGGCCGTTTTCCACCTGAAATACGCAGTGCCGTCGAGAAATCCCGGGCATGCTTTCCGGTAGATCGACCCAGCGTTCGCCCGAAATATTTTGTGTGCCCAGATTCAAGGGCTGATCGCTGATCGGATAGGCCGTATTGTGAAACAAGAGGTGCGTTGGGCTGCCACCCGTTGACACCGCCTCACTGATTCGCAGCTCAACGGACGACTGGTCCCAGGGCAATTGCCGCACGAGACTGATCTGTCCATCGCTGCCCCGCATGTCCCGACAGCGCGCGAGCAAGCCTCGCGCCGTTGCCGTGTCCTCCAGCATGAAGACCTCTCCGCCAACACGGGCTTTGAGCATATCCGCCAGCCCAGGGAGGCGTGCCGCCCGATCCGTTAGTTGAATGGCCGGCGTCTCGTCCGCCCGGTACAGTGCGCGTAACGCGCTGACAACTCGCTGGTACACGGGCGCGGCCGCCGAAATCAGGTGTAGAGCATCGAGTTCCGCCGAGTGCATTGTGCCGCGGTACTCAAGCTCCAATGCGACCATCCCGCCGCTCGACGCATCAGCTAGCCAGCCAGGGATGTGATTGAGCAACAATTGTTCGGTCTCCGCGGCGTGCAGCGGGTCGAATCGCGACTGTTGGACAAACGCATCCGAGATTGTACGAATCCAGGCCTCGTACAGTTCGATCAGGCCACTGGAATCAATAACAGTGGTTTTTTCCGCCTGCGCCTGTCCGGACTGCGCGACTCGCGTCAACATTGCCGAATGCAGGCTCATGTCGACATGCGCTGGATATGCGTTAGTGTACCGGCGACGAGTGGCGGCGACGGCCGCATCGATCAAGCCGATGACCGGCAAGCCGACGTCATCGCAGATACCCAGGAAAAGGCCAAGATTCTCCTTGTTCATGTACGGCGGGACCGCGACGACCATGCGGTCGCCATGACCAGACGCCTTGTCGCGCATTTGCTCGACTTGCCGACTAACGAGATCCGCCGCGCTCAGGTGTTGAAAGCGCTGATCCGGCAGTGGATCAGTAACGAGGTTCGACCAGTAGTTATCGTGGATTCGACGTGGTTTGATGCGCGCGCTCGCCAACGCCGAGTTGCCGGTAGTCAGCCCATCGTCCTCGAGCAACGCGAAACCCGGCTCGCGGTAAAGCACAGCATCCTCACTGAGAACCGTTATGCCAGCGTCGTTGATGTCTGCCGCGAGTAGGCCCAAACCAAGCTCCTTTGCATCAATCAGCCTTCATGTGGCGAATCAGTTTATCGTCAAGGTAACTTTCACTGTCGAACACCAGACGTTCCTGAAGCAACTGCAACTGATGTACGAGGAACATCAGGAAAATACTAATGAGCAGTGCGATGAACGTCGAGTTGAACGCCACGCCCAGGCTTAGCGTCACGCCGGCGATATCCCCTGTAATGGCTTTATCCGCCTGCGCCAGCGCCTCACCAATGCCGCGCACCGTGCCAATAAAGCCGATGGACGGAATGGCCCAGGAGATGTATCGAATCATCGAAAGCTCAGACTCGAGCCGCTCCGCCTCGGACTCAATAATCATGTGCGTACTGGATGACACGTCCTGGATATTGTGCGTTGAATTGAAGCGCCTGAGCGCACCTAGCAATGCGCGGGGCAATAGCAATTGCTGGCGGTCCTCGGGCAACGCCTGGACCTGTCGCGCAAACTCGCGTGTGTCCTCCGGAAGTATTCGCATTCCCTCCGCGACCGGAACGAGATCGACATCCAGCAACTGGCGTTCTGCGAGGAGCTTGACAGTCTTGTAACCCATGATTGCGAGCGCCCAGAACATCAGGATAAAACAGGCCTCCTGCTCGAGGTCCTTTGTCAGCACCCAAACACTACGCTCACGCACATAGTCCGGATTTTTGGCCAGAGCCGCGGCCTGCTCTTCTATAACCTGTGCGGCATTGGGTCGAATAACCGACACGTAAAAGGCATGTACGATGATGATCGATATAATCAGCGCGAACAGCTGATAAACAAACTCTACCGGGATGTTTTTTTTCTTCATAAGATATGACGTCTTTTAGAATCCATGAATTAGATATCCGTCGGAAACGGTATTGACTGGTCTGCTGAAATTTCCTCGCTGGGCCTGAAGTCCTCTTCCTCCGCATCGAGGTAGCTGCCGTCATCGACATCAATATCGTCGGTCGGCAGGTCTTCGGTCGGGACTTCTTTAGCCTGTGCTGCGGATACGCTGTCCTCGTCGTCCGCCGGCTCGCCATCCTGCGTCCAGCCGGTTGCAGCGAACAGGGCACCCAGGGTTAGCACGAGAAGCGTATTACGGTAATAGCGATCTTGTCGCATGTCGTGGCCTTGCGGTTCAGTAGTCAAATATTTGGACAGTCACCGGCGCCAATTATCGCATCAATTATTGCCCCGAATCACTCCGCATTCCGAACGATTCGAAAACCGAGGTCATTTCGAGCATTGATTCCATAGTCCCGGTAGCTCATGCGCAATTCCGTCATGCCCGCATGTTTCCACCCGGACCCGCGGATAACGTGGCTGGTACCGCGATCCGGTCCGCGCGGATCAACGACAGGCTTCGTCGTGCCCGGCGTCGGCACAGTATAGAAATCGTTCACCCATTCGGCGACATTGCCGCCGCCATCGAACAAGCCCAGCGCATTTGCCGAAAAACTTCCGACTGGCGCGGTCGACACGAAACCATCGTCATAGTTGAGCATTATCGACGTCAGAATCTCGCCAGACGTCCGATCCGCGTAGTTGCCCGCATTACCTCGCGGCGGCCATTGGTCGCCCCAACTGTATTTCGTGGCGTTCGCTTTTGCCCCGTAGCGCATTGCCCACACCCATTCCGCTTCGGTGGGCAATCGATAACCGTTGGGGAAAGGCTGAATTGCCTCATATTCGCCAAATCGCTCTTCGTAAACGGGCTTCAGGTTCTCTCGAGAACTCAAGAAGTTGCAATACTCCGCTGCCTGTTTCCAGGTTACGCCGGCGACCGGGTTGTTGTCGCCTGCCAGCGACGGATGCACGGCAGCACCGGAATCATGCGAGGCATCGAACAGCGCAAATTCCTTATTCGTTACTTCGTGCATGCTGATGTAAAAAGCCGACGTCAGGGTCACCGGCACGAGCACTTCGTTCGCGCGCCGCCCCTGGTCGCCGCGCGACGATCCCATCATAAACGTGCCAGGTTCGACGCGGCGCATGGACTTCCCGTCCGGCGTCGCGACGATTTGTGCAATCTTTGAGCGAGCCACCGATTCGCTGGAGCGCAGACGCGCTGCAAGTGTTTGCGGGTAGCCCGGGCGCGGCGTTACCGTGCGCGACCAGGATTCATAACCGTCCTTGCGGACTTCGACGCGATGCGGCGCCGAACTCAGCCTCAGCGTCGTCGAGCCGACGCCGCGAATCCGCCCGTCGACAAAGACCGTTGCACTGGCAGGCGAAACATTGACCGTCACCGTACCCGTGCGCGCCGTCAGGTCCACGGTGATCGACTCGCTGGCAGCCGATCGCAATCGAACCTGCCGTGTCGTCGCGCCGTAGCCAGCCTTCGACAGACCGATCTGGTAGTTGATATCGGGAGACAAATCCAGGGTAATCGGCGATTGCCCACGGTAGCGACCGTTAACCGTCACGTTGGCGCCGCGCGGTATCGACTTGACGAGCAAACGTGCATCCGATTCGACAAGGACAATCAGCGGTATTTCGCTGGCAACGTTGGGCTCGACGGTGACGGCACCATCCCAGGCTTTGAAACCGTCCCGGATGAGGCTTAGCTGGTGCGTGCCTTCGAGCAATTCGATAACAGCAGGCGTTTCGCCCAGTTTTTTCTCGCCGTCGAATATCGCCGCACCGGACGGTTCCGACGTTACGGTTACGTCGGCCCATCGCGGCACGAGCTGCACGTTTAGCACCTCTCTGCGACCAAGACCGGCAAATTCCACGATGTCCGAAAACGGCAGGTAACGTTCGGATCGGATACTGATGCTGTGCTCGCCGGGTTGCAATTCAATGGGCCCGAGCGGCGCCGGGCCGATATGCGTATCGTCAATGGAAACTGTCGCTTCTGCCGCGGGAAGCGTCGCAACAGTGAGCTCTCCCGGCAACTTGCGCATTGCGACCGACACGGTTTTCACGGGCTCGTCGCCGACGATAAAGGCCTGCATGACATTATAGTAGCCTTCCTTTTCGACGGTAAGCGTGTACTCACCCTGCCGCAGCAGAATGCGGTCACCAAGTGGCAATCGAAACCAGCCACCGGCGATTGCGAGACTGTCCGGTTCCGCCGGTTCGACGAGGATCTGCACCGACTTGGCTGTGAACAGCAACCAGGATGCGATACCAAGAACTGCCAGGCCGCCAAGGAGAATTACTTTTAGTGGGCTTCGGCTTTCCTGCGTTGCGAGCGCACTGGCCTTCGCAGCACGCTTGAACGCGGTTGGCGCAATCGATTCATCTGCCGCCCCAACCTTGGCATCCACCAATTCGGGTGGCTGCGTCACATAGGCGCTGTCCTCCAGCCGTACGGATAGCAGTAACTTTTGCTCTGTTGTCGAAACACGCAGGCGGCTGCCGTAAAATTGTATTTCGTCGCCGTCACTCAGACGACGGCTGGTGATCAGGGCCTCACCATTGATCGAAACTGACGAGTCGCGGCCGACGGGCTGCACGAAGGGCGCGCCATCGAGTATATCCAGCAGCAGCACCGGCCCGCCACCCGGGCCTGGCAACCTGAGATTGCTATCGTTTCCTGTGCCAATGCGCAACGGCAGGTCAGCAGCGTCAATTCGTCGTTCGCCTTCTACGTCCCTGATGTAAAGGTGGTCAAAACTCAAATTCTTTCCTCGCAGCGAACGATAACGGGTTGCATATCGATTTCCGGGGCAACGCGAAACTCGACACGTACATCCCGATAACCAGGCCGGCTGCCCACGGCCACATAGGTCCCGGGGCGCAATTGAAGCTCGGTCCTGGTAAACGTGCCGAGTTTACCAACTTTGTAGATCGAAACATCGGTCGCATTGTCTGAGATCAGCTCCACTGTCAGCGGCGTGGCGGCGCGCTTGAGCAAGCGCGAGAGTTCGTCTCGCTGCCCGGCAAGACGCGGACCGATATCGGACATGCGTGTGATATCCACGACCAATTGCGTTGCGGTCTGCAATTTTCGCGGTGAACCGAGGCTGTCGGGGTCTTTTATGTAGTCCTCCAGTTGTTCGTGCAAGGCAACCATCTTCCGGGACCCGGTGAGGCCTTGCTGTGCAAATGACAGGTTACTGTCAAGTTCGAGAATACGCTGATAGGCGTCGGCCGATTCCTGCCATTTCTCCCGGCTTTCAAGCGAGGCTGCCTTTCTCTCGAGCGCCGAAATATTGCTCAGCCGGATGCCCTGATCCACCTGCATCAGCCCATCTGCGGGTTCGCGCGAATCGGGCTGAAGTTTCTGAGCCATGCGAAATGCCGCACGCGCGCCCAGAAAGTCACTCTCGCTCAGCGCCGTGAGTCCTTCCGTCATACGTTGATCGAACTCAAGCTCGTTGATTGTCTGCAGAACACGCTGGCGGCCGGCTCTTGCGACCTCCCATTCGGGATCGAGTTCAATCGCCTGTTCATAACTCCTTCGCGCCGCGTCGAGTTCGAGGTCACGTTCGAGTGCCAGCCCCTGTTCTGTGAGCGCTAGCACATCATCCAGGTTTTGCGCTCGCACCAGCCCGGCACGTGCCGGCCCATGACTCGGACTGATTGCGACTGCCAGTTCATAGAGCCTCAACGCCTCCACTGAGTCGCCATTGTCGAGCGCTCGCTCCGCATCGGCGAGTACCGTGCTGAAGACCTTGTCAACCTGCTCAAGCAATGGTTCCAACGCCTCATACGCGTCCCGGTAGTTGTCATCGGCAACGGCATAGTCGTCGTCGAGATAGGCCGCGTCGCCGGCGGCATAGGCCTGCTGCGCGCGCTTGTAAGGGGCACCCCCCCAGCGCTGCACGGCCCGGCCTTCAAGCGTTCGCAAGCGCGACAATAGCCGGCCAAGAATTTCGTCAGTCTCCTCGCGAGTCCGGACGCGCGCGTCGCGCTCCGGTAAGTCCTTGATTTCCGGTTTCGCATCGCTCGCCTGCGGTTCTTCCTGCGTCGCCCCGGAATCCACAGGTTTCGGGGGACCGTCGTTGGTAACTGTCTTTGGTAGCAGGAATACCACGCCGAGAAGAACCAGCAACAGGACTGCCAGGCTGACGCCCAGCGTACGCACACTGATGCCGCTCGTCTCGCCAGCATTTTTCTCAGCGGCCTGCAGTGCCGGCCGATGGCTGCGATGTACCGCTGTCTTTGAGCGGATGACTTCGTCGCGAACGGCTCGCACACCGCCGACATATCGGGTCGGCGCAGGTCCTGGAAGAAATCCCGCGCCCGCCAACGTCGTCGCGACCGTTGCGGCGTCCGGGCGGGATGCTGGATTTTTTGCCAGCATCCGGGCTACCAGATTCTGCACCGGCTCCGGGACCGGCGATCCATCCGCAGCAACAAGCCGGGGCGGGACGAGGGATCGTATGTCCTCGGCCGTCGTTGAAGATGAATATGCAGACCGGCCGCTAACGAGTTCGTACATCAGTCCGCCCAGCGCGAAGATATCATCGCCTGGCTCGGGCGCCAATCCATCCAGTTGCTGCGGGCTGCACGCAATTACTGAACCACCACCAATGTGCGTCTCCGGTGTCGCGGCGACGCCGAAATCGATCAGGTACGGTGCACCCTCGGCATCGAGAAGAACATTGCTCGCCTTGATATCGCGATGCACGACACCTTTCTCGTGCGCGTATCGAAGTGCGTCTGCGAGTAAAGCAAGTGGCGATAAAATGGCCGCCAACGATGCGCCACTGAGTACCGTGGTATCCGGCCCGTCAATGTATTGCATGGAAAAGAAGGCGCCATGCCTGTCACTGCCGTCGTGAAACTCAAAGACGCGCACGATGTGCGCATGCACCAGGCGGATACTGAGTTGCCATTCGCGCCGCAAGGCTGACGCGGGAATGCTTTCATCAACAAGAACTTTGAGCGAAACGGCCGCGCGCGTGATCTTGTCCGACGCGAGCCAAATCGCGGCGCCGCCACCGACGCCAAGTTTTCGGACAAGTGTGTACCTGCCGGCGAGTTGGGCCCCGCCCTCTAGTTCACGCATTGATGCTCAACTGGTTATCCGGTGGGTTCGGGCGCTCGTACCGGGGCGCTGACCTCAACCTGGTCATTGAACCCTGTTTCAACTTCATAGATTTCGCGCAGCAACTTGCGCCACGATTCATATTGCGCCGTGGCAGTACCCGTGAGGCGGCGCGCCTGTCCTTCTACGTTAACGACCATAGGCGCAGCTTCGGAGCCGAAGGACTCGGCAAGTTCCTGGATCGCCTCTACGTGAATCGACGCTTCGGAATTGCGCGAGATCCCGCTCATGATCGTGTTGATGCCCTGGCTAATACCGACGCCTTGCAAACCGCGCTTCATTTGGCTGCGCGAGTAACTTGAGTCACTGGTATCAACTGCCATTGCGCCGGCAAGAACAACAACGCCCATAATCGTTTGCAACGCAGCCGAGCGTTTGACCTGGCGGTAATTGACAGACTCTTCGCGCGATGCCTTGCGGTAGGCGCGATACGGGATCGCGATACCGTAGTAGAAATTTGCGTAGTGCTCATTAAGCATATCGACGACGAGACGGTCACGTTCCCTGATTTGACGCAGACGGGCGACCGCTGGATCATTTTCAGCCGGCAATCGCTGCAGCGAAATAATGCCATCTTCGTCTGTTTGCAGGTGTTCGCCATAGGATTGCGGGGACATATCAGCGAAAAACTTTAGTTCCGACACCTGTTGCAAGCGGCGTACGTACTCGGGCTCGAGTGTTCGTGCGTACGCCTGTACGTCGTTGGCAATATCGTTGAAAACCTTTTGATACGGGTCCTGACGGCGGTCACGCCGTTCCGAATACGATGAAATTCCGGTTTGCGCGTCGTAACTCCGTGTAAACCAGTGGCGACCCGAGGTATCTGTTACCGTTATCTCGATCTTGACGAACTCACCATCCGATTTCTCGATGCGGCCGTCAATAATAATATCGGTAAACGCTTCCTTGGACGGTAACACGCGAACGGCGCCCCATTGGCCCGTGCCCTGCATCGTTGTCTTGAGGTGATAGGCCAGGTAACGCGACTCGGCTTCCCGAATTTCCCCGTAGATACGCGTTTTTCCGGGGTCATTTTTCTCGGGGATTCCAGCATCAAACTCGGTAATGCCAACATCCAGAAGTTCGCTTTCTTCTTTCGGCGCGGACACAACGACCAGGTCGGTTTCTTCGGCCGATATTACTTCATTGACCGAACAAGCCGACAAAGCCACGGCAATGACAGAAACTATTGCGGGATATATTCTATACATAGACTAGTCAGCCACCGATATGCCTTTGTATTTGCGGTATTCGTCCCATAGACGATCGCGCAGATTCGGGTCCTTTTCAACGAGCGCCGCCTCGCGCAGTTGCCTGGCGATTATGTCATCGTCGACCATCGTCGGTACGTCTTCGGGAGTGAGTTCCTCTATTTCCTGATCCGTCATACCCGCAAGCGGCGAGCCCGGTGCGCTGCCACCGCCGCCAACCATACCGCCGCCGCTGCCCATGCCCGCTGATTGGCTGCCGAGATCGATTAATGCGCCAGACGAGTTACCGTCTTCGCCACCTTCGATATCGAAACCCTCCATGACCCGACCCGCGGCCGCGATCTCGCGTTGCTCGTCACCCAGAACGTCGTCAAAACCACCGATAGACTCGTCGAGCTCCCGGCCCAGTCGCGCGGCCCGCTCATCGGCGCTCTCCGCAGGAAACTCGCCAACGCTGCCAGCGCCGCCAGTGCCGGACGAGCCGCCGCCGCTGCCCGAACCACCGCTGGAACCACCGCCGCTGGAGCCGCCACCGCTGGAACCACCGCCGCTGGA
>CAYLTW010000011.1:15537-41693 GCA_964386735.1 uncultured Woeseiaceae bacterium
CCGGACGATCCACCACCTGAAGACCCTCCTCCCGGAGGAGGAGGCGAACCGCCACTGGGCATTCCACCGCCGCTCGGTGGAGGAGGCATGCCGCTGCTACCGCTTTGTACGGCCGAGTCTTTGCAGGCAGCCACAAGCAAAGTCGCAGCTGCGATCATCACCATGCGTTGGCGCCACGTAGATTTTCTGTGGGTGGATACGCTGTTATTCATGATTTCGCGCCTCTTTGTGACGAAGTCCGGCGATAGCCTCGTCGTATACCGGTCGGCCCTGAAAGGCCTGACATCCATAGGTTTGAGCAACAATACAGGCCCGGAGTTCCGTCGAATTTCATAATCCTGAGTGTGTCCTGTGTGCCGGGTCGACACCAGTGACGATAGTACGTACAACGAGCGCAATCAACACCGCTTAAATCATTGATTTTGTTAACTGGATCAATTTCTGTGTCAGGGCTTGCGATAAACGATAAGCGAAAGGTCGTCGGGCTTGCTCGGCTGGCCGCGACGTTCGGTCGCCATTCGCTGCACGGCTTTGGCAATAACCGCGTCTGCGGCCTCATCAAGCGGACCCTTGCGCACCAGCTCGACGATCTCGTCAATATGGACGTTGTCGGTAACACCGTCACTCGCCAGCACGACTGTGTCCCGCGGCCGCAGGCTGACCCCGGCGCCAACGTCAATGCTCATATCGACGGTGCCAATGAAATTGGAAACCAGGTGTCGCTCGGCGTGATGCAGCGCATCGCGCTGATCAAGAAAGCCGGCTTCCACGGCAAAACCGGTCGGCGAGTGCACCGTGGTTTGCAGCTTGATGAGTCCGCGCTGGCCAATTACCAGCGCTTCCGAATCACCGATCTGGTAGGTCCTCGCCGACCTGCCCTCAATCGTCACAATCGTCATTGTGGTCGCCGAACCGTTCGCCAATTCGCGTACAGCATCGTTTGCCGCCTCTATTCCATTCAGGATCGCCGTGCGCAGCGACGTGGTCTTTTCCAGCGCCACGTGCAGCGACTCCGCCAGGCTCGTCGCCGCAGTAAGCGACGCCCTCTTGCCAGCCGGTAATCCGCCTGCACCATCGGCGACAACCAGAACGACGGCGCCCGGTCCCCACGGTAGAACGGCAACGGTGTCCTCGTTGCCGGTCTCCTTATCAGGCGATCGGCTCGTGTACGCGATCAGCGAGCCGCCGCCGACATCAAGCCGCCGCCGATCAGGCTCGAACGCACCGTCAAGTAACACGCCATCAGCTGGCTTCTTTAGCATCGGCCCGATCCGCCTCTATTCCCGCCGCACCGGCTCACGACACCAGGCACAGTAATTCCAGAATTCGCCGGCGATACCCCATTTGCAGGAACGACAACGAGACCTGCTGGCGGCGAGTTTCCAGGGCCGCTTCACTTTCGTGCGACACCACGGGCAGTACCGCATGAACGGCATCAACTTGCCGCGACAGCGCTGATTGCTACAGCGCGCGCTGTAACGTTTGTCGGGATAAACGCGAGCGGTCTCTTCCACGAAGCCGGGCCCATAGCACCAGGCGCAGTAGTCCCATTCATTCTTGACGCCGCGTTCACAGCGAGGACAACTCGAAGGCATCGACGACTCGCAACCGCGTGCCGGTTTGTCGATACCGCACCAGGGACAGGCTTGCATGCTCATCGCAACGGGCCCTTCACAACGGCGGCATTGATGCCTGGTATCGAGGTGTTTGCGAAATTGTCGCTGAAACTCGCGCCACTGCAAGCGCCGCCACGAGGAACCATTGCGTGAACCGGCATTCGTCCTGGTCCGTTTTTGCCGGCGGGCGTGGCTCTTGAGCCGTTCAAAATCGGCCTGCATATGTATTGCCGTCCGATAGCGCTTCGAGGGATCAAGCTGAATCGCCTTCCTGAGCATGTCGACCAGGTCCTGGCGGACTCTGGATTTAAGTCGGTCGTGGCCGGGCAGCGGCCATTCGAAGGGCCATTCCGGCAGGACCCCGGAAAACAGCCGGTAGAGAACGAGGCCCAGCGAAAACACGTCGGATTGGAACTTCGGGCGCCCCATCGCCTGTTCCGGCGCAATGTAGTCAATGGTTCCGGAACCTGAAGCCTTCAGTGTGCGCAAGCTGATTTTTGCGAATCCGAAATCGGCCAGTTTGAGTTGATTCCCCGCGAACAAGATGAAATTCTCCGGCTTGATATCGCAATGGATAATCTTGTGCTCGTGTGCGTGCGCAAGCGCTGCAAGTGCCTGGCTAGCGATTTCCATGGCGCGAACCATCGACATACGTCGTTCGAGTCGGTCTGCAAGCGACTGCTCCCCAAGCTCCATCGCAATGACGAAATGATCATCGATATAGCTGGCATTGAGCACCGAGAGAATGTTCGGGTGCGTGAGCTTGGCGGCAACCTGCACCTCATGCAGAAACTCGTCGGCCCCGGTGTGATCGCCTGTTTTTGGAATCTTCAACGCGACACGTTGTTTGTGAATCGTGTCGTACGCGGCATAAACGTCCGCGAGCGGGCCGGAAGCGATGCGGCTTACAACCCTGTATTTGCCGATCTTTTGCCGTGCTCGAAGCAACGCCGTCTGTACCCCGTGGATTGATCGCGTGATCTGTAGTGACAAACGTCATAATTCGTTCTCGAACAGGCAGAGTCAAGACAAGCGCGATACAATGCACCATATCCCACGGGAACAAATATTTTGGGAAAACCCGGCAATACCGGTATTCGTCGAATCCTGCGAGCAACAAAGTTCTCCGCGCAGGGCTTCAGGCACGCGTGGAAACACGAAGCGGCATTCCGGCAAGAGCTCGCGCTCACTCTCGTATTGCTTCCCATCGCGTTCTGGCTCGGCCAAAGCCCGGTCGAGCGCCTGATGCTCATAGGCAGCTGCATAAATGTGCTTGCTGTCGAACTACTTAATTCCGCGATAGAGTCCACGGTCGATCGATTCGGCAATGAACACCACGAACTGTCAGGACGAGCGAAAGATCTTGGCTCTGCGGCGGTTTTTGTCAGTCTCGTCATTGTTGTGCTGGTGTGGGCGACCGTCGCCTGGCAGCGCTTTTTCTAGGAGGTCCGCACCTTACTCACAGCGTCGCGCCAGCCCGCCAGCAACGAGTCTCTTTGATCCAGCGACATCGCCGGTTCGAAAATTCGTTCACTTCGCCACAGCAATGCAATATCGTCCACGCTCGACAGGATGCCACCCTGGTAGGCCGCCAGGTACGCCGCGCCCAGCACCGTTGACTCGACATTTTGCGGGCGCTCGACGGGAATATTCAGAATGTCGGCCAGGAACTGCAGGAACCAGTTGTTTGCGACCATGCCGCCGTCCACGCGAATGACGCTGGGCGAGATGCCGTCGTCCGACATTGCGTCGACAAGATCACGAGTTTGATACGCCACCGCCTGCAGCGTCGCCGTCACTATTTCATCGCGACCGCTGCCACGAGTGAGACCCAGAATTGCCGCGCGCGCATGCGGGTCCCAGTACGGCGCGCCCAGGCCGGCGAAAGCCGGCACTACATACACGTTATCAATAACGCCGGTTGCCGCGGCGATGCCTTCGGTTTCCGGCGCCGAGTCGATAATTTTCAGTGAATCGCGCAGCCACTGAATCGCGGAGCCCGCCACAAACACGCTGCCTTCGAGGCCATAGGTTACCTTGCCGTCCAGGCGACTCGCGACGGTGGTGAGTAAGCGGTTGCGTGATTGCGGTGCATTGTCCCCTGTGTTCGCGATAACAAAGCTGCCCGTGCCATAGGTACTCTTGGTCACCCCCTCGTAAAATCCCGCCTGGCCGATCAGTGCGGCCTGCTGGTCTCCCGCGACGCCGAGTATCGGAACCTCGCCGCCCAGGGTCGTACTGTCCGTCAGACCGAACTCAGAAGCGCAATCGTGCACCTGCGGCAACAGGCTGTGCGGCACGTTGAACAGTTCCAGCAAGGCCTCATCCCACGCCTGCGTGTGAATATTGAACAGCAGCGTCCGCGAGGCGTTCGTTGCGTCCGTTGCATGGATACGTCCGCCGCTCAGGCGCCACATAAGGAACGAGTCGATTGTCCCGAACGCCAGTTCGCCTTGTTCAGCCTTCGCGCGTGCGCCCTCGACGTTGTCGAGAATCCAGCCGATCTTGGTTGCCGAAAAGTACGGATCAAGACGCAGGCCGGTCTTGCGAATGATTGATTCTTCCGCCCCTTGCTCCTTCAGTGCTGCGCATTGCGACGCTGTACGCCGATCCTGCCAAACGATCGCATTGTGTATGCAGCGCCCGCTTTTTCGGTCCCAGATCAACGTGGTCTCACGCTGATTCGTGATGCCGATGCCGCTAATATCCGCTGCCGATGCGCCGGCTGTCGTCATCGCCTTGCGCGTGACCGACTGCACGGATTCCCAAATATCCTCCGGATCATGCTCGACCCAGCCTGGCTTCGGGTAGTGCTGCGGGAATTCCTGCTGCGCGCTGGCGATAACGCTCGTCCGATGATCATAGACTACTGTGCGACTGCTGCTCGTGCCCTGGTCGATCGCGAGCAGGTAACGACCTCTTGTCGTCGTCATGCGCTGTTCAACTCACTAACGCCACGAAAGAAACTCAGAGCTTCCGGGTTGGCCAATGCTCCCGTATTCATGACCTCTTCCCCATGCACTACCGAACGCACGGCAATTTCGACGATTTTTCCGCTCTTTGTGCGCGGAATCTCCGGAACCGCAACGATCTTGGCCGGCACGTGCCGAGGAGTCGCGTTGTCCCGGATGACCGTCCGAATTCTGGCCTGCAAATCATCGTCGATCTTTATGCCGTCACGCAATACGACGAACAATATGACACGAACATCGTCTTCCCATCGCTGCCCAATGGCGATGCTCTCGATCACTTCGTCGATTTTTTCGACCTGACGATAGATTTCGGCCGTACCGATTCGCACGCCACCCGGGTTCAATACTGCATCGGAACGGCCATGAATAATCATGCCGCCGGAGTTGCGCAATTCCGCGAAATCACCGTGCGCCCAGATGCCCGGATATTGTTCGAAATACGCCGCCCGGTAACGCGCATTATCGCGGTCATTCCAAAACCCCACCGGCGCAGACGGAAAGGGTTGCGTGCAGACAAGTTCACCACGCTCTTCGATTAAAGAGTTACCGGCATCATCAAAAATTTTCACGGCCATACCCAGACCGCGACACTGCAGTTCGCCCCGGCGAACAGCTAACAGCGGGTTGCCGAGGGCAAAGCAACTCAGGATATCCGTGCCACCGGCGATCGACGCCAGTTGCATGTCATTGCCGATCGCATCGTAGACGTAGTCGAAACTTTCCGGCGCCAGCGGCGACCCCGTCGACAGAACAGCACGCAGCGCAGGAAGTTTGAAGTCATCAATCGGGCGAATGCCGGCTTTGTCGAGTGCCGAAATGTACTTCGCGCTGGTGCCAAACACCGTGACGGCCTCTTGTTCGGCTATTTTCCACAGGACGCGACCATCGTCAAAAAACGGCGACCCATCGAACAGCACAAGCGTCGTCCCGGCCGCCAGGGCGCTCGCGAGCCAGTTCCACATCATCCAGCCACAGGTCGTGAAATAAAACAGCCGGTCTTTTTCATCAAGGTCACTGTGCAGCATGTGCTCCTTGAGATGCTGCAGCAGCGTCCCGCCGTGCCCGTGAACGATGCATTTTGGTATGCCCGTAGTACCTGAAGAGTACATGACGAACAGGGGATGGTTGAACTCCACGGCGGCGAATGAGAGCTCTTCGCCTTGCATTGCGAAATCGTCCCAGGTCACAGCATTCGCTATGTTGCCAACATCGGAGTCACACTCCAGGAACGGTACGACAACCGTTTTGTGAAGCGACGGTATCGATGACGCAATCTCAGCGCTGGTACCCGTACAGTCGATTTCCTTGCCGTTATAGATATAGCCGTCGGTTACAAACAGGACTTTTGGCGAAATTTGCCCGAAACGGTCGACGACGCCGTCAGTGCCGAAGTCCGGAGAACAAGAGGACCAAATCGCACCGATACTTGTCGTAGCGAGCATGGCAATGATCGCTTCGGGACAGTTCGGCAAATAGCCGCCAACACGATCACCCTTGACCACACCCGTCGCTCCAAGTCCGGCCGCCGTCGCGGCAACCGACGACCGCAGTTCGTCGAAACTGATTTCGCGACGACTGCCATCCTCGCCACGGAAAATCAGTGCGGCTCGAGGACCTTCGTGGCGCAGCAAATGCTGCGCGTAGTTCAACGTGCCGCCGTCAAACCAGCCGGCATCCATGATGTTGTCTTTGCGGACGAGCACCGCCTGTGCCGGCGATGTGAAGGCGACGCCGCAATACTCGTGCAGCGCCTGCCAAAATGCGGCCGATTCGTCAATCGACCACTGATACAGTTCGTCGTAGTTGCCGAACGATTGTTTCGCCATGAAGCGATACATGTGGGATGCCTGCTGTCGTTCGGCGCCCGGAGCCCAAAGGACGGGGTTTTCGGCCATTACCAGCTCTAAACATTGTGACGAGCCTGACAGTATCCACATAACGACGATTGTGTCCACGGATTGACGCCGCGCGCTCCTTGACCCAAGCTTGGCGAGACCCGGAGGCAATGCCGCTATGAATCACCTACTCGTTTGGCTCGCCGCCGCTACTGCTGCTATCGCAGCGTGGTGGCTGTTTTTTCGCGCCAAATCGGGCAGGCCGGTACCGGCGGCTCTGCGTCGCGGCCGGCCGTTGCCTGACTTTTCCGCGGTGGACGAGCAGGGTGACCCGGTCCGGTCAACACAATTGCATGGCGCACCGGCCGTGTTGCTGTTCGTCCGCGGAAGCTGGTGCCCGTTCTGCAGTTCCCAGGTCGAAAATCTGACTCGCTCCTACAAAGATATCGTGGACCTCGGAGCACGATTGATCCTGGTCACGCCCAAGCCGCTCGAAACGACACGACGTGTCGCTGACTTCTTCGAAGTCGAATTCGAATTCTGGCTCGACGAAATGCTGCAGGTTTCGCGCCAGCTTGGGCTTGTACACGTCTCGGGCGTGCCAGGCGATTATCTCAAGGAGTACGGCGCCGACACGATATGGCCAACGGCCATCGTCGTGGACGCGGCTGGCATCATCAGCTATATCAAAATGTCAAAGACGATTGCAGATCGGCCCGACGCGGGAGATCTGGTGCAGGCCATTAAGGACCAGCTTCGATAATTCGCCGCGCCTGTTCATCGGCAATGTCATTGGTCAGTCTGCCGGTCACCGCAGACTCCTCAAATATTCCGCTAAGCCGTGGTCCGATCCTGGCAACCAGTTCCATTACTCCGTGATCATCGACATCCCCCGAGAATTCACAGGCCACGTTGATGATGCCACCGCCATTGATGACGTAATCAGGGGCGTACAAAATTCCGGCGTCTGCCAGTCGCCGCCCATCCTCCGTCGTTTGCAGCTGATTGTTCGCCGCACCGGCGACGATGCTTGTTCGCAGGCGTGGGATTGATTCCTCGGTCAGAATGGCGCCGAGTGCACAGGGTGCGAGCACGTCCACGTCGCAAAATAATATCTCGTCAGGGCCGACTGCGCGTGCCCCGAATTCATCACAAACACGCTGTACTTTCGCCGGATCGATGTCCGCAACGATAAGTTTCGCGCCGGCCTCCTGAAGTAAACGACAAAGGTGATAGCCGACATTGCCGATGCCCTGTACGGCCACGCTCGTGTCCGCAAGCTTGTCGCGTTCGAGCTTGAAACGAATGGCTGCTTCAATACCGCGAAAAATTCCGAAGGCAGTCTTCGGTGACGGGTCGCCGCCAGCCTTGCCGCCGGTCGTCGGTAGTCCTGTGACGAATCGTGTGCGCGTGGCTATGCTCTGCATGATCTCGGGCGACATGCCAACATCTTCGGCAGTGATGTAGTCGCCATGCAGCGTTTCGATGAAATCTCCGAAGCGGGCATACAGATCGTCGCTGGCTCTAAAATCCGGGCTCTTTATTATGACTGCTTTGCCGCCGCCGAATTTCAGCCCGGCCATTGCGTTCTTGTAACTCATGCCCTGCGACAGTCGCAGAACATCGTAGAGTGCTTCTTCGTCATCTGCGTACGACCATTGCCGCGTGCCGCCAGCGGCCGGACCGAGGACCGTCGAGTGAATTGCAATAATGGCATTCAGACCGGTTAAGCGATCGCGACAAAACAGGACACGCTCATGATCGTCAAAGGCAACATTGGAAAAAACGCTCACGGCGAAACGCTCCCTCGGGTTAAGACGGCACGCCAACCGCGCGGCAAAGAAACCTGACGTAGGGCGTGGCGCTCTTGAACGCAGTCTCGACCCGCTGTTGGAATCGCGGGTTCAGGCAAGCGTTGACATCCATATCCTTTACAGCGATGAAACTCTTGCGCTTAATGTCATCGATGCATTCATGATCTTTGTCGAAACCGCGCGGTGGCCGCGTCAGCGATTCGCCACCGAGCTTGAAGTGACGTTTGAAACCGGAATCGCCGATCGTACGCTGCCATTCCGCGGACTTCGCCGCGATTCGCTCGCGAATATGGCGTAGCGGCTCTGAATCCGGCCGCCACATGCCAGCGCCGAGAAAAACGCTATCCGGTTCAATGTGGACGTAATAACCCGGCGAGTGCACGTCCTTTGCCAGCTCATGACGGAACTGGATACCAATATTGGTCTTGTACGGTATTTTGTTGTTTGAAAACCGGGTATCCCGATAGACACGCATCAGCGAACCACCGACACGAGTCGGCGTGGCAACAAAATGCGGTGCAATGCCGGCAAGGGGATCCTGCATTGACTGAATAAAGCGCAGCGCCACATCGAGCACCAGCTCCTCATAACGGCTCTTGTTTTCCCCGAACCACTCGCGATTGTTATTTGCGGCGAGTTCTTTCAGGAAGCCGATTGTTTGCGCATTAAATCCGACGTAGCGTGGTGCAGCCACTAACGCTCACCCTCAATCGAAACCGGCGGCCACAATGTGTACACACCCGGAAATCCGGTTCGTGCCGGCTACTCCGCCATTACATTTTCGGCCTGCGGGCCTTTTTGACCCTCGGTCACTTCCATCGTGACCCTTTGTCCTTCTTTCAGCGTTTTGAATCCCTCCATCGCAATCGCGCTATGGTGGACAAATACGTCCTTGCCATCCTCACGTTCGATAAACCCAAATCCCTTGTCGTCGTTGAACCACTTTACGGTTCCCGAAATGCGTTGCTCTGACATATCTACCTCAATGACAAAATATGCGACCTGTACACGGCAGCCAGTATCCTACTCATTATGCGTCGCCAACGATACTCGTTCGCACAAAATATCGCGTCTATTGCCGCGGACAACACCGCTTCTGAACGTGGCTGCGGCCCAGCCGCGCAACCGAGTTGCCACCGACCAGCGCCATCGTTCGTTCGAACTCCGACCGCAATGTTCCCAGGGCGAACTCGACTCCTGCCTGCCCGCCCGCAGCAAGACCGTAGAGATAAGCACGTCCGATGCTGCAGGCGTTGGCGCCTAACGCCAGCGCCTTGACGATATGATTGCCGCGCCGTATGCCGCCGTCGCAGATGATTTCGAGGCGGTCCCGTAACGAATCTGCTACCGCCGCAATACAATCCACGGGTGCCGGCGCGGACTCGAGCTGCCGTCCGCCGTGATTTGACAACATGACGGCCGTCGCGCCCGCATCCGCCGCCTTGCGACAATCTTCAACAGTCAACACTCCTTTGACAACCAGCGGCCCGTCCCATTGCTGCCGTAACCACTCCACGTCTTTCCACGTGAGCGACCGTTCAAGCTGCGCGTCGATGAATTGCCGTATATCGCCTTCGATTGACTGTGCGGCGGACTCGCTGCGCGTAATGTTGACCATATCCAGGTCCTTGCGAATCACCGCTCTTGCAACCCATCCCGGATGGCTGGCAAAGCTCAGGAGCTGTCGCAGACGAGATTGTGGTCGTGCCGAGAAACCGTGCACAAAATCGCGTTCACGATTGCCCGCGACCGGTGTGTCTACGGTCAGGCAAAGCGCAACGTAGCCTGATGCCTTGCAAAGATCGATAAATTCGCGTGTTAACGCCCGGTCCCTGAAGATATAGACCTGGTACATCTTCGGAACATCGGCAACACCGGCCGCGTCCGTAATCGTCGTTGTGCCGAGCGTCGACAGACTGTAGATCATGCCGAATTTTTCAGCCGCGCGAATGACTGCCGGCTCGCCGGCGCCATGAAACAACTTCGATGCTCCGGTCGGCGCAATCATGACAGGCCAGTCGACTTGCTGACCGAACAATGTAGATCTTGTGTCGATCGAGCTGACATTGGACAGCTGCGAGGGCAACAACTCGTAGTCATCAAATGCACTGGTATTGCGCGCGAGCGTGAGCTCATCGTCGGCGCCGCCATCAAGATAATGAAACACTGGCGCGGGCAGCCGCCGCCTGGCCAGCTGCCGCAAATCCGCGATGTTGTTGCATTTCCTAAGTCGCACAGCCAAACATTATCACGTCTGCGTTTGTTGCAATCGCTTCCGCGCTCGCGGCTGCTAGACTATGCCGCAATTTTGGCGAATATCTGAAGGGGCACCATGAACGATCCCGCGCAGCGGCAATACGAGAGGCGATGCGTAGCGACCTGGCTGCTCATTTGTTGCGGGCTCGTGTTCGTGATGGTGGTGCTGGGAGGTGTAACGCGACTCACCGGTTCCGGTCTTTCGATGGTTGACTGGAAGCCCGTTACGGGCGTCTTGCCGCCGCTAAATGATGCCGAGTGGCAGAAAACGTTTCAGATGTATCAGCGGTCGCCAGAGTTTCAAAGCGTCAATGCACACATGGATGTCGAGGCATTCAAGGACATATTCTGGCTTGAGTACCTGCATCGACTGCTCGGCCGCGTTATTGGCATCGTGTTTCTGGTTCCGTTCCTGGTACTTGCGATCAAGGGCTACATTCTCAGAAGCGAGTGGCCGAAGTATCTGCTGATGTTCGTGCTTGGCGGAATGCAGGGCCTGATTGGCTGGTACATGGTCAAGAGCGGTCTTGTCGACGATCCGCACGTCAGCCAGTACCGACTGACAGCGCATCTTGTTGCCGCCGTTTTGATCTATGCTTATATGTTTTGGGTGGCTCTTTCCTTGCTGCTACCGCGTACATCAGTCAAACGACACCCCTGGTTTGCTAAAGCCATCGCCTTGACTTCGCTCGTGAGTATTACCGTCATCTCGGGCGGGTTCGTCGCCGGCCTCAAGGCCGGCAAGATGTTCAATACGTTTCCAATGATGGGCGATTACTGGATACCGCCCGGCGTTATGGCGGTCGAGCCTGTCTGGCGAAATTTTTTCGACAATCCAGCGACGGCGCAATTCGACCACCGCGTCCTGGCAATCACAACGTTTTTTGCCGTCGTCGCTTTTTGGGCCGGCATCCGCAGGACAACGCAAAGCAAGCGTGTATCGACCGTTGCTCACTGGCTGCTCGCTTTGACACTCGTGCAGGCGGCGCTAGGCATTCTTACGTTGCTCTACATCGTGCCGACAGCCCTGGCTGCAACCCACCAGGCAGTTGCGATACTCCTGTTCACGGCTGTCCTGTCGATGACGCATTTGTTGCGAGATGCGGCGCCGAAACTCGCATAAGTGCAAATACCCATACCCGCCGCATGCGGATTCGGCGACGATTACAACCATGAGTGCCCCGCAAGCCAATGCCGCTCCGATCTGTTTTGACCCGGAACTGATTCGCCGCTATGACAGCCGCGGGCCACGTTATACGTCCTACCCGACAGCGCTGCAGTTTGACGAATGGTACACGGCGGCGGACTACGAGCAGGACGCGCGTCGCAGCAATAAATCGGACCTGCCCCTGTCGCTGTACGTACACATCCCTTTTTGCCATACACTTTGTTACTACTGCGCCTGCAACAAGATTGTGACGCGCAATCAATCGCGGGTCGTCCGTTACCTCGAACTTTTGTACCGCGAAATCGATCTGCAAGCCGCGTTGTTCGAAGACGGGCGCAACGTTGAGCAACTGCACTTCGGTGGCGGCACACCGACCTATCTCGATACGCGGCAACTTGCAGACCTGATGCGAAAACTGGACGACGCGTTCGGTTTCGAAAGCCGGGACGAACACGAATTCTCGATCGAAGTCGATCCACGTACGGTCGATGTTGCACGCATCGAGGAACTTGCCGGGCTGGGTTTCAATCGCCTGAGCCTGGGCGTTCAGGATTTCGATACGACCGTTCAGGAGGCCGTCAATCGCGTGCAATCGGCGCAGGATATCGGTTTGCTCATAGACGCTGCGCGGGCGTCGGGTTTTCGCTCTGTGTCCTTCGATTTGATCTACGGATTGCCATACCAGTCGATCGACAGTTTCGACCGCACGCTGGATCGGGTGATTGCGATGCGGCCCGACCGAATAGCCGCCTACAACTATGCGCACCTGCCGGAGCGATTCAAAGGTCAGCGCATGATTGACAGCGCCGCCATTCCAGGCGCTGACTCAAAGCTGCTGATACTGCAACGGACGATCGAAAAGCTTAGCGCTGCCGGCTACTGCTACATCGGAATGGACCATTTCGCCCTGCCGGACGATGATCTCGTCATCGCCCGGGGCAACGGCACTCTGCAACGCAACTTCCAGGGTTACTCGACACATCGCCACTGCGACCTTGTCGGGCTCGGCATAAGTTCCATCGGCAGTATCGGTACATCGTTCAGCCAGAATGTTTCGACAACCATGCAATACGAGACTTTACTCGAGTCGGGCAAACTGCCTGTCGCAAAAGGAATCTCGGTTGACCTCGATGACCAGCGCAGGGCCGCTGTGATTCAGGCGATAATGTGCTACGACGAATTGCGATTTGCCGATTTCGACACACGATTTGAGCTGGATTTTCGGCGCTACTTTGAAGCGGAGCTCGACCGGCTGAGACCGCTCGCGAAAGATGGTCTCGTAACGATCGACTCGGAACGCATAGGAGTTTCCGCGAAGGGGCGCTTGCTTCTCCGCAACATCGCGATGATCTTCGATCGCCATATTGCCGACGCCGTAGCAATGCAAAGATTCTCGAGGGCGATCTAGCAGTCCCCGCGTCAATTCGGGCCGGTCAGACCTCAGTCAGCCAGCCATGCGTGTCCGGCGCATCACCATACTGAATCGATTGCAGGGCGGACCTTAGTTTTTCGACATTGGGGCCGGCCTTGCCGTCGCGAACCGGGATTTCCCTGCCTTCGTAGACCAGGGTGCCAACTGGCGTCAGGCAGGCCGCCGTACCGGAAAGAGCGGCTTCATAGTTTTGCGACCACTTGAGAAGTTCGTCAACCGTGAACTCGCGTTCATTGACCCGGTAGCCAAGGTCAGTGGCCAGGCTAAGGATTGACGCGCGTGTCATGCCGTGCAGGAACGTGGTGTCCAGCGGTTTTGTGACAACTTCTTCGTCGTTGACCAACAGGAAATTCGAAGCACCGGTTTCCTGCACATCGCCGTTCGGACAAAACAATACCTGGTCCACTCCGTATTTCTCTTTTGCATCGAGCGTCGGGCCCAGCGCCGCCGCATAGTTGCCGCCCGTTTTGGTGCTGCCGAGCTGCTCGGTCGAACGCGAACGTTGATCCTCGACGAGCAGCCTGAGCGGGCGCAAGCCACCCGCGAAATAATCGCCTACGGGTGAGGCCAGCACATACAGTATGGCCTCGGTGGACGGAGATGCGGCCGCACCGATGTTTGGCAATGTTCCGATCAGCGTCGGCCGCAGGTATAAGGAACTTGGTGGCGCCGGAATCGCGTCAACATGGGTCCGGACCAGCTCAATAACCATGTTGGCAAGCGCTTCGGCATCCGGAACTGGCAGCCGCAAAGACGCCGCGCTCTTTTGCATGCGCGCGACATGATCGTGCAAACGAAAAATGCGGCCTTTGCCGTCCGACCAGCGATAGGCCTTGAAACCCTCGAAACAGGTGCTCGCGTAGTGAAATACGTGTGCGGCCGGATGCAACTCAAGCGGCTTCAGTGCCTGAATTGCGTGGGCTTGCCACGCATCGTTCTCGAATCGAGCGATCGCGAACTGATCGCAAAATTCGGTACCAAACTGACTCATGAAATTCCAGGAAAGGGATTAATCGAAGGGGCGTAACTTTGCCACTAATTGTTCAACAATGCACTCCGGGCGTACACTCTTTCTCCTTTGACCTGCCCGCTACGGAGACACGCAGAATGAGCGCGACCGCCAACAATCTCGATGCATACTGGATGCCGTTTACGGCGAATCGGGATTTCAAGAAAGAACCCCGCATGATCACCGGTGCAAGCGGCCACTATTACACAACAAAAGATGGCGCAAAGGTCTACGACCTGTTCGCAGGATTGTGGACCAGCGGCGTTGGTCACTGCCATCCGAAAATCGTCGCGGCCGTACAGAAGCAGGTAGCAGAACTCGATTTCGCGATGTCGTTTCAGATGGGCAATAGCCGGTCGTTCGAGTTGGCTGAGCGTGTCGTCGAAATCGCGCCCGATGGATTTACGAACTGCTTTTTCACAAATTCCGGATCGGAGTCGGTGGATACCGCACTCAAGATCGCACTCGGTTTTCATCGGGCGCGCGGCGAAGGCAACCGTACACGATTGATCGGCCGCGAACGTGGCTATCACGGCGTCAACTTCGGCGGTATGTCGGTTGGCGGTATCGTGCCGAATCGCAAGGTTTTCAGCGCCAACCTGATCCCCGGTGTGGATCATATTCGCGCCACAATGAAGCTCGAGCACACCGCGTTTACGCGCGGACAACCCGAATGGGGAGCGCACCTCGCCGATGACCTAGAGGGACTGGCCGCACTGCACGATGGCAGCAACATTGCTGCGGTCATTGTCGAGCCAGTCGCAGGCTCCACCGGCATCCTGCCGCCACCGATCGGCTACCTCGAGCGCCTGCGTGAAATCTGCAACAAACACGGCATCCTGTTGATCTTTGACGAGGTCATTACCGCCTTTGGTCGCCTCGGCCAGCCATTCGCAGCCGACTGTTTCGGCGTGATACCCGACATCATCACAACCGCCAAAGGACTCACAAACGGGGTTATCCCGATGGGTGCTGTGCTGGTTCGCGACCATGTCTATGATGCCTTCATGCAGGGCCCCGACCAGATTATCGAGCTTTTTCACGGCTACACCTATTCCGGGCACCCGGTCGCCGCAGCGGCTGGCCTTGCCACATTGGATGTGTATGAAGAAGAAGGCATTTTCGAACAGGCTACGGCATTGGCCAGGCCCTTCGAAGACCTGTTGCACTCATTCGGTGATCACGACAAGGTCATTGATGTGCGAAATATGGGGCTCATGGGCGCCATTGAACTCGCGCCACGCGAAGGCGCTCCTGGCGCACGCGGCCTTGAAGTGCACAAGAAATGTTTTTGGGAGGAGAATATAGTCCTTCGCAATGGCATGGATTGCCTGCAATTCTCGCCTTTCCTGAATTCAAACGTCGACGACTGGTCACGGGCGTTCGACGCTATTCGCCGTATCCTCGATTCGATCGAGTAGTCGAAACACTCGGAGAAAACAGATGAGTGCACATCCAGCTGAATCCACAGACACGTCGAACGTCATTGGACATTTCATCAATGGCACTGTCGTCGCTGATTCGAACCGAACCGCTCCCGTCACCAACCCGGCGACCGGCCAGGTTACCAGGCAGGTCGCGATGGCTTCACGCGAGACCGTCGGAGACGCGATCGCTGCCGCCGCCGCGGCCTTCCCCGCGTGGCGAAATACGCCGCCTGCGAAGCGCGCGAAGGTGATGTTCAGATTCAAGACATTGCTTGAGGAGCATGCCGACGAGATCGTTGCCGCAATTACCAGTGAGCACGGAAAAGTGCTTGACGATGCCATGGGCGAATTCCTGCGCGGTGTCGAGGTCGTCGATTTCGCCTGCGGTATTCCGGAAATGCTCAAGGGCGAACATTCGAAGAACGTTGGTCCGTCGATTGACAGTTGGTCAGAGTTGCAGCCTCTCGGCGTCGTCGCCGGCATTACACCGTTCAACTTTCCGGCGATGGTACCGATGTGGATGTACCCGATGGCGATCGCCTGCGGCAATACCTTCGTATTGAAACCGTCCGAAAAAGACCCGACAGCGCCAATGTTGTGTGCGCAACTGCTCAAGGAAGCGGGTTTGCCTGACGGCGTGATGAACGTTGTCAATGGCGACAAGGAAGCTGTGGACACGCTGCTTGAGGACGATCGGGTACAGGCCGTCAGCTTTGTGGGCTCGACGCCGATCGCGGAGTACATATACCAAACCGGAGCAAAGAACGGCAAGCGCGTTCAGGCGCTCGGCGGCGCGAAGAATCATGCCATCGTCATGCCGGATGCCGATATCGACTATGCCGTCAGCGCACTGACCGGCGCAGCCTATGGTTCCTGCGGCGAGCGCTGCATGGCAATTTCCGTTGCCGTGTGCGTCGGTGATGAAACAGCCAACGAGGTCGTCCGCAAGCTTCAGGAGCGCCTGGGGGACATGAAAGTCGGCAATGGTACCGATACATCGAATGACATGGGGCCGCTCGTCACGAAGCCGCATCATGACAAGGTTCGCAGCTACGTTGACCTCGGCATTGAAGAAGGGGCAGACCTTGTTGTTGACGGGCGCAGCCTGGTCGTCGACGGTCACGAGGACGGCTTCTTTCTCGGGCCATGCCTTTTCGACAGGGTTACGCCGGAGATGCGTATTTACCAGGAAGAGATTTTTGGCCCGGTTCTGTGCGTCGTACGCGCGGAATCCGAGGAGCGGGCGATGCAACTCATCGATGACCACGAATACGGTAACGGTACCTGTATTTTCACCCGCGACGGTGAGGCCGCACGTTATTTTGCCGACAAAATCAAGGTTGGCATGGTCGGTATCAATGTGCCATTGCCGGTACCCGTGGCGTATCACAGCTTCGGTGGCTGGAAACGGTCCCTGTTCGGCGATCTGTTCGCCTACGGCCCGGACAGCGTGCGCTTTTACACGCGCCGCAAGACGATCACGCAGCGCTGGCCATCGGGTGGCGTCCGCGAAAGCGCTCAGTTCTCATTCCCGAGCAACTCGTAGGAGCCCGCCATGCGGGCGAGATCCCAGGCAACCCTTAGGAACACGATGAAAATAATCCCTATCGTACTATTCATGCTGGCCACGACGACGGCAGCGGCGCAATACGCCACGTCAGTCAAATCGACAAAGGTCGCCCCCGGCTTTTTCATGGTCGAAGGTATTGACGGTTCTGCCGGCGGTAACCTGAGCTTGCTCGTCGGTACGGACTACGTCGTAATGATCGATGACGGTTACGAACCTACAGCGCCGATCGTGTTGGAACATGTCTCTCGGGTTGCAGGCAAACCGATCAATTTCGTAATTAACACGCACGTACACGGCGATCACACTGGTGGCAATGCACACTTCGTAAACAATGGTGTTGTAATGTTCGCGCACGACAACGTTCGCAAGCGACTATTGGAAAACCCGGAAATTTCAGGGGGTGAAACCGGCCTGCCCGTCATAACGTTCGGCGAAGGCGTGACCTTTCACCTGAACGGACTTGAAGCACGGGCATTTCACATTCCGAAGGCACACACTGACGGCGACACAGCAATCTATTTCCCCGATGTGAACGTAATTCATGCTGCCGATATCATGTTCAATCATATGTTCCCTTACATCGATCTCGACAACGGCGGCACGGTAGACGGTTTCATCGCCGGGCAGAAACGCTTGCTCGCCATGGCCGATGACGACACAATAATTATTCCTGGGCATGGAAAGCTCGGAACCAAAGCTGATTTGCGGCGGGACCTGTTGATGCTCACTGACAGCCAGGCACGCGTCAAAATGCTTGTTGACCAGGGCAGGACGATCGAAGACGTCTTGCTGGCCGACCCATTGTCCGTGTATCACGATGATTACGACTGGCGCTTCATCAGCACCGAGCTAATGACGCGCACGCTGTACCGCGCACTGACATCCGGCGAATAGGACATGGACAACGAAAAAACGGCTGATTTCGTTAACGAGATGTGGGACTCGTCGATCATCCCCGAACTTTGCGAATACATAAAAATTCCAAACAAATCGCCCCTGTTCGATCCGGACTGGGAAGAACACGGCTATATGGAACAGGCTGTGCAGATGATCGAGGCGTGGTGCCAAAAACAGCCGATCAAGGATATGACGATTGAAATCGTGCGTATCGAGGGGCGCACACCCGTGCTGTTTCTCGACATCCCAGGCGATTCCGAGGATGTGGTACTACTGTACGGACACTATGACAAACAGCCCGAGTTCAGTGGCTGGAACGAAGACCTTAGCCCATGGCAGCCAGTCATCAAGGACGGCAAGCTCTACGGTCGCGGCGGTGCCGATGACGGCTATGCGACATTCGGATCGGTGACCGCCATTCGCTCGCTCCAGGAGCAGGGGATACCGCACGCCCACTGCGTCGTACTGATCGAGGGATGCGAAGAAAGCGGCAGCTTTGATCTGCCGCACTACTTTGAGCTTCTCAGTGAGCGCCTTGGCTCACCCGACCTGGTCGTCTGCCTGGACGCGGAATGCGGTAACTACGATCAATTCTGGTGTACGACGTCCCTGCGCGGAAACCTCACCGGCACGCTGCGCGCCGATGTACTGACCGAAGGCGTTCATTCGGGCGGCGCCGGGGGTATTGTGCCTTCGAGCTTTCGCGTACTCAGGAAATTACTGAGCCGCATAGAAGATCAGGATAGCGGCAAGCTGTTGCCGGATGCCCTGTATGTCGACATCCCGCAGCAACGCACAGAACAAGCCGGGCTCGCGGCGAAAACTCTTGGCGCCTCCGTTTTCGAAAAATATCCCTGGGCGGTGTCGCAACCGTCGCCGAATGAGTCGCCCTACGAATTGCTGTTGAACAATACCTGGAGGCCCGCGTTGAGCGTTACTGGCGCTGACGGTCTTCCCGAACTCGTCAACGCGGGCAATGTACAACTGCCATTCACTACGTTGAAACTTTCCTTCCGATTGCCACCAACGTGCGACGCCGAGAATGCAGCCATTGTTATGAAGGACATTCTGGAAGCAGACCCGCCACCAATGAGCAAGGTACAATTTTCAGCTGACTCGACCATGGCAGGCTGGAACGCGCCACCTGTCGCAGGCTGGCTCGAGAAATCCATGCACAAAGGCTCAGAGGCTTTCTTTGGCAAGCCGTCAATGTACATGGGCACCGGCGGTACCATCCCTTTTATGGGCATGCTCGGCGAGACGTTTCCCGAAGCACAGTTCCTCGTAACGGGATTGTTGGGTCCGAATTCGAATGCGCACGGGCCGAACGAATTCTTGCACATTGAAACGGGTAAGAGACTGACATGCTGCGTCGCACAGGTCATCGAGGACCACTTCGTTCACAATACCTAAATGCGCTTGAGCCTCGTAATTTTCGGCCTGTCGCTCGCCGCGACAGCAGCAGCAGACGAGTCGGCAAAGATTCCTGAAAATGCCTTGATTGGCAGCATTTCGCTCGAACGTCAAAACGTCTTCGACACGAGCAAATCCAAGGAGGACAACGCACTATACCGACTGGTGAATCGGCTTCACATCATGACGCGCGAAAAGGTCATTTCGAAGCAACTGCTTTTTTACGAAGGGGAGCTCTATGACAAGCGCCTCCTGGAAGAATCGGAACGAATCCTGAGGGGTAATCGTTACCTGTACGACGCATCCATCAGCGCGGCGGCGCAGGATGACGGGACGGTCGATGTAACGGTCAACACGCGCGACTCCTGGACGCTGGGCCCGGAGCTGTCGCTATCCAGAAGCGGTGGCCAGAACAAGACAAGAATCGGCATTGAAGAAACGAATCTTCTTGGTTACGGCCAGCGCGTCAAGTTTACACGCTCGGATGACGTAGACCGTGTATCCCAGGCTTTCCAATTCTCGGACCGCCAGCTCGGCCAGAGCTGGGTGGCAATCGAACTGCGTATCGCCGACAACTCCGATGGACACTCGAACCTGTTTTCGATCGCCAAACCCTTTCACGCACTGGATGCAAAGTGGACGGCCGGCGGCTTTCTGCTCGATGATGAACGGCGCAGCGCCCTGTACGTTTTAGGCAATGAGGCCGCGGAGTACAGTCATACGCGAAAAAGCCAACGTATTTTCGGCGGCTGGTCAGCGGGACTCAGGAACCGATGGGTACGACGATGGACGGCAGGTGCTGTCTACGATGAGAATCTGTTTTCGGCGGTTGCGAATCCCACATTGCCGGCAGCTATTCCCGAAGACAGGAAATTCGTTTACCCGTTTTTCGGCATAGAGATACTCGAGGACGAGTTTGAGAAGTCCGCCAATACCGACCAGATCGACCGCTCCGAAGATTTTTACTTCGGCACGCGATTTGCGGCGACGCTGGGCTTGGCCAACACGCAGTTCGGTTCCAGCCGCGATGCTTTGCTTTATACGGTCACGGCCAACGCGGGCTTTGGTTCGATGGAAAAAAAGGCGCTTCTGCTATCAGCGAATATTCGTGGTCGCAGGGAACGCGGAGATACAGCGAATGCAACGTTCAACATTAACGCGCGATATTACTCGCGGCGGTCCGAGAAGACCCTGTTTTTCGCCGCACTCAACGCGACCGCCGGCCAAAACCTCGACCTCGACAATCCGGTGGAAGTCGGTGGCGATACGGGTCTGCGCGGTTACCCGCTTCGTTACCAGTCGGGCGACAGCCGAGCGCAGATAACGATTGAACAACGTTACTTCACCGACTGGTACCCGTTTCAGCTGTTTCGAGTCGGTGGAGCGATTTTCTTCGATGCCGGCCGCGTTTTCGGTGAAAATCCTGTCGGTGGACCGAACCTGGGTTGGCTAAAGGATGTCGGCGTGGGACTTCGTTTTGCACCAACACGCCTGGGTACCAGAAAGGTCCTTCACGTCGACATCGCATTTCCACTGGATGGCGACCCGACGATCGATAGTATGCAGATATTGTTTGGCGCAAAACAGGGCTTTTAGCGACAGATCTCGTCCTTTTTCGCCTTCGTTTCGGCAATCATTGCGACGGCCTCTCTGCCTGACAGATACTCGCGTTTGCCGGCGTCGCTGGTCCGGTACAACTGCGGTGCGTTGACATAGGATTCGTAAATCTCGGTAGCGCGGTCGCAGTAATATTTCTCTGCTGCCTTGCGCTCCGCGCGTTCTTCGGCTGTCTCGCCTGGACGTGCGTACGGATCGTCGTCACTTTTGTCGCCCGCGCCTTTCAGGTCGTTGAGGGTACCTGAGGATACCCACACGAATTGAACGCTGATTGCGTCTTCGTGGTCCGGTGTATCGCTGAAGACCACCTTCCCGTAGTCGTCGACCCAGGTGTAGATCGGCCGGTTTGTGTCGACGAAATGCGTATCGCCTTTCGCATCCACCCACTGCCACACATCAGCGGCGGCATTGGAAGCAATGCCGCATGTCAACAACAAGAAAATGAAAACGTTTTTCATGATGGCTCCGAAGCGGCTACCAGTGTCGAACAAGACCATGAATATTGCGTTGACCGCCGTCACAAAATCGTTGAGAATTCAAATATCTGGCCATACTCTCCCGAACTTTTTTGACCCGGAAGGGACTAAAAGACTCAGGGATTTTCAAAACTTGGGACTAAACGAATGAAAAAGTCGTTCGCTGCATTTGCGCTCGTAATTCTGTCGGCCTGTGGCGGCGGCGGCGCCGCCGCGCCAGCACCCCCGCCACCGCCGGCGCCGGTCGAGCCGACCGCAATTGAAAAATTTACGCAGGATATTCAAGGCCTGACGCTGACCGATTTCTACCAGGTCTCATTTGGCGGACTGCTCGGCCGCTCGCCCGAAACGCTCGTAGCAACTGCGCTGGACGATATTTATCCACAGAAAATTGCGAGGCTCAACGATTGGGGCACTCAATATCGCGCCGACACCTGGACGATCTACCAGTTGGCATTGGACAAGCTTCTCACCTACGACCGGTCGATGCTCAGCGCGGACGAACGACTCAATTACGATGTGTACGCGTGGTACCTGCAGGATTTTCTCGATGAACAGGCGTTCGATCTCCACCCCTTTCCGGCAACCTATTCTGTTTTCGGCGTACCAGGAAACATGCGGCGATTCTTTGAAGAGCTTCATCCGGTAGAGACAGCTCAGGACGCACAGGACTATCTGAACCGGCTCAGCGCCGTCGACACGAAATTTGCACAGCTGGTGGCACACCTGCAGCGGCAGCGGGACGCGGGCATTATCGAACCCGCACTTTCAATGCAGATTGCGATCGATCAGATAACTGAGTTGTTACAGATTTCCGCACTGGACAATCCAATCAATCAGTCCTTTCGCGATCGTGTAGCGGTGGTCCCTGGGCTCACCACTTTGCAACGCGCCAACTTTCGCGACCTGGCATTGAACAGCGTCACAGTCGATGTTATCCCGGGGTATCAGAACCTTTTGAATACGCTGCAGTCATTGATTAGTACAGCGCCTGCTGCTATCGGCGTCGGCCAGTTCCCTGGCGGCCCCGCGTACTACGACTACATACTGCAACACCACACCACAACGAACCTGACAGCAGCTGAAATTCATCAGCTGGGCCTTGACGAGCTGTTGCGAATCAGGGCTGAGATGCGCCTGATCTTCGATCAGCTCGGATATCCGGACGATCAAACAGAATCCTTGCAGGAACTTTATTCCCGCGTTGAAACGGACGGCGGCACGGTGCTGGCAGCAGATTCGTTTCAGACCTTCGTCGACCTTGTCGCTTTTGCGGAGGCAAACCTGCCCCAGGCCTTTGACATTTTCCCTAACGCCAGTGTGGTTGTACTACCGCACCCGTCCGGCGGGTTCTACATCCCACCGTCGTTTGACGGATCGCGCCCAGGTACGTTTTTCGCAGGCACTGATTTTGATCAGCCCTATGCAATGATGCCAACACTGACATTTCACGAGTCCCTGCCGGGCCACCATACGCAGATTGCGATTGCCGCGGAATCGAATGCACCATTGTTCAGGAAAGTCGTGCGCAGTACCGGGTTCACGGAGGGCTGGGCCCTGTACGCCGAGCGACTCGCGTTCGAATTGGGGTGGTACGACAACGACGTGTTTGGAAACCTTGGCCGGCTGCAGTTCGAAGCGCTGAGGGCGGCAAGGCTCGTCATTGACACCGGCATACACAGCATGGGTTGGAGCTTCGATCAGGCCGTGCAGTTCAACCAGGACAATGTGGGCGCGTCCCTTGGCGACTCACAAGGTGCAGTCAGGCGTTACAGCGTATGGCCAGGTCAGGCGACCGCTTACATGGTGGGCATGCTGCAGATATTAAGCGAACGTCAGAGGGCAATGGATGCGCTGGGTGTCGATTTCGACCTGATCGCTTTTCATCGCGCGTTGCTAAGCAACGGTGCGGTACCGCTGTCATTGCTCAGCAGCGTCGTCGATCGCTACATTGCGGCCAACACACCCTGAATTCAATCAGATCAGCCGAAATTTTCAGTACTACAAGGCCCTGGTTCTACCGGGGCCTATTTCACTTCAGCAAGACGTGATTCGAGCTCAGCAATGCGCCGCTGCTGATCCTGAACGACTTTCGTCAGCACCGCGACGATGTCCATCGCGCTAAGGCTTTCGCGGTCATCCATAGCGACCAGGTCCGGTACGTCCTCCGCGATGAATCCAACGTAGGTTTCGGGATCGTTGTTCCGGTACCGGTACTGCACGGGCTGCAAGCCGGCCAGCGCCTGCAATGCCTCCTGAACGGACAATTCGGCGATGTCTTCCTTGCGCTCCCTCGACGAGCTGTTGGTCCATACACCGCCCGCCGTAACGTGGGCACCGCTGGCCATATCGATCGGGTGCGCCGGTCGTTCAACAGCGAAACCGACATTCCCGTTCCGGTCAATCGTGATGCGGTCTACCGACCCGGCGCCGATTGTCAGGGTGCTGGCCCGGTTGTGCAGGATGTAACCTGTTTCACCCGACGACTGAGTAATCATCAGCCCAGCAACACTGCTGTTTTGTTCGTGAATCTGAATACTGCCGTTCACCTCGAGGCGCTGCTTCGGCTTCGTGGTGCCGATACCGACAAAATTACCGTCGTCAAAAATCTGCGAGTTGCCACCTTTGGCGACGTCCCGGAATCGAACGAGAAAGTTTTCTGTGCCTTTGAGCGACGCGATACTTTCGGCGCCGCTTCCAGAGCCGGCCGGTCCGGGTGGCCCGGGCGGCCCGGGTGGACCAGGCGGTCCCGCGGGACCCCGCTGCCCGGCCGTCGCCGCAACGACGACCGCGAGCTTTTCGTCTGTGTCCGTAGCCTCTGCCGCGACGACCTCTTCGACCGCTTCCGGCGCCTCTTCTGCGACGACCTCTTCGACTTCTTCCGGCGCCTCTTCAGCGACGACCTCTTCGACTTCTTCCGGCGCCTCTTCTGCGACCACTTCCTCGACCGCTTCCGGCGCCTCTTCTGCGACGGCCTTATCCGCCGCCTCCGGCGCATCTACCACGACGTTCGCCCAATCTGCGTGTATGAAGCCGGTGCCGCCGCCCGGCAACTCCACCTTGTGCCAACCGTCGACGGTCTCGATGAACACCAGATGATCGCCACGGCTCAGGCGGCCGACAATCTCGGTCCCGGGCTCCGGGTCCAGGCGAATATTCACAAAGGTTTCAACCGACTCGATCGGCACGACGAAATCGGCCACAGCGACCAGTGGCACCGTGAGCAGAACCAGCCCAAGCAATGTTTTCATGACCCTCTCCCCAAACGTGGGATCAGGGGCCTTTGTGCCATGTCCTGCGTTGAATTAATAGTGACGCAGTACCACAAATGAGACAGAGTCTACCTCTTGCCAAGCAGGCCGCATTCTCCCCATACTGCCGGTATGAAAATCACTCTTTTTCCGATTCTCGGATTCGCGATCCTTGCAGTCGCAGTCTTCGGCGCAACCGCCTGCACGGAACAGCCCGCAACGCAGGACCCCGGCACCACGGTCAACGATATTGCGGATCGCTACTATTCGTGGGCGTTGCAGCAAAAGCCCTCGCGAGCCTACTTTGCCGCCATCGATATTGAGCGCCATGACGGGCTTTACGATAACAGCCCGGCGGCCCTCCTCAAGGACCAGCGATTCGAAGATACGCTGCGTCTCGAGCTGGCGGCGATCGACATAGCGGCCCTCAAAGGCAGGCCAGAATGGGTCACGGCCGCGCTTCTTACTCAAAAGTTGCGAGCGAACGCCGGTCTTCGCGTATGCCGGAAGGACCTGTGGAATATCGATCAGATGGGTGGCGGCTGGCACCTGTCCTATTCGCGACTCGCGCAGCTACAGCCCGTGGATACGGAGGATCAGCGTGCGCAGGCGCTGACACGCTGGGAAAAATTTGCGGCGTTTGCGGATCGGGAAGTCGAAAACCTCGAAGCCGGACTGGCACAGGGCTATTCGGCACCAAAAACAGTCGTGCAGCGCGTGATTGACCAGGTCGACGGTCTGCTGAACCTTCCCACAGAGGAGTCGCCGTTCAATTCTCCGGGTGCCCGCAGTAGCGATGAGGCGTTTGCGGCCGCGATGCTGACGCTGGTCGAGGATTCCATCAACCCGGCCTTGCGGCGCTTCCGCGATTACCTCACGGATGAGTATCTCGAAGCCGCCCGGGAAGAACTCTCGATTACCGCAAATCCGGACGGACTTGCGTGCTACGAAGCCTCCCTGCGCGCCTACACCACGCTCGATCGATCGCCCGAGGATGTTTACAAACTGGGCAAAAAGACGGTTGCCGAAAATCGCAGAACCGTGATTGAACTTGGCCGGGCCGCATACGGAATCGATGACTTTGTGGAAATCATCAAGGCCGCCAAAGCCGATCCCGCGGACAGCTTCGCCGACAAAGAAGAGTTATTGTCGTTTTCTCAGGAGATGGTACGCCGCGCGGAGGCGGAGATGCCGAAGTGGGTCGGTAACATGCCTGAACAAGCGGTAATTGTCGTGCCATTCCCCGAGCATGAAGAAGGCACCGGCCGGTCTGCCCATTATCGGCGTGGCAACGCCGATCGGCCCGGCGAATACCGTATACCGCTGCACAAGTCTGAAGAGCAGTCCCGCGGCAATGCCGAAGCCACCGCGTTTCACGAGGCCTGGCCCGGTCATCACCTGCA